>JANLSK010000260.1:0-10895 GCA_031362415.1 Actinomycetes bacterium | reverse complement strand
CCACGTGGTCATGGTGGGCATGGGATCCATTCCCAGCGACTCGCTCATGTTCATCGACTCGGCCGCACCGATGAGAGCCGCGTAGGTGGCCGGCAGGTCGTCGGACTCGACCTCGTAGATGGCGAGGAACGTGCCGGACGGCGAACCGTCCATGGGCTGGGCGTCGGCTTGGCGGTACCGGCTGGCGGCCACGAAACCCGGGATCGCGCACACCTCCTTGAGGTGCACGGTCTGGTACCAGTCGTTGTACTCGTCGGCTTGTGCGGGCGTCGCGGGACGGGACTCGACGAACAGCAGGGCCTTGGCCATGGGGCAGCTCCGTGGGAGAAACGGGTGGGAACGGGCGCACGCTACCGACCGGCGAGACGCTGCACCACCGGCGCGAAGGGCTCGAGCATGGGCTGGCTCAGCGTGACGTACGAGAAGCCCCACCGATCGCGGCGAGCCAAGAGGTCGGCGCAGATCTCATCGACCGTGCCCACCAGCGCCGAAGGCGACTCCAGCAGCTGCTCGCCCGTCAGCCCCAGCGGGCCGCCCACCCGCTCCGCTGCGGCTCGTCGATCACCAGCCGACGCGCCGTCGGAGAGCACGGCCGCCATGTGCACCCTGATCGCCAACTCCAGACGGGACAAGCGATCCGGGCCGGCGGCGTCACGAACCCAGCCGACTCGCTCGTCGAACGCACTCGCCAACCCGGTGGGGCCCGCCGCGGCCAGATCGCCCCCGGCCAGGTTCATGTTCACGCCGACGATGTCGGCCTCTCGGGCGGCCAACGTGAGGATACGTCGGCCACCGCCACCGATGAACAGCGGTATTCCCAAGGGGCGCAAGGGTTTTGGGAGACCGTTCAGACCGGTCGTGGAGTAGTGGTGCCCTCGGAACGTGAGCGGCGCAGGCCCCCACAGGCCTTTGAGAACGGCCACCGCCTCGGTCAGACGGTCGACACGCACCCCGGCCGTGTGCCAGTCGATCCCGGCAGCCTCGTACTCGGCCCGGTCCCAGCCCGCCCCGATACCGAGCTCGAGGCGCCCGTCAGACAGCACGTCGACGGTGGCGGCGTCCTTGGCCAGCATCACGGGATGCCGAAAGTCGTTGGCCAGCACGACCGTGCCGATGGCGATGTGCTCGGTCGACGCCGCCACCGCGGCCAGTACCGGCAAGGGTGCGAGCTGCGCCGAGAAGTGGTCGGAGATCGTGACCGCCGAGTACCCGAGCTCCTCCGCCCGCCGGGTCGCGGCGACAACCTCGCGCCCCGAGCGCACACCCATGAATGGCATCTGGATCCCGAACCTGAAGGGCTTCACCGCGATCATCCCTTCCCGTTGGGCATGCTCAGGTGGGTGGTCTGGTTGTACGCCAACAGGCGCCACTTTCGCCGGTCGCGCGTCTCGAGCACGGTGACGCCACAGTTGGCTGGCCCGCCCAGCGCGCCTCGGGGAATGGCGCACAGCGCCGGGACGCTCCAGAAGATGGGTCCCCCGTGGGTGACGGCGACAACCGAGCCCCGCTCCACGACGAGGTCGAGCAGATCGCTGAGGCCCTCACCGACCCGCTGCACCATGGCCTCGTTGGATTCCCCGCCCACCTCGGGGAACACGTCGTGGCCGGCCCGCCACCGGCCGACCCGCTCGGGCTCGTCCCGCTCGAGGTCGGGCACCGCGCACCCCGACCAGGAGCCGAGGTCGCGATCGCGCAGCGCAGGAACGACCCGTGAGACCCGACCGAGCCGATCGCCGATGGCGCCGGCGGTCTCCACCGCACGTTCGAGATCGGAGCAGGCGAGCAGGGCTCCGGGGTACTGAGCGCTCACCCACGACGCCGTGAGCCGGGCCTGCTGATGGCCCTTGGGCGAGAGGCCCACGCCGTCATGGCCCTGGAGGCGCCGTTGCGCGTTCCAGAGCGATTCACCGTGACGGATGAGCACGAGCCGAGCCATGAGGCCCCGAGACTAGGGACTACCGAGCGCCGAGGATGTGACCACGTCGGTGTCGATGGCTCGGAGCCGGTCCATCCGCACGACGGCGACGATCCCGTAGGCGAGGAGCACCGCACCGGCCCCGACGACCGTGGCTCGCAGCCCCACGATGTCGCCCAGTCGGCCACCGATGAGCGCGCCGAGTGGCGTGGCGGCCATGAGGGTCATGAGATACAAGGAGATCACCCGGCCGCGGTAGTCGTCGGACACCTGCGATTGAATCGACGTGTTGAGCGACACGGCGTTGAGCACCCAGGCGCCGCCCATGAGGAACAACCCGGCGAGGCCGAACACGTAGTGCGGGCCCCAGCCGAGGAGCTCCACGCCGGCGACGAACACGAAGATTCCCACCAGCGACGTCTGCGACCGGGTGACCCGCTCCGACAACCAGAGGATGGCGATGGAGCCCACGATGCCGCCGATGCCGAACATGGCGACGAGGAACCCGAAACCCGACTCCGCCTGATCGAACTCGTCACGCGAGAACGCGGCGGCGAGCTGGACAATCGACGATCCGAACATGCCCATCACGGCAATGGTGATGATCGGGTGCAGCAGACCGGGCTTGCCCCGCAGGAAGCGCAGCCCGTCACGGAACTCGTCTCGGAAGCGGCCCTTGACCCCGGCGACGTGCTGTTGGTTGGGTCGGATGGCGAGCAGTGCCGCCAGGACCACCAGGAACGAGACGGCATTCCCGAAGAAGGTGCCGGCAGGCCCCTTCCAGCGCAGGATGAGCCCGGCTGCCGCGGGGCCGAATGCTCGGGCGGCGTTGAACTGCATGGAGTTGAGGCGCACTGCGCTCATGAGGCTCTCGCGCGGTACGAGGAGCGGCACGAACGACTGCCACGCCGAAATGTTGATGCCGCCGGCGAGCGCGCTCACCATCACCAGACCCACCAACCGGTTCGGGGTGGCCCGATCGCTGATCCACAACGCCCACAAGGCGAAGGCGGTGAGCATCGAGACCGACTGGGTGATGAGGATGATCCGCTTGCGGGGGAAGCGATCGGCGAGCGTCCCGGCGAGGGGGCCCATCAGCAGACCGGGCCCGAACGAGGCGACGGCACTCACACCCAACCAGGTCTTCGATCCAGTCATGTCGTAGAGCACGTAGGGGACGGTGATGCTCTGCATCCACGTGCCCGAGTTGGAGATGAGCGCAGCCGTCCAAAAGAGCGCGAAATCAGGATGACGCAACGACGAGAGCGCACCGCTCGGCCGAGGTTCGGCCGGGGTGTCGGGAACCGCCTCCGTCGTGGCCATCGCCGCCAAGCTACCCCTGGCACCGTCGACAATCGCCATGGCCGGTCAGCCCAGATTCGGCTCGATGCCTCGAGTTTCAGCGCTGCCGAACACGGGGAAGGTGACCGGCTCCATCACGGGAGGCGCACACTCGGCGCTTCGGGTCGGGGCGCCACCGAGCCGACGCCGGCGGTTCGGCGACGGGCATGGGCTCGTTGTCTCCTCAAGCGGTCGAGTCGGCGCATGACGGGGGTGGCGGCCACGCCGTGCACCACGATGGACAGGAGCACGGTGACGGCGACGATCCCCCACAGGAGGTCGATCTCGGGCAGGTCGTGGCTCGTGGCCGCGTAGGCGAGGTAGTAGAACGAACCGATCCCGCGGATCCCGAAGAACGCCACCGTTCGACGCTCGGGCGGGGTCATGGGGCTACCGACGAGCGCAAGCCGACAGGCCAGCGGCCGGACGATGAACACCGCTGCGAGACCGACGGCCAGCCCGGCGAGGGTCAGCCCGGCGAGGAGACCATCGACCAGCGCCCCCCCGAGCAGGATCAGCAATCCGACGATCAGCAGTTGCTCGATCTCGTCAGCGAAATCGTGGAGCACGTTGTGGTAGCTGTGGCGCCGTTCGCCGGAACGGATGGTGAGTGCGGCCACGAAGACTGCGACGAACCCGTAGCCATGCGCCAACTCCGCAGTTCCGTAGGCGACGAGCGTCGCTGCCAGCACGACGAACCCGGTTGCGCTCGACGCGAGACCGGCGAAGCGATGCTCGGCGAAGATCATCCACGAGAGGAGACGACCCGCCATCCAGCCGATCAGCACGCCAGCAGCCAGTCGGAATCCGATGTCGACCGCGATCCACCGCAGCACCCCGGCGACGGTCACGGATCCGTCGGCATCGGCGATCGCCAACGCTGCGTAAACGAACGGGAACGCCAGCCCGTCGTTCAGGCCGGCCTCGCTGGTGAGCGAGAAGCGGACCTCGTCCTCGGTCCTGCCGGTCCTGTCCGTCCTGTCCGTCCGGTCGGTCCTGTCCGCATCAGCGGAGTCGCCGGTCGACGGTTCGCCGACCTGGACGTCGGCGGCGAGCACCGGGTCGGTCGGCGCCAGGCACGCGCCCAGCAACAGCGCGGCGGCGAGCGGAAGCCTGATCAGCAGGCCGAGACCGGCCACCATGGCGATGGTCAACGGCATCCCGAGTGCCAGCAGCCGCCACGTGGTGGCCCAGGACCGCCATCCCAAGGGGCGGTCCAGCTTCAGCCCCACGCCCATCAGCGACACCAGCACCCCGAACTCGGTGGTTCGCTCGAACCACTCGCCGTGTCGTATCCGGTCGGATTCGAACCCCACCGGGAGGGAGAAGATCAGCGCGCCCAGGCCGACCAACACGATGGGCAACGACAGGGGGCGGTGATTCAGCCGGGCGGGCAGCCAGGCAGCAACCAGCACCAGGACTCCCACACCGAGAAGCACCAGCTCGTAGGGGTCCGTCGACATCGTCGTCGGCTACCCACGGACCGTGGAAACCCAACCCTCTGGGCAGCAACCCGATCCCTGCTTTAGGAAGTGCGATCGCACGGTGCCCGGCACGGTCAACGTGTCCGGGGTGTGGGCCCACGACGACCGCATCGCCGCCTTCGTCGAAGGCATCGGCGGCAACCCTAACCTGACGCCCATGGCCGACACCTTGGTGCACCTGGAACGCCGCGACCGTGTCGCGGTCCTCACGCTCGATCATCCCGAGCGTCGCAACGCCCTCACGATGCCGATGATCGACCAGATCGTGGTGGCGTTCGACGAGATCGAGGCCGACGATGGAGTTGGGGCGGTCGTGGTGACCGGTGCCGGCAAGGCCTTCTGCGCCGGCGCCGACCTCGGCGACCTCGCCATGGCCGGCGACTCCGACACCGACCGTGCCGCCGCGCTGCGCGGCATCTATCGCGGTTTCCTGCGCCTGGCGAGCTGCCCGCTGCCGACGGTCGCCGCGGTGAACGGCGCGGCCGTGGGCGCCGGCTTGAACATGGCCCTGGCCGCCGACGTGCGCATCGCCGGCACTTCGGCCAGATACATCACCCGTTTTCTCGAGATCGGCCTGCACCCCGGCGGCGGCTGCACGTGGTTGCTCGACCGGCTCGTCGGCCCGCAGACCGCGGCGGCCATGGTGCTCTTCGGCGAGACGGTCGACGGCGCAACCTCGGCCGCCACCGGGCTCAGCCACCGTTGCGTGGCCGACGACGAGCTGCTCGGGGCGGCCGTGTCGTTCGCCGCGGTCGCCGCCAACGCTCCCCGGGAGCTGGCCATCAGGGTCAAGCAGACCATGCGCGCCACGCCGGCTCTGGCCGCCCACGCCGAAGCCGTCGACTACGAGACCGGCCCCCAGGTCTGGTCATCGAAGCAACCGTTCGCCGCCGAGCTCCTCGCCTCAATGCGCACCAAGGTCTCCGGCCGCTGAACCGCCCCTCCACTCCCCGCCCGGCCCGTCAACCGAGCCAGTGGTCGATGAGGCTGGCGCGACGCTCCGCCCACTCCTCGGCGGTGATGGCGTAGCGGACGTGGTCTTCCCACACGCCGTTGATCTGGAGGAAGCGGGTCGCCAGACCCTCTTCGCGCAGGCCCAACTTGGCCGGGATGCGCCGGCTGCGGTCGTTGCGGGGGACGATCGCCACCTCGATCCGGTGCAGGCGCATGTCCTCGAATGCGTAGCGCAGCATGGCGACGCAGGCCTCGGGGATGTAGTTGTTGCCGGCCTGGCGCCGGTCGATCCAGTACCCGAGCGACGCCAGTTGCGACGCCCCCCGCTGGATCCCCTGGAGGCTGATCTCGCCGGCGAACGACCCGTCAGCGAGAAAGATGCCGAACTGGTGCGTGGTGTCGAGCTGACGCTGGCGGGTGAGCGCGGCGCAGCGCTCCCGGAAGGCCTGGGGATCGCGCAGCGGATCGCTCACGTGGCGATCGGGGCGGGGCTCCCACGGCTCGAGCCACTCCCGGTTCGCCACGCGCACGTCACGCCAGGCCGACCAATCAGCCGCGTCGAGGGGGCGCAGGCCGAGGCGGCGAGCGATCACGGTGTAGGTGGAGTGTCCCAACGACGGCGCGCGGCGGAGCACGATCTCCAAGGGTAGTGGTCGAGCTCGTGGTCAGACAGCCCGTCCGGGCAGCCCGTCCGAGGCGTCCGCCCTGGAACACCGTCACCTTCAGGCCCTGCTTCAGGCTCGACTTCGAGCGCCGGCGAGTGGAACCACGGGCGTCGGCGGCCCATGTAGCGTGGGGCCATGCAAGTCGACATCCGCCACAGTCCCAGCTTCGCCTGTGCCCGGGCCATCCTCGGCCCCAACGAGCAGGTGAAGGTCGAATCCGGCGCCATGATGGCCCACTCCGACGGCATCACCCTCGCGGCCGCCGCCGAGGGCGGACTCATGCGCTCCCTCAAGCGTGGCGTGCTCGGCGGCGAGTCGCTGTTCATCTCCACGTTCACCGCCTCACCGTCAGGTGGATGGGTCGACATCGCGCCGGCGCTGCCCGGCGACGTCTTCGTCGCCACACTCGACGCCACGTCGCCGCTCAACATCTCCAAAGGCTCGTGGCTGTGCTCGGCGGTGACGGTCACCATCGACACCAAGTTCGCCGGCTTCAAGAACATGTTCGGCGGCGAGGGCGCGTTCCTCGCCCGGGCCACCGGTCCCGGCGAGTGCGTGCTCTCGTGCTACGGCGCCCTCGACGTCGTCACGCTCCAGCCGGGCGAGCGCGTCGTGGTCGACTCGGGTCACCTCGTCGCCTACGAGCACACCATCTCGATGTCGCTGCGCAAGGCAGCCGGCGGAATCATGAACAGCATCAAGTCGGGCGAGGGTCTGGTCTTCGAGTTCACCGGACCGGGCGACGTGCTCATGCAGAGCCGCAACCCGGGCCTCCTCGGCGCCGCGGCTGGCGCGCCCGGCTCCCGAGCGTGACCGATTCCCCGTCGCCTCCCCGTCCCGAGGTCTCTGACGGTGCCACCGGTGCTACAGGTGCTGACGGTGCCGGTGGTGTCGATCCCAAGGATCTGCTGGTCTGGTGCGACCTCGAGATGACGGGCCTCGACGCGCAGGTGCACGTGATCGTCGAGGTGGCGTTCCTCGTCACCGACTCGGCGTTGAACGTGCTCGACGAGGGTGTCGACCTCGTGGTGCACCAACCGCCCGAGGCCATGGCCACCATGGACGACTTCGTCACCAACATGCACACCAAGTCGGGCCTGCTCGAGCAGATCCGAGCCTCCACCGTGTCGTTGGCTGAGGCCGGCGAGGCAGCGCTCGCGTACCTCCAGAAGCATGTCCCGGCCCAGACGTCGCCGTTGTGTGGCAGCACCATCGGCATGGACCGCAGCTTCCTCGTGCGCTACCTGCCCGCCGTCGACGCCCATCTCCACTACCGCTCGGTCGACGTGTCGTCGGTGAAGGAACTGGCCCGCCGGTGGTACCCGGAGGCATTCCGCAAGCGGCCCGATAAGAAAGAGGGCCACCGGGCCCTGGCCGACATCGTCGAGTCGATCGAGGAGCTCCGCTACTACCGCCAGACCATGTTTCGGTAGCCCGCTACCGCCCTTGTCCACCAGCCCCAGCCGAGCATTGTTCAGTACGACGTCACCGGGGATGTCCAAGTGAACAATGCTCAGAATCGGACGGCAGGGGCTACCCGAGGATGTCGAGGAGGGCGCCGAGCAGGGTCACGACACTCCGGTCGCGGGCGTTGTGGCCCATGAGGCCGATGCGCCAGCCTTTTCCGGCCAGCTCACCCATCCCGCCGCCGACCTCGATGCCGTAACCCGTGAGCAAAGCTCGCCGGAGCGCGGCCTCGTCGAGATCGTCGGGGAGCCAGCACGACGTGAGCTGCGGCAGCCGGCGGCCCTCCTCGGCGAACAGGCGGAACCCCAAGCCGGGCAAGGCTTCCTGGAGCCGTGAGCCCACGGCGGCGTGGCGAGCCTGCGACGCCTCCAGCCCCTCGTCCAGCAGCACGCCGAGGCCGGCATGCAATGCGAACACCATGGTGACCGGCGCCGTGTGGTGGTACTTGCGGGCAGACCCAACGTAGGCGCCGATCATCCCGAGGTCGAGGTACCACGACTGCACGGGCGATTTCCGAGCCCCGAGACGGGCGACGGCGCGCTCGCTGAAGGTGACCGGTACAGCCCCGGCGGCACGCCCAGGCACTTCTGGGTGCCGCTGTAGCAGGCGTCGATCCCCCAGCGGTCGACCTCCAACGGCACGCCGCCGAGCGAGGTGACCGTGTCGACCAGGAGGAGCGTGTCGGTGTCCTGCAGGGCCCGGAGCGGCTCGATGTCGCTCAGCACGCCCGTGGAGGTCTCGGCGTGCACGACGGCCACGAGCCGGGCGTGGGGGGCGGCGGCCTGGGCGTCCAGCAACGCCTGTGGGTCGATCGCCCGTCCCCACGGTACGTCGACCCTGATCACCGAGGCGCCGCATCGCGACGCCACGTCGCACATGCGCTCGCCGAACACACCGTTGACGCCGATGATCACCGTGTCGCCCGGCTCGACGAGGTTCACGAAGCAGGCTTCCATCCCGGCCGAACCCGTGCCCGAGATGGGCAGCGTGAGTGCGTTGGTCGTGCGGAAGGCCTGGCGCAGCCGCTCGCAGGTCTCGTCCATGAGCGCGAGGAACTCGGGGTCGAGATGGCCGAGCATGGGCCGGGTCATGGCCGACATCACCTCGGGGTGTGGATTCGAGGGTCCCGGTCCCAGCAGCAGTCGCTCACTTACCATGGTGGCCAGCCTGACATGCCAGGAGCGTGCGATGCCGAACCTCCGTGACCTCACAGAACGCGTGCTCGGCCCATCCCGCGGCTACGGCGCAGCCGATCCCACCATCGACCTGCGCACGATCGACGTCGTCTATCCCGACGGGGTCGAGCACGACGGCATCGACCCGGGCTATGAACCCGACGACGACCGGCCGAGATACGACCCGGCGGGCTACGACCTGCTGCGGCCAGGGTATCGGCACAGCTCCCGATGGGAGCGACGGATCCAACGTCGCCGGGCCCGCACCCTGGCGATCATGACGTTCGTGGTCGGCGTGCTCGTGGGCATCGCCATCGAGGCTCTTCGGGGCGACGATCAACAGACCCGACAGGCCCAGACCGCGACAGCCTTCCCGCCAGGCCCACCGGCTCAGCAGGCGAGCGCCGACGGGTCGGCCGTCCGCACGCTCGACCAGGTCCACGTGCTCTCGGTCAACGGCCAATCGGGCGTCGCCGGTCAGGCCACGGGGATGGGCAACCGTCTGCGCGCTGCGGGTTACACGGCCATCGACGCCACGAGCGGGCCGGCCGTCGAGCAGACGATCGTGTACTCATGGCCCGGCTATGAAGGCGACTGCACCCGGGTCGCCGACTTCGTGGCCAAGAGTCGCAACGAGGCCGTGCGGATGGGCGCCCTCGACGGCAGCATCACCAACGCCGTCCCCGGCGCGTCCGACGCCCACTGCGTCGTGGTGATCGGCCCTCCCCAGGTCGCCACCGTCACCTTCGAGACCGGCCCCTCGGTCGCCAGCGTCTCCTGAGCCCAGCCCAGCCCAACCCCCCCTCAGCGACGGGCGAGGTCGAGGGCGATGCCGTCGAGGATGTCCGACTCCGAGACGAGCATCCGGTCGAGTCCCAGCCAGCGCATGATCGTGGCGAGGATGAGCGTGCCGCCGACGATCACGTCGACCCGAGCGGGGTCGAGCCCGGGATTGTGTCGGCGATCGGCCGCCCGCTCGGTGGCCAGCGTGCGGAACACATCCTCGACCGCCTCGCGGGTGAGCGAGAAATGGTGGATGCGATCGCGGTCGTAGGCGGCCAAGCCCTGCTCGACGGCGGCCACCGTCGAGACGGTACCGGCGACGCCGATCACCGTGCGGACGTCGCCGACCTGGGGGATGGCCCGGGCCACGTCGTCGAGGTGCACCCGCACCACCGAGATCGCTGCGGCCAGCTCGTCGGGCGCCGGCGGGTCGGACACGAGGAACTGCTCGGTGACGCGCACGCAGCCCATGTCGGTGGACAGGACCCCCTCCGGCCCCCGCCCCGCGTCGCCCACGACGCCGTACACGAACTCGGTGGACCCGCCACCGATGTCGACCACCAGGCACGGGCCGGGCCCCACCGCGTCGGCCACTCCAACCGTTGCCCCGGCGAACGAGAGCCGTCCCTCCTCGACACCCGAGATCAGCTCGGGACGGGCGCCGAGCACGGCCTCGACGGCATCGAACAGGTCATCGCGGTTGGCCGCGTCGCGCGCCGCTGACGTGGCTGTGCCCCGAACGACCGTGACGCCCAGCGCGTCGATGGCGGCGCGGTACTCGCGCACGGCATCGACGGTGCGCTCGATGGCGTCGGGATGCAGCCGCCGATCGGCGTCGACGCCCTGACCGAGCCGGGTGATGCGCATCCGGCGATCGAGCGTGACGAGCGTGCCGTCACCGGCCACGTCGGCCACGAGCAGTCGGGTCGAGTTGGTCCCGAAGTCGAGCGCAGCCACCCGCTTCACCGGAGCGACCCGTCACCAGAGATCACGGCAGCCGCAACCCCGTCGGCCGCGACGACCTCGGGTACCTCGCCACACGACCCCACCCCGGCGGCCAGCTGGGCCAGCGCCCACCGTCCGACGGCATCGTCACCGCCAGCAAGCACAT
>JANLSK010000245.1:0-14468 GCA_031362415.1 Actinomycetes bacterium | reverse complement strand
CCCCCTCGTCGCCGGGTCCTCGGAGTGGACGATCCCCGTGGTCGTCGACGGCACGCCGACGGTCGTCACGGGCCAGCTGGTATGGAACCCCGACGTGGCTTCGACCTGGCGGATCACCACGATCGCCTTGGGTCTGGCTGTCGCCGGCGTGTCGTGGGTGCTCGGGGCCGCGTCGCTGCGGTGGAGCGCGCCCGCTGTCGGCCTGGCTGGCGCCGGGATGCTCGTCGTGGGAATGGGGGAATGGCGGGGCCAGCCCGCAGCCTTCCGGGGCGCAGCCACCGAGTTGATCACCCCGACCGTCGTCGTCGTACTCGCTGCGGCGGGCGTGCGGCTCATATCCCGCCGGCGCGATCAGCGCAATCGGCGCGACCTGGGCGCGATGGCGACGCTGGGTGCCACGATGATCGGGATCCTGTGGGCGTTCGGCCGGACGGACACGATCACGTTGCCGGTGCTGCCGTCGACACTCTCTTCAGCCACGCTCCGGGTGCTGTACATGGCGATCGTGGCCCTGATCGCATCGGGCGCCGGGTCCGTCCGCATGGTGCTCGTGACAGCGGGCAGACCGGCGGAGGGCCGCGCCGCGCCGCGCCGACGGATCGGGCCCTCGCGGCACCGATGACTACCGTCACCACCCTGACCCCGCCGACGCGTCTCTCCCGTCGCGTCGCGGTCCTCGGGGTCCTCGGGGCGATTTCGTTCGCCACGATGGCCGTCGTGTCCGTCTTCGGTGCCGCTCCGGCCTTCGCCCATGCCTCCCTCGCCGAGTCGACCCCGATCGAGGGCGCGATCCTCGACGTGGCCCCGACCGAACTGGTCCTGCGCTTCACGGAGCCGGTCGAGATCGCCGACGATCCGGTGAAGGTGTACGCGGACGACGGCGTGCGAGTCGATCGGGGACGGGCGAGCCTCGACCCCGACGCCTCGGTGGTGCGGATCCCCCTTCCCGCCGACCTGGGTGAGGGCTCGGTGCTCGTGTCGTGGCGGGTCCTGTCGGAGGACAGCCACGTGATCACGGGCACGTTCACCTTCAGCATCGGAACGGTCACGGGCGATCGAGCGGCGCTGACGGGCCAGGTCGATGAGCCGTCGGACCGGGGATACCGCGTGGCGGCGGGGATCGTCCGGGGGCTGGGCTACGCCGGAGCACTCCTGGCTGTCGGAGGGGTCGTGTTCCTGGCGCTGGTCGCCGGGTCACGGCCCGCCCGATTGGCGGAGGCCCGCCTCATCGCGTGTGCTGCGCTGGTGGCCATCGTGGCCGGCGGTGCCTCGGTCTTCATCCAAACTGCCGTGACCTCGGGCATCGGCCGTCGGGCGTTCACCGACGGATCACTGGTGAGGGCCACGTTCGCCGACGACTTCGGGACGAGCGTCCTCGTGCGTGGTGGCGGCCTGTTGATGCTCGTCGCCGGCCTGGCGATGGCGACGAACTTCCCCGTCCGCCTGCGCTACGTCGCGTCGGTGGTCGGAGCGTTCGTGGTGGTGCTCTCCTTCCCGCTCACCGGCCACACCCGGACGGCGACTCCGCGGGCGCTGGTGGTGATCGCCGACATCACCCATGCCTCTGCAGTTGCCGTGTGGTTCGGCGGCGTGGTCTTCCTGGCGCTGGCCTTGCGCGCGGGTGTCACGATCCAAGCACGCTCGGCGGCGATGACCCCTGCGGCCGCGTCCGGCGCCAGCGCGGATGCCGACCGGAGTGTGCTCGTACGCCGATTCTCCCGTCTGGCAACGGTTGCCCTGGGGGCGGTGGCCGCGTCGGGGATGGCGTACGCCATCGCTCAGACGCGCTCGATCGAGGCTCTCACCTCCACCACATACGGACGCCTGCTTCTCGTGAAGCTGGGGCTGGTAGGGATCATCGGGGCACTCGCCCTCCGGAACCGGCGGAAGTGGGTGCCGGAGGCCGGAACCGGGCCGACTTCGGACCAGACGGTGACGTCGACGTCAATGCCGCACTGGCGTGCTGCCATGCTCCGCAACGTCCGCGGCGAGGCGGCCCTGATGGTCGTGGTGGTCGCGCTCACCTCGGCCCTGGTCGTTACCCGTCCGGCACACGAGGCCGCCGCCGAGGCCGCAGATTCCAAGCCGTTCTCGGGCTATCTCGCCTTCGACGGCCAGCGCCAGGTCAACCTGGTGATCGATCCGGCGCGCGCCGGTACCAACGTCGTGCATCTGTATCTGCTCGATGACGCCGGACTTCCGGCCGACTTCTCGGAGAGCGTGCGGTTGATACTCACCCACGTTGCCGGTCAAGTAGCGCCAAGCGAGGTCGGCTTCGAGCCGGTCACACCGAGCCACTTCCAGGCCTCCCTCCTCGTGCCGGTGCCCGGAACATACGACGTCACCGTCGTTGCACGGGTCTCCGAGTTCGATGAGGTCTCCACCACCACGACGGTGGTCGTCGCACCAGGGCTACGGTGAGCGGAGAGCTCGCCGGGCAGGTTGAGCGCAGCCGGCCCAGCCCCTAGCGTCGCCGCCGATTCGGTTCAGCGGCTCGGCCTGGACCCGACGGAAGAGACGGCCGACACATGGCGGGGCAACTGCTACTCGAGTACCGCGGCCCGATCGCGGTGCTCACCAACGACAACGTCGCCAAGCACAACGCGTTCGATGACGACATGGACGTCCAGTTGTTCGAGGCGCTCACCGAGCTCAAGGGGCGCAACGACATCCGGGCCGTCATCTGGCGGGGCAACGGCAAGTCGTGGTCGTCGGGGCGCGACGTTGGCTCGATCGGCACGCAACAGACGACCCTGACCCACCACGAGCTGATGACCCGCGGCGTCAGGGGCGTGCAGCAGATCTTCGACATCGAGGCGCCGATCATCGTGGCCATCCAGGGGTGGGCCATCGGGGGCTCGTTCCAGCGGGCGATGCTGTGCGACATCCGCATCGCGGCCGAGGGGGCTCGGTTCATGCTCCCCGAGGTGGGTCACGGGGTGATCCCCGACACCGGGGGCGTGGGCCGTCTCTACCAGATGTGCGGCCACGGCGTGGTGACCGACATGGTGCTGACGGGCCGGGTGATGGACGCCGCCGAGGCCCTCGGCCACGGTGTCGTCTCGCGCATCGTGGCGCCCGACAAGCTCGACGACACGGCGTGGGAGATGGCCGAGAAGATCGCGGCGTCGCCGGCGATCGCGGTGAAGCTGGCCCGCCGGGTGGTCAAGCATCTCTCGGAGCCGTCGCTGCTGGCCTCGATGGAGGACGAGCTCTTCTATCAGACGTTCCTCAACAAGTCCGACGACTTCGCCGAGTTCCGCGCGGCTCGCGCCGAAGGCCGCGATCCTCACTACACGGGAAGCTGAGTTGACGATGGCAGAGCTCATGGGAATGCCCGAACCGCCGGCGATCGGGGCATCGGCCCTGCCCGCCGGCACCTATGACGAGACCACCGTCTTCGTCACCGGCGGCGGCACCGGTCTGGGCAAGGCCATTGCCCAGGAGTACGCCCGTCTGGGCGCCGCGGTGGTGATCGCCAGCCGTAAGCCCGATCATCTCGCGGCGGGCCAGGAAGCCATCGAAGCCATGGGGGGGAAGGTGCTCGTGGTCGGTTGCGACATCCGCGACCCCGAGTCGATCGCCGCGGCCTTCGACGCGGCCGAGGATCGATTCGGCCTGCCCGGGGTGCTCGTCAACAACGCCGCGGCGAACTTCCCGGTGCCGGCCGAGGACATGTCGCCCAACGCGTGGCGCACGGTCGTCGACATCACGCTGAACGGCACGTTCTTCTGCTCCCGTGAGTTCGGCCGGCGTCACTTGGCGATCGGGACCTTCGGCTCGATCGTCAACGTTGGCGCCTCGTATGCCTGGACCGGCGGTCCCGGGTTCGCCCACTCGGCCGCGGCCAAGGCCGGGGTCAAGAACATGACCGAGACGTTGGCCGTCGAATGGGGCCCCTACGGGATCCAGGTCAACGGTCTCGTGCCTGGGCTGTTCCCCCACGAGGACATGACCGCCGACATCCAGAGCAATCTGGTGCGCACCAGCGACAGGGACGCGTGCCAACCGGCGCTCCGGGTCGGTCGTCTCCGCGAGCTGGGCTGGGCGGCCACCTTCCTCACCTCGCCCTACGCCCGATTCATCTCGGGCCACACCCTGGTGGTCGACGGGGCCAACTGGCAGCGCCGGTCGATGACCAACCCCCCGGTGGTGACCATTCGCGATCAGATGGGGAAGGGCCCCTTCGAGATCGCCTGACGGAAGAGCGACACCCGTGCATCCCGACGACGAGTTCCATCCGCCGACCAGCGACGACCCGTACTGGACCGAGACGTGCTGGTTCACGTTCACGGTTCCCGAGCGACGCCTGTCGGGGCAGCTCTATCCCTTCTTCCGCACCAACCAGGGTGTGGCGGCCGGAGGGGCGTATTTCTGGGACGATCAGGGCGACCAGCTCTGGAACTGCTTGTACGCCAAGAACTTCTGGCACCTGCCGATCCCGCCGCAACCGTTGAGCGACATCTCGCTTCCGAACGGGATCCGGTACCAGTGCCTCGAGCCGCTCACGAGTTATCGGGTGCGTTACGACGACCCCGACGGTGGCGACGAGCTCCACGTCGACCTCACGTTCACGGCCGTCCTTCCACCCCATTATCTCGGCGCTTCGCATCTCGACCAGCCGGGCCGTTACCAAGGGAAGGTCGTCCTGCGCGGCGAGGAGATATCGGTCGACTCCTACGGGTTTCGTGATCGGTCCTGGGGGGTGCGCACCCAGTTCGGCCAAGGGCTGACTGGCTCTCCCGCCCCGAACGGTGGATACAGCTACGGCACCGCGTCGGCATCGGACGCATTCCACATGATCAGCATGAACTATGCCGGAACGGGCTGTCTCAACATCCACGGCTATCTCCTGCGCGATGGCACATGGTCGAAGCTCGCGGCCGGCCGGCGCGATGTCGTCGAGCGATCGTCGTCGACGGGATATCCGCAACGGGTCGTCATCGAGGCCACCGACGAGCTGGGCCGCTCACTGCACGCCGAGGGCCGCACGCTCAACGGGCTGGGCCTGCACCTGAACCCCAACCTGTTCACGGTGAACGCCCTCACCGAATGGACCTTCGACGGCGTCACGGCGTTCGGTGAAGACCACGACAACTGGAGTGCCCCGGCCATCCGGCGCTTCGCCCGCCAGCACCTGGGCTATCGGCCCTGAACGTGGAGGCACCATGATCTCGGCGGGTTATCGCTATCCGTTCCGGCCCTATCCGACCGGGTGGTATCTCGTCGCGACGTCGGCCGAGGTGCCGATCGGGTCGGTGACGCCACTCCAGGTCTTCGGACGCGAGCTCGTGGTCTTTCGCACCGAGGCCGGGCAGGCGGTGGTGGCCGACGCCCACTGTCCCCACATGGGGGCCCATCTCGGCTACGGCGGCGAGGTTCGGGGGGAGACGATCCGCTGCCCCTTCCACCTTTGGAGCTTCGGGACCGACGGGCTCTGCACCGAGATCCCCTATGCCGCTGCGGGGAACGGGGTCGTTGCCACGTTGCCGGCGGTCGGTCTCTCGTGTTGGACGGTGCACGAGACGAGTGGCCTGATCCTGGTGCACTACGACGAAGCCGGGCGGGTGCCCACCTGGCACATGCCTGATCGAGCCGAATGGGGTGCTCCGGGCTGGGTGGGGTACGAGAGTGCATCGTGGCGGATTCGGGTGCACGTTCAGGAGGTGGCCGAGAACGTTCCCGATACCGCTCATTTCTTCGCGGTGCACGGCGTCGACCCCATGCCGACGTCGGAGGTGACGACCGACGGCCCCGTGTTGCGCCAACAGTTGCGCTATCCCGACGGGACGGCAGTCGTCGAGCAAGAGGTCTTCGGGCTGGGGTTGATCTGGTTGCGCAGCGGGGCCCCCGATGCGCCGCCCGGCATGCGCACGAGCTTCCTGACCGCCACCACGCCCATCGACGACCAGCACGTGGAGCTGCGACTGCTCTATCTCGTCGACGAAGGTGAGGGGGCCACGGAGATTTCAGCGACCGGTCGAGCGATGGTCGACTCGATCAGTGCCAACACCGCTCGTGACGTTCCGATCTGGGAGCACAAGGTGTATCGGGAACGGGCGCCCCTGGTCAGTGCCGACGGTCCCATTGGCGTCCTCCGCAAGTGGGCCCGCCAGTTCTACGACGGCGAGGTGTGATCAGCCGACGAGGTGGGCGCCGCAGCGGGGCCCCCATCATCCGTACGGGGGGACCCACCACAACCGAGCGGCCGACCTTGCGCCCGCGATATCGCTTCTGGGAAGAATCTCCCTCTCAAGAAGTGCCTGGTCCCGGATCATTCCCGGTTCAGCGTCGCGAGTGCGAGCGTGCCGCCGCGGTTGTTCAACGTGTGATGACGATCTTGCCGAGTGCACCTCGGTCGTGCATGACCTTGATGGCCTCGGCGGCACGGTCGAAGGGGAAGTGGTGGCCGATGATCGGTGTGCACAGGCCGGCCTCGTACCACTCGAAGAGCTGGGTGAGGTTGGCGTCGTTCATGGGCGCATCGGCGCCGGCCGACATGCCGTAGGCCACGCCCACGAGTGAGATCGACTTGAGGATGGTCTGGTTCAGGGCCACGGTCGGAACGGTGCCGGCGGCGAAACCGACCACGAGATATCGGCCGTTCCAGGCCAGACACCGCAGGTACTCGCGGATGTCGGCGCCACCCACGTTGTCGACGACCACGTCGACCCCGCGTCCGCCGGTGATCTCTCGGACCCGACTCGACAACGCCGTCTCGGTGAGATGGTCGACGGTGTGGTCGGCGCCGGCCCGGGCGGCCAGGGCGCATTTCTCGGGTCCGCCCGCCACGGCGATGACCTGAGCGCCCATGGCCTTGGCGATCTGCACGGCGGCGCTGCCACAGCCCCCGGCGGCTCCGAGGACGAGGACCGTCTCGTCCGGCTGCACGGTGCCGCGCTGGCGAAGCGCGTGCATCGAAGTGCCGTAGGTGAGGTTGAACGCTGCGGCGTGGTCGAACGGCATCGCGTCGGGGATGCGGTGGATCTGATGCTGAGGTCGGGTGGCCACGATCTCGGTCGCGAACGCGCCCCGGCCGACGAGCGCCACGACCCGGTCGCCGACGGACAGGTCGTCGATCCCGGGCCCGATCTCGGTGACGATCCCGGCCGCTTCACAGCCCGGCACGAACGGCAGGTCGGGCTTGTGCTGGTACAACCCCCGGATCACGAGCACGTCGGGGAAGTTCACCGACATGGCCTCCACGGCGATGCGGACGCCGTGCTCGCCGCAGGAAGAGACCGCCCACGGCCCGATCCGGAGCCGGTCCTCGTCGCCCAACTCAGCGCAGATCAGGGCCCGCACGGCCCTCGGTTCGACGCTGTCGGTGTGGGCTCCCATGGCCGTCATCATGGGTCGCTGAGGGAGGGGGATGCACGATCGTGAGGCGGTGGCCACGGCGAGCCGTTCCGCCATCGAGCCGCCGACGAGCGGCTGGGATGTTGACTGAGTCAAGAGATTCAGGTAGGGTCCGCGTTCGGTCCGGGGCCATGCCCGGGCCCGGACACGGGGCAGCCGCAGGAGGGCACGGAGATGATCTTCGATCTGGCGGGACGGGTGGCCGTGGTGACCGGGGCCGGCCAGGGCGTGGGGGCGGGGATCGCCCGGATGCTGGCTGCGCAGGGTGCGGCCGTGGCCGTGAACGACCTGATGGCCGAGCGGGCGCAGGCGACGGTCGAGGCCATCACGGCCACGGGCGCCAAGGCGATCGTGGCGGCGTTCGACGTGACCGACTACGACACCGTGACTGCCGCCATCGCCGATGTCGAGCGCCAACTGGGTCCCGTCGACATCCTGGTGAACAACGCAGGCAACGGCGGTGCCGAGCGCATGCGCCCCACCCAGTTCCGTGAGACCGAGCCCGCCGAATGGCGGGGCGCGATCGACGTGAACCTCTATGGCGTCATGAACTGCTGCCGGGCCGTCATCAACGGCATGTGCGAGCGCCAGCACGGCCGGATCATCACGATCTCGTCGGGCGCGGGCTCGGTGGGCTTGAACATCGGCGTCTCGGCCTACGGTGGCGGCAAGGGTGGGGGCCAGGGCTTCATGCGCCATCTCGCCGTCGAGAACGGCCGGGCGGGAGTCACGGCCAACTCGGTGGCCTTGGGCCTCATGCACTTCGAGGGTGAGCGCACGGTGACGGCGGGGCTCGAACGCACCATTCCCGTGGGGCGCTTGGGTCAGCCCGATGACGTGGGCGCGATCTGCGTGTACCTGGCCTCAGCCGAGGCGGCGTGGATCACCGGGCAGACGATCCACGTCAACGGCGGGAACGTCACCACCTGACCGGCCTGGCCGCCGCTGACGACGACCGAAGGTCACGTTGCCCATGAACGCCCGTGACGTTGCCTGCGAGGAGCCCCCGAAGCCTCCAGCGACTCCAACGCCTCCAGCGCAGCCGATGACTCCGTTGCCACTCGGGGGCGTGGCCGAGATCGGGGCGGCGTTGGCGCGGATCAAGCAGCTCCAGAGCAGCCGCCGGGTCGCGGCCATCATGAACGCAGCTGCGGGGGTCGAGCTGTCCCAGCAGGAGGCCCAGGTGCTGCGGACGCTCACCGACGGGATCGTGAGGCCGGTGGCCGAGCTGGCCCGGGCCGCGCGCATGGACGTGGGCGCCGTGAGTCGCCAGATCCGGGCGCTCGACGAGCGCGATCTCGTGACACGCTCGCCCAGCCCCGACAACGGCAGCGTCGTTCTGGTCGAGCTCACCTCCACCGGCCGCGCCGTTGCGACCCGCCTCACGACGGTCGCCCATCGCCATCTCACCAACAGCCTGGCCGGCTGGACCGACGCCGACCGCCGCCGGATCGGCAACCTCCTCACCCGCCTGGTGGACGATCTTCAACGCACGCCCTACCCCGGAGTCGACGGCGACGGCGATGGCCCGGGCGACGGCGACGGCCCGGTCGCCGGTCGATCTGGCGGTGCGGCGACCGCTGCCCCGTTCCCACCCTCCACCCCATCGAGCGGATGAGCACGCCATGAACCGATTCCAGGGCCGCAAGGTCGTCGTCACCGGATCGAGCCGAGGGATCGGCGCCGCGCTGGCCGAGCGCTTCGCCGCCGAGGGCGCCGACGTGGTCGTCACCGCCCGCACCGTCGACAAGCACGACCACCTCGCCGGCTCGCTCAGCGAGACGCTCGAACGGTGCCGTCGCTATGGGACGACAGTCGCAGCGGTGGCCGCCGATCTGGGCGACGGCGACTCGCGAGCCACGATCATCCCGCAGGCGCTGGAGATCCTGGGCGGGCGGGTCGACATTCTCGTGAACAACGCCGCCGCCGCCATCTATGCCTCGTCGTTGACGTATCCCCTCAAGCGGCGCCGGATCAGCTTCGAGGTCAACGTGCATGCGCCCGTCGACCTGGCCCAGGCGGTCATACCGGGCATGGTCGAGCGGGGCGGTGGCTGGATCGTCAATGTTTCCAGCGCTTCCTCGAAGCTCGTCGCCGGGCCGGCTCCGTTCAACGTCTCCGAGACGGCCTCCACGATCGCCGTGTACGGCTCGAGCAAGGCTGCCCTCAATCGCATCACCAACGCACTCGGCGTGGAGCTCTACGGGACCGGTGTTCGGGTGAACACCATCGAGCCCCGGGCGGCGGTGATGAGCGAGGGTGCCGAGGCTCTCGTCGGCGGGCGGATCGGCGACGACCTGATCGAGTCGATGGAGGCCATGGTGGAAGGCACCCTGGTGCTGTGCGACTGCCCGCCCGAGCGGACGGCCGGTGTCCACGTGAGCCTCGATCTGCTCGACGAGCTCGGGGTGACGGTCATGACCCTCGACGGCTCGACGCCCTATCCCGGCGGTCAACGGGTGCATCGTGGTTGAGCTGTCGAGGCCCGTGGGCGGGGTCGATCTTCACCACCCGCGTTAGGGTCCGCCGGATGTTCTCGATCTCCGTCACCGGCCGGGTCCTGGTGCTCACACTCGATCGGCCCGAGGCTCGCAACGCCATCGACTCCCCAACCGCAGCGGCGATCGAGGCGGCCGTCGACCGTCTGGAAGGCGATCCCGAGCTGTGGACGGGCATCGTCACCCATCACGGCCCGGTGTTCTGCTCGGGTGCCGATCTGAAGGCTGTGGCCGCTGGTGGCGGTGAGGGCATCGCCACGGCCCGGGGCGGATTCGCCGGGTTGTGCGCCCGGGCCCGCACCAAGCCGCTCATCGCCGCGATCGAGGGTCCCGCCGTCGCCGGCGGGTGCGAGATCGTGCTGGCGTGCGACCTCGTCGTGGCCTCGACCGGGGCGAGCTTCGGGCTTCCCGAGGTGAAGCGGGCGTTGGTCGCCACGGGTGGCGGTCCCTGGCGCCTGGTACGTTCGCTGGGTCCGCAGGTGGGTATGGAGATGGTGCTCACCGGTGATCCGCTCACCGGGCAGCGGGCCCACGAGCTGGGCCTGGTGAACTGCCTCGTCGAACCGGGAGGCGCCCTGGCGGCAGCCCACGCTCTGGCCGAGCGCATCAACGCCAATGCCCCCTTGGCCGTGCGGGAATCGCGAGCGCTGGCCCTCGGCGCCTACGACACGCCCGAGTCCGGCCTGTGGTCGGCCACCGACCGCGCTTCACGCCGCAACGCCGAGAGCGACGACTTCCGCGAGGGGCCGCAGGCCTTCATCGAGAAACGCCAGCCCCGGTGGAAGGGACGATAACTGTGGTGAATGTCGGTTTTGTCGGGCTCGGCCAGCAGGGTGGGGGGATGGTGCGGCGCATGATCGCCGACGGTGTTCCCACGACGTTGTGGGCCCGCCGGCCCGAGGTGCTCGACGAGTTTCCCGGCGCGGCCCGGGCCGAGAGCCTGCGCGACCTCGGCGCTCGGAGCGAGATGGTGGGCGTCTGCGTCGTCGACGACGCCGGCGTCGAGGCTGTCGTGCTCGGGACGCCCGACGGCGAGGGTCGGGGCGACGGCCTCCTCGCCGGCATGGCGCCCGGTGGCGTGATCGCCATCCACTCCACCGTGCATCCCGCGACGTGCGTACGCCTGGCCGAGATTGCTGCGGCGCGAGAGGTGACGGTTATCGATGCTCCCGTCAGCGGCGGCGCCGACGCAGCCGACGAGGGCCATCTGCTCGTCATGGTGGGTGGCGAGAGCGACACCTTCGAGCGGGTTCTGCCGGTGTTGTCGACGTACGGCGATCCCGTGGTGCACATGGGTCCGCTCGGGACCGGTCAGCTGTCCAAGCTCGTGAACAACGTGATGTTCACCGCGCACCTGGCGCTCGCTCACGACGCCATGGCGATGGCCGCCGGGCTCGGGATCGAACCGGCCCGCCTCGTCGATGTGCTCCGCCACGGTTCGGCAGCCAGCTTCGCGCTCGGGATCGTCGGCCGGATGGGCTCGCTGACGAGCTTCCCCGAATCGGCGGGGGCCCTCTTGAACAAGGACGTCGGGATCGTGGCGGGCGTGGTTGCAGAGCAGGGCGCGCCCTCCGGCCTTCTCGTCGACGTGGCCGACAGCGCCCTCCGCACCATGCGCCACCCGCGCCCGACGTAGGAGAGGTAGGAGAGGTGGGAATCGAGTCGCACAGCCGTGGGGCACCCTGGGTGCCGGAGGGGAACCCGGGCCGTGACCGGACGGCTCAGCCGACCGGACGGCTCAGCCGAACAGTGGGGGCGTGGGGAGGCGGGCGGCCAGACTGCCGTCGATGGCGATGACCGCGCCGCTCAGATACGAGGCATCGTCGGAAGCGAGGAACAACGCCAGCGACGCCACCTCGGCCGGCGTGCCGATGCGCCCCAGCGGGAGCTTGGCCCCGTAGCCCGCGACCCCACCCGGGATCTGGCTGTCGATGGAGTCGAACGCGGGGGTGTGGATGGGCCCCGGGCACATGGCGTTGCAGCGGATCCCGTGCTCGGCGTACTCGACGGCCGTGGCCTTGGTGAGCCCGATGAGCGCATGCTTGGCCGAGGTGTACGCCGCCATGTTGTGCTCGGCCAGGAGGCCGGCACCCGAGACGGTGGTCACGATCGCCCCGCTTCGCTGGGGCACCATGATCCCGAGCGCGGCGCGGATGCAGTAGAACGCGCCGTCGACGACCACGGCGAACTGCCGGCGCCAGTCGTCGTCGCTCAGGTCGCCCACCTTGCCGAACACGCCGATGCCGGCATTGCAATGCAGCACGTCGAGTCGGCCGAAGTTCTCGACCGCTGCGGCTACCAATCGGACTGAGGTCGCCGGATCGGAGACGTCGCCGGCACAGGCCACAGCTGCGGCGCCGCCAGCCACCAACTCCGCCACCGCAGCGTCAGCGCCGACCGGGTCGACGTCGTTCAGCACGAGGTGCGCTCCCTCGGCACAGAACCGTTCCGCGCACGCCCGTCCGATCCCCTGCGCGGCACCCGTCAGCACGACCACCTGTCCCTCGAGTCGTCCGCTCATCCTGGGTCTCCTTCGATCGGGGGGCTTGATGGCCTGGATCCAGGCTCGATCCGTTGTGGGCCTCGAACTGCCCAGATGGAGCGATTCTGTCCGTGAGCTCGAAGCGTTTCGACCCGATGCTCGTCGCGAGGGTCGTGCGCCGGCAAGGCGCGGGTCTACGGTGCAGCCAAGCCGAGGAGGCCGAATGGCCGTGGGTTCGGGTGCAAGCAGGATCCCGGGGTTCGCCGACTGGGTCGAGATCGGTCGGGGCGGCTTCGGTCGTGTCTATCGAGCCACCCAGACCGAGCTCGGCCGCACGGTCGCCGTGAAGGTCCTCGCCGCAGCCATCGACGAGCGCTCCCGATCGCGCTTCACCCGCGAGCGCCGATCGCTGGCCACGCTGTCTGGTCATCCCAACGTCGTCACCGTGTTCGACTCGGGCTTCACCGGTAACGACGAGCCCTACCTGATCATGGAGCTCATGGAGGGGGGCTCGCTCTCCGAGCGGCTGAGCGAGGCCGGGTCGCTCGAGTGGACCGTGGCGCTCCCTCTCGTGGTTGCGGTGGGTGGAGCGCTGGAGTCGGGGCACCGCCGAGACGTGCTGCACCGCGACGTGAAGCCGGCCAACGTTCTCATCGATCGCTTCGGTACGCCCAAGCTCGGCGACTTCGGGATCGCATCGGTCAGCTCGGGCGACACCACCGGGACCGGTGCTGTCACGGCCAGCCTCTCGCACGCGGCACCCGAGGTGATCTCCGGTCATCGGGCGTCGGCGGCGAGCGACCAGTACTCGCTGGCATCAACGTTGTACGAGCTGCTGCATGGCGCTCCAGCCTTCGTGCGCCCGACCGACGAGTCGGTGCTGCCACTGGTGGCCCGGGTGGCGTCGGAACCGGTGCCCGACCTCCGACCCCTCGGGGTTCCCGACGGTGTCTGCCGCGTCATCGAACGGGCGATGGAAAAGGTGCCGACCGACCGGTATCCCGACGTGCTGGCGTTCATCGACGCCCTGGGTGACGCAGCCTCCGCTGCCGGAGCGCCCCGGCCGGGCTTCGTGGTCGAGTCGCCCGAGCCGGGATCGACGCTCGACTCGCGTATGGCCGTCGCCCCGGTCGTCATTCCCGCTCTGGCGCTGCTGGCCCCCGAGGCGGAACCCGTCGGTGCCTCCGGTGCCTCCGGTGCCTCCGGTGCCGCCGGCGCCACGAGTGTCATCGACGCTGACGCGCCGGCCGGGTCGTCCGGAGGTGGGGCTCGCCTCCATGCCGCTGCCACGCCGACGGCGCCACCGGGGTCGAACACCACCGCGGTTCCGGCGGCCTCGACGGCGCTCCTCGACGAGGAAGGTTCCCACGCCGATCAGTTGCGCTCGCGATCGCGACGACGGCTGGCCGTGGTTGTGGGCGTGGCGGCCGTGGTGATCGCCGTCATTGCGCTGGCGATGGGCGGGGATGGCGCCGGCTCCCGCTCGCCCGACGACGTCGTGGCCGCAGGATCGGACTCCGAGGGTGATGCCGCTGGCGGTGGTGCCGGGAGCGGCGAGGGCGCCGGACCCCCAAGCGGGAGCTCCACCGGCTCCGGCTCGATGCGCCCTTCCAGCTCGGGGACCCCAGGGATCCTTGCCGAGGTCACCGGTTCTTCAGGGCAGGGCCCGGCGACAACGACCCCATCGGTCGGGGGTTCATCGAGCACGGCTCCGAGGAGCGCTTCGTTGACGGTGGGCACGGCGCGGGGCCCGGGATCGCTCTCGACCGGTGTCGAGGGGTCGAGCCCGGCCAGCTCGTCGACGGGAGTCACGGTGGCGCCGGGCTCGCCAGGCTCGGGGGCCATCCCCGCGACTGCCACGTCGTCGGCCGCCCAGGGCAGCCCGCCGCCAGGACCGAGTCCGTCTCCCTCTCCGAGCCCGTCTCCCAGTCCGTCTCCGTCTCCGTCTCCGTCTCCCTCTCCCAGTCCGAGTCCCAGCCCGTCTCCCTCTCCGAGCCCGTCTCCGAGTCCCTCTCCGAGCCCGAGTCCCTCTCCGAGCCCGTCTCCCTCCCCGCCTCCTCCTCCTCCTCCTCCTCCTCCTCCTCCTCCTCCTCCTCCACCACCACCACCACCACCTCCTCCTCCGGTCA
>JANLSK010000214.1:0-55471 GCA_031362415.1 Actinomycetes bacterium | reverse complement strand
TCGGCGAAGGCCGCAACCATCTGGCCCGAGTGCGGCCAGGTGGAGTCCTGGTGCGGGTAGTCGGTCTCGAAGGTGATCTGGTCGATGCCGATGGCATCGCGGGCCGAGAGGCCGAAGTCATCGTCGAACCCCCGAGCACCTACGCCAAGGGGCGCATCTTCGGCTGCTTCTTCGACGACGACTTCGGCCTCTCGGCCCGCGATGCCATCGGCATCGACCAGATCACCTTCGAGACCGACTACCCGCACCAGGACTCCACCTGGCCGCACTCGGGCCAGATGGTTGCGGCCTTCGCCGAGCGCCTGTCGCACGTCGAGCTGGAGAAGATCGTGCGCGGCAACGCCCGAGCGATGCTCGGGCTCTCTGATTAGCGCCGGCTCCAAGGCGCCTGTGGCGCCGTCGCCGGCAACGTCGGGACCTCGCTGCGCTCGGCGAAGGTCAACGGCCGACCCAAGTCGCTCGAGGCGTGGCCCCCTGCGCTACCCGCTCATCAGGCGGGGTCGAGGACGCCGGAGAGGCCTGTGGGCTCGTGGGGGCCGATGGCGATCTGCTCGAGGATGCCCCAGCCGGGCTGGCCGTCCATCGTGACCCGGCACATGTTCTGGATGTGCAGGTTGTGGCGGTCCATGGGGTCGATGTCGGCGAGCTTCCACTCGGAGCCGCCCACCTCGAGCTCGCCGTGCCAGGTGCCGTGCGACCAATGGGGATGGCCGTACCCGATGCCGCACATCTGGAACGTGTAGAGCACCTCGAAGGTGATGTCGTGCGCGGGCCCTGAGCCGTAGGGCTGCAAGGTCATGGTGGCGGCCCGGGCTCGACGGGTGCCGGGTTCCCAGTCGATCGTGAAGTCGGTGTTGCGCATGAGGGCAGCAATGCCGCCGGGGTCGATCGTGGGGTCGGTGGCCGACTGGCGCACCGGAGCGACGAGGGAGTGCTGGTAGTACTTCGTGCCCTCGGCGTCGTCGAAGAGCGCGATGTAGGTGCAGCGGTCGTTGAAGTTGAGCGGCGCCCACAGCCAGAAGATCTGTGTCCCGACGCCGCCGATCCCCCCGGGGGCACCACCCGGCGGTTCGCCGACGGGCCTGATGCCCCAGGAACGATCGCGCGTGCCCCGGGCGACCCGGGGGTCGATGGAGTGCTGCACGCCGTCGATCGCGACCCAGCCCGACCACGAGCCGTTCTGGGTGAAGCGGGTGACGTCCATCACTTGTACGTTGGCGAAATTGCGGACCTGGCGCTCCTCCTCCACCGCCACGGCGCGGGCCTCGAAGGTGATGTCGGCCTCGACGCCGTGCTCGGCGCCCTCGACGATGAGGCGGATGCGCTCCATGGGCTCGACGACCTCGACCCGGATGGGCCCCACCTGGGTGTGGCTGCGCTCGACGGGCGCCCGTCCCGACGCGTACACGTTCTTCTGCCGACCATCTCGGATGACGCTGAACGCCCCGTCGATCACGTGACGGTTGGGATAGAGCCCCATCGCCCCGCCGAAGAAGATCTCGCCCTCGGGGAGATACCCGTTGAAGAAGTAGCGGTCGTAATGGTTGCGATCGGCCGAACCCGTGTGGGCAATGGGGATCGGGACCTGATGGATCGGATAGTCGTCGAATCGACTCAGCATGTTCCCGACACTATCGGGCTTCCCCTTCGCCCGGAAATGAGGTCGCGGCATCGCTCCGGGCGGGGCCGCCGAGCTTGTCCCACACCATGGCCAGCGGGCGCTCGTCGCCGAGCAGGAACGACGGATGGCGACGGTCGACGTGACCCATGACCGCCCGATAGATGGAGTATCCGATCAGCTCCTGGAGCCGGCGCGAGAACCCGGCCACGGTAGGGCGATCCAGTCCCAGCATGAGGTTCTGCTGCTGGCGGCACCATCCGGCCACGTACTGCACCGACAGGCCGAAGCGCCGCTCGGCGGTCGCGTTCGCCCCACCTCCGTGCCAGAGACTGGCGTGCAGCACGAGCACGCTCCCTCGGGGCATCGCCGCGGCCACCGGGTCGTGATGCTCACCGGGCTTGGGTTGACCCGGGAAGCGATGCGAGCCGGGCACGACCCGGGTCGCTCCACTGGCTGCGGTGAAGTCGGTGAGCGCCCACATGGTCGTGACCATGGTGGCCGGGTGCGGACGGGGCAAGGTGATCATGCCGTCGTCGCTGTGCAGCAGTTGGGGCGTCTCGCCCGGACCGATCGTGATGGCCGTCATGCCCGAAAGCAACAGCCCGGGGTCGAGCACGGCCTCGGCCACCGGGAGCACCGACGGGTGGACGGGTGCCATGGCGAGCACCGGCGCCTTGGCCAACACGTTGAAGATGCGCCGGGTGTGGAACCCCTCGAAGTCGTTGGTGCCATTGGCGATGTTGAAGTCGCGCTCAGCCCGTTCGATCTCGGCGACGAGTGCCGCGCAGGTGTCGCTGTCGATCACGTCGTGGACGATCACACAGCCGTCGCGCTCGATCGCGTCCGCCGCGCTCTCGATCCAACCCGTCGAACCGGCCCGGACCTCGGGGAGCACAGAGCCGGAGTTGGCCCCAGCCCTCGGCGACGAGGGCATCGACGACGAGGCCCGCGACGACGAGGCCATCGGCTCTCACACCCCTTTCGGGATCGCGCTCCAAGCCACGTCGCGATCGACCCGGGGCTCGCCGGGCAGACCCAGCACCCGCTCGCCCAGGATGTTGCGCATCACCTCAGACGTACCGCCGGCGATGGTGCTGGCCTGGGCGCCGAGGAACGACGAGATCGGATCGCCGTCGTCGCGTCCACGGTCGTAGCCGTCGTGCAGCAAACCCTGTGGCCCCATGGCCGAGACGGTGAAGTGAGCGATGCGCTGCGACAGGAGCGCTCCGCCGAGCTTGAGCACCGAGCCCTCCGGGCCGGGGGTGCCCAGCTCCCGTCGGGCCTGGGCCCGGATGTTGCCGAGACGCAGAACCTCGGCCTCGACCCAGAGCTTCATCAGCTCGTCGCGCCGGGCGCCGCCCCGCCCGTCGCTGCCTGCGGTGTACGACTCCCAGACCTTGAGGGCCAGCCCGATGGGACCGCTGTTGCGGGGCTCGACGCCGCCACCAATGGAGACCCGCTCGTTCATCAGGGTGGTGACGGCGACCGTCCAGCCCTTGCCCTCGGCATCGACCCGGTTGGTGTCGGGCACCCGCACGTCGGTGAAGAAGACCTCGTTGAACTCGGCGCCTCCGCTCATCTGGCGCAGCGGCCTGACCTCGACGCCCGGGGCGTGCATGTCGACGATGAACGCGGTGATCCCGGTGTGCTTGGGGACGTCGGGGTCGGTCCGGGCGAGCAGCAGGCCCCGCTTGGCTCGATGCGCCAGCGACGTCCAGACCTTCTGGCCGTTGATGATCCACTCGTCGCCGTCGCGCACGGCGGTGGTGGCCAACGTGGCGACGTCAGACCCGGCGCCGGGCTCGCTGAAGAGCTGGCACCAGATCTCCTCGGCCGTGAACGCGGCCCGCAGGAGTTGACGCTGCTCGGCCGTACCGTGCGCGGCGATCGCCGGGCCGACCATCCCGATTCCCATGGGGTTGCGCAGCCAGTGGTAGCGGCGCCCGGCGGCTTCGAGAGCCTCGTCGACATGCTCTTGGAGCTTGGCCGCCAGGCCCAGTCCACCGTCGCCGGGCCGGTTCTGGATGCGGGCCAGGCCGGCATCGAACTGGGCTCCGAGGAAGGTCGTCTGGTCAGCCTCGACATGGTCGGCGAGCAGGCGGGCGACCCGGCCCTGCACGTCGGCGACGACATCGTCACTGAGGGTCGCGTCGATCGTCGACATCATGGAGCTCCTCGAAGGTGGTGCCGACCGGCGACCGGGCGGCCGGGCAGCGGATGGGCCCAACTGTTCCGTCTGCCGAGCCATGGTGTCGAGTCGGCGGAGCCGGGCCCGGCCCTCTCTGGGGGTCAGACTAGAGGCGATGGTCGACACCCTTGACCCCCTGGTGGCCCAAGCGCTGGCGAAGCTCCGAGAGCTCGACCCGACGGCTGCGCAGGACGCCCGGGTCCTCATCGACGTGCTGCTCTTCGGCGCGGGACTCGAGGCGACCGACCAGCAGTCGCTCCAGGAGCTGCTCTGGTACGAGCTCCCCGTGAAGTTCCTGACCGACCGGGCCCACCAGGGACGGATGGCCGTCGCTCTGGCCCGGCTGTTCGACCTGCTCGACCTCGGTCGCTACGCCGAGATCTGCCGTTCGGAGACCACGGTGGCCGTGCTCGACGCGTACGACGTCGATCACGACCGGGGCGTGGCTGCGTTCCGCAAGGCCGTCGTGGCTTCCGGCGTGGTGCCGCCCGACCTCGACGACTTCGAGTGGGGTCCCCTCGTCGGTGAGGCCGAGTCGCAGGCCTTCTCGGCCACGTCGGCGATGCTGGAGCTGGCCATCGCGGCCGGCGATGTCGTACCGGGGGCCCGCGGTTGGAAGACCCGTCAGGCGGCCATCGCCGAGGCGTTCATCGACGCCAGCCAGATCACCCAGGGCGGACGGTCGTGGCGCGCCGCCGTCCTCGCCGAGCGAGCCGAGCACTGGCTCGACGGTCGGGGCTCGCGGCTGCGGCGCGAGATCCTGGCGCCGATCGTTGAACGGATCGCCGAGCCGATCGTCGTTCCCGCCGAGGTCGGCGACATCGCTGCGCCGCTGACGTGGCTGCTCACTCAGGCCGCCAACGCTGTCACGCTCACCCAGACCGGCAACCTCAACCGGGCCTTGGTCCAGGAGGCTGCGAAGCTCTTCGCCTGGTGGGTGGCCGACGTGCGCGGGCCGCCGCGCACCGAGGACGACTTGTACGACCTCCAACGGATCAGGGAGCTCCTCCAGCAGATGCGGCTCGTCAAACGCTCGGGACGCACCCTCGTGCTCACCGTGAAGGGACGGACCCTCCTTGACGACCCCGACGCGCTCTGGCGGTCCGTGGCCGGAGCCCTGGTCGGTGAGCCGGGGTTCGTGGCCACGACCGGCGAGCTCTTCCTCGCCATCCTCTCCACGGGCGACGAGATGAGCGAGGACGCCGTGTTGGAGCCCATCAGGGTGGTCGCAGCCGAGGAGGGCTGGCGCGATCAGGTCGACGATGATCCGCCCGACATCGACGCCGTGCGCTGGAGCGTCGCCAACCTCAAGGACGTGCTCATCGCCCTGGGGTTTCTGGAAACCGACGACGCTTGGCCCAGCGCCTCGTTGCGCCTCACCCCGGCCGGCCGAGTCGTGTCGCTGGAAGCCTTGCGGCGCCGGGCGATGGCCCCCATCCCCTTCCCGGGCATGTGACCGTCCGCCGTTCCCTTGACGACCCTCCGACCGTCCGACCCTCCGACCCTCCGACCGACCGACCGAGCAGGTGTTCCCGTGGTTGAGCTCATATCGCTGTGCGCCGACCTGGAGGTCGAGCGCGATGCCCTCCTCGCGGTGCTCGATCCGCTGCCCGATCAGGGATGGCACGAGCCCACGCCGGCACCGGGCTGGACCGTTCGCGACCAGGTGGCCCATCTGGCAGCCATCGACGGCCTGATGCGGGTGGCGATCGCCGACCCGCGCGCCTTCGACGAGATGCGCGCCCAGCATGCCCTCGACCGCACGGGGTTCCTGGCCGAGATGACGAGCCGCGCTGCGGAGCTCGACGGGCGAGGAATGTGCGCGTGGTGGCGCGACGAGAGCGGGCTGTTTCTCGAGGCCATCGCCGCCAGCGATCCCGCGGTCCGGGTGCCCTGGTTCGGCCCGGCCATGAGCGTGGCGTCGGCCGTCACGGCTCGCATCATGGAGACCTGGGCCCACGGCCAGGACGTGGTTGACGCCCTGGCGATCCCTGGTGGACGGCCCGTCACGCCCCGCATCCGTCATGTGTGCGAGATCGGCGTGCGGGCCTTCGCCAACGGCTACCGGGTCCGTGGCCTCGACGTCCCCGATGTCGCGCTGCGCGTGGTGCTCACCGGTCCGGGTGGCGAAACCTGGACGTGGGGTCCCGAGACCGCGAGCCCCGCTGCCGGCGCCGGACCAGCGAACGTCGGCCCGGCGGTCGAGTCGATCACCGGACCGGCGCTCGACTTCGCGCTGGTCGTCACCCGACGGCGCCGCGCCGACGACACCGCGCTCGTCGCCGTTGGTGTCGAGGCCCGGCGGTGGCTCACCCTGGCGCAAGCCTTCGCCGGCCCGCCCGGCGCCGACCCGGCCCGCCACGAGCGCAGTACCGACCGAGCGCCGTAGACGCTGGCTTCGAGTCGGCGGGGCTCACCACTCGCGAGCAACCGGGAATCGCTTCTCGTAGAAGGCGTTCCGGTTGCGGAGCTCGTCGGGGTCGAGGCCGAGCTGCGCCAGGTCGTACTCGATGGCTCCGTGGCGGCCCCGGGGATGCTCGGCCACGAAGCGGCGCATGGCCGAACGGGCGTCGTCGGTCATCGGCTGGCCGGCGACGGCGTAGATGCGCTCGACCATGGCGAGGTCGTCGGCCATGAACTCGTGAAAGAGCACATCAATCGAACGTTCGGTAGGGAGCACTTCGCGGTCACGAACGCACGCTCGGTTCATCTCCTCCATGCGCTGCGACCAGTATCGGCTGATCGCAACCGGATCGCACGGGTCGAGTCGCAGCCGAGCGGTGTAGGCGAGCATGGTGCACACGGACGCGGTGACGGCCACGGGATCGCGGTGCGTGACCACGAAACTGGCGCCGGGGAACACGTCGACCATCGCCGGGAACCACTCGATGTGCTGCGGTGACTTGAGGATCCAGCGCCGGCCCGCCGGACGTTGCCACTGGAGGGCCTTGAGCACCGTGGTGAGGTAGCGGTACGACGGTCGCTGGTCGGACGCCTTGTACCACGCCTGGTACGACGGGAGATCGGCGATCGTCTCCACGAGCTGGGTCGAGAGATCGGAGCCGAGCAGGTCGATCTCCTCGTGCACGTGGTCGGTGGTCATCTCGTGCATGCGCTGGAACAGGGGCATGGCGGTGTTGAGGAACCACAACCCCTCGGCCGTGCGAGCTCGGCGGGGATCGGGATGGCCGGCCGCCACCACCGCCGCGTCGGCCGCCGAGAGCACCGGTTCGTTCGACTCCCAATAGGGGAGCGAGCGCATCGCCGGGTCGGCCGAGATCAGGTTGTGGAGGTGCGTCGTGCCCGTACGGGGCTGGCCGCAGATGACGATGGGCGGCGCCAACTCGACATCGTGGATCTCGGGGTGCTGGCGCAGCAGCGCACCGAGCTGGGCCCGCTTGGAAAGCCAGGTGACGATCGTCCCGAACACGTTGACCCGACCGAAGGCCGACAGGGGTGCGTGAGCCTCGAGGTCGTGCAGGAGCAGCCCGAGGGGTGTGAGGAAGCGATCGTCGCCGCTGTCGCCTGCGGAGCCGCCGAAACCACCGATGGCGTCGTGCTCGATCGACAGACCCGTCTGGTGCTCGACGGCGGCGAAGATCGCTCCCTCCGTGAACACGACGGGGCCCGCAGCCTCGACCGCAGCCGCCATGAGGGCCTCGATCTCGGGCGCGAACCGGGGTGCCGCCAGGTCATCGATACAGGTCGGTACAGGTCGGGAACGCCCATCGGGGGCCACACGGTCACGAGTCGTCACGGGGGGAGTAAACCACACTCCCTGACGGGTTCGGGCGCCCGGTCGTGGCTACCCTTCGCGAGGCACACGGCGAGGGTGGGTGGCGATGGACACGTCGGGATCGTTGGACGTCCCCGGTATCAGCGACGAGGTCGAGATCGGCCGTGGCGGCTTCGGCGTGGTGTACCGCGCCACGCAGCACGACCTGAACCGCTCGGTGGCCGTCAAGGTGCTGATGGGTTTCGACGGCAAGGCTCGGGACCGGTTCGAGCGTGAGCGTCGGGCCATGGGGACGCTCTCGAGCCACCCGGCGATCGTGACGGTGCACGACTCCGGGTTCATGGCCTCGGGCTCGCCCTATCTGGTCATGGAGTTCATGGAGGGCGGCTCGCTCGGCGATCGCGTGCGTTCGGCGCCCCTCCCGTGGGACGAGGCGCTCGAGGTCGGCATCCGTGTCGCCGGCGCACTCGAGGCCGCGCACGGCATCGGGGTGCTGCATCGCGACATCAAGCCCGACAACATCCTCGTGTCGGGCTACGGCGAGGTGAAGCTGACCGACTTCGGGATCGCCTCGCTCGTCGACGGAACGGCTTCGGCCACCGGTCACGTGACGGCGTCGGTGGCCCATGCCGCCCCCGAGGTCCTCGAGGGCAAGGGCGCGTCGGTCCAGTCCGACCTGTATTCGCTGGCATCCACCGTGGCCGCGTTGGTGATGGGCGCCCCGCCGTTCGCCCGATCCACCGACGACGGTGTGGTCCCCATGATCACCCGCATCCTCACCGAGCCCATGCCGTCGTTGAGCGCCTACGGGATGCCGCCTGCGGTCGATGCCGTGCTGCGCCAGGCGATGGCCAAGAACCCTGCGCATCGGTATGCGTCGGCCGCCGAGTTCCGCGCCGCGCTCACGGCCGCTGCGCAGGGCGGCGCGATCGCCGACATGCCTTCGGCCGCCGACTCGGCCGCGGCGATCTTCGGAGTGGCCGGTGCCGGCGTCGCCGGGGCCGCAGCCGGGGCCGCGAGCATGGCCGAGTGGGGCTCGGACACCGGCGAGGGGATCGTCGGGCCCGACGCCACGATGGTCGTCTCCGCTGCGACGGCTGCGGCCGCTGCACAGGCTGGCGCCGCCGGGGCCGACCACGGCTCGACGATCTCGACCGAGATCCCCGTGGTGACCAAGACCACCGGCCTGGGTGCCAACCGGCGGCTGCTCGCCATCGCCGCGGCCGTGGCCGTCGTGGTGCTCGGCGTCGGTGCCGCTTTTGCCCTCGGCGGTGGTGGCGGTGACGGTTCGGCCGATGGTTCCGGCGGTGCGGCCGGCGTCGCCGGAAACGTATCTTCGACGACGAGCGGGTCGACGACGACCGCACCCGCGAGCTCGACCACCCTGGCCGCCACGACCACCTCCAGGGCCGTCACGACCACCACGGGGACGCTCGTGAGCGGCGCGTCGGCCTCGGTGGCCACGACAGCCCCCGCTCCGGCCCCTCCGCCACCTCCCGTCACGAACACCACTCGGGCCACGCGCCCCCCGACCGCCTCACCCCCTCCTGCCCCTCAGGCTCCGGCCCCTCCGCCACCTGCTCCTGCGCCGGCTCCTGCGCCGGCTCCTGCGCCGGCTCCTGCGCCGGCTCCTGCTCCTGCTCCCGCACCCGCACCCGCACCTCCCCCGCCGCCTCCTCCTCCCCCGCCGCCCCCGACGACCACCACCACGGCGCCGGCGCCGTTCGTGGACATCACGGGGCCGACATCGTTTGCCGTGGGGTCCCAGGTGTCGTGGTCGGTTTCGTCGCGAGGCGTCAGCAGCGGTACCTGGGTTGGTACAGGGTTCACCCCCAACTTTCCGGACTGGTCACCAGGGGACGGCTTCGGAGGATCGTTCAACACGCCCGGGAACTACACGCTCAGACTCACCGCCAACGTCATCGGGGGCGGCACGGTCACTGACTCGATCTCGTTCACCGTCACCGGCTGATCGGCGCTGGGGCCACGCTCTTGCGCGGCCGCAGCACGCCGAAGGCCGAGGATGAACCCTCAGCGGCGTTCGGTGGGCATCGTCGAGGGGCCGACGTGGCGGTCGAGCCAGGCGAGGAGCGGTTTTGCGGCCATGAGCACGTCGACAACGCGCTGCTGGGCCCCGGCCGTGGCGAGCCACTTCGCCGGGGGCCATTGCTTCCAGGCGATGAGACCCTTGTGCCGTAAGAGCTCGATGCGGGGATGGTCCTTGGCGTAGCCCTTCGGGGCGGTCTTGAGGCTCTCGCGGGCGGTGATCTCGAGCCCGGCCCGCTCGATCGACGACGTGATCGTCACGAGCGCTTCACCCGTGACCTCGTCGGCCACGGCGCGGCGGTATCGCTCGAGCTGGTCGCTGGCCATCACGTAGTACCCGCACCCGACGGCCAGACCCTCAGCCGAGAACTGTACGTAGCCGCCATCACCCACCATGGCCCCGATGGCGGTCTTGTAGGGCGACTTGTCGGCGCTGAAGCGCACGTCGCGATTCGGGCGGAACACCCGTCCCTCGCCGAACTCCGGAGCCAGGGCGCCAAGCAGCTCGTCCATGGGCCCCAGCACCGTCGACACATAGACGGCCTTGTGGGCCAGCCAGTACTCGCGGGAGTTGTCGATCTCGAGCCCGTCGTAGAACTCGAGCGCCTCGGTCGGCCATCCCCGAAATGCCACAGCGGTACCCCGACAGCCTTGGCTCAGCCGGCGCGGAGGCGGTCGCGGACTTCCATGAGCGCGAAACCCAGGAGGTTCTTGCCCGGCCACTTGAGCGGTCGGCGGGCGTAGGTGTTGTTCGAGGCCAAGCCGATGCCCCAGATGCGATCGTCGGGGCTGGCCTCGGCGAGCACACGATCGCCGGTGCCGAGCAGGAAGGCCGCCAGGTCGTCGTGCTGAGCGAACTTGGCGAGGTTGCCCTCGATCACCACGGCCTGGCGCTGCTCGGCCCACTTGGCGTCGTCGAAGCCCTTCACGGCCCGCCCAGCAGCCTTGGCCGTGTGCGGGTCGAAGGATGCGAGGATGCGAGCCAGCGCGGTCTCGTCCTCGAAGAGCCGAGCTTTGGCGGCCATCATCCAGTGCTCGGCGGTCTGGTACTTGATGCCGTCAACGAGGAACGGGGCTTCCCACCACTGGCTCAGGCACGACGGCCCGAGCTGGCCCGACGGCGTTGGCTGATGTCCCCAAAAAAACAGGTAGGTGAGGCGATCGCCTCGCCCCTCAGCTTCGCGTATCGCGAGCAGTCGTTCATCGGCGTTCATTCGGCGCTCCTTGGCTGCCAGACGGCGACCAGTTGCATGCCGTGTCGGGCCCAGTCTGGCAGGTCGAGGGTCATCTGCTTCCGAACGTACACCATGACCTCGGGCGATCGCCTGTGCTCGGCGACGGTCGAGCCCGCGAATCGCCCCGATGAACGGGTCACCGTCCGGCAGCGGACTGCCGTCGCGTGGCAGGCTCGCACCATGCTCGAGCGTCACCTCCTCGCTCCACACGCCATTGCCCGATGGGCCCGGGAGATGCCCGACACGGTGGCGCTCCAGCACGTCGACGGCGAGCGCTTCACCTACGCCGAGCTGCACCGGGAGGTGTTGCGCTGGGCGGCGGCCTACCGGAGGCTCGGTGTCGGTCCGGGCGACCACGTGGGAACGATGGTGCCGCACGGGGTGAAGGTGCCACTGGCCTGGATCGGACTCGGATGGACCCGGGCCGTCGAAGTCCCGCTCAACCCCGCCTACGTGGGGCGGATGCTCCAGTACACGCTCGACTATGCCGACGTGTCGACGCTCGTGATCGGCGTCGACCTGTTCGATCGCCTCGCCGAGATCGCCGCCGAGCTCCCGACGCTGCGGACGGTTTTGGTGGTGAGTAGCCGTCCCGACGAGCAGGTCACCGAGCTGCCGACCGGCGCTGCCGACCTTCCGTTCCGGTGCGTCTCCGAGGCCGAATTCCTCGACGGGGTGGAGCCGGCTCTCGACATCGTCGAGTCGGGCGGGGGCCCCGAGTACCGCGACATCGCGGCAATCCTGTTCACCTCGGGCACGACCGGTCCGTCCAAGGGCGTGCTGTGCCCGTGGGCGATCATCTACCAGATGTGGTCGTGGGTTCCGGCCGACGCACTGGCGCCCGGAGAAGGGCTGTACTGCGCGTTCGCCATGTTCCACAACAGCGGTAAGTCGGCGTTCAACTCGTGCATGGCGCGAGGCGGGCGCTTCGTGATGCGCGAGCGGTTCAGCGTGGCCCACTTCCTGAGCGATGTACGGGCGCACGACTGTGTTGCCGCCACGACGGTCGGGCCGATGACGGCGCTCCTGCACGCCCAGCCTGAGCAATCCGACGACGCCGACAACCCGCTGCGGTGCATCCTGCTCGGACCGATGATCCCCGAGATCGCCGACTTCAAGCGGCGCTTCGGTGTCGAGATCGGAACGTGTTACGGCCAGACCGAGATCGGAGCTCCCGTGGCCACGATCGGTTGGGGCCACGGGCCCTGGGCCAACTGCGGCCGGCCTCGCATCGACTACCCGTTCACCGAGTGCCGGGTGGCCGACGAACATGACGAGCCGGTGCCGGTGGGTCACGTCGGCGAGCTCCTCGTGCGCTCGGCCGAGGCGTGGGCGCTCAACGTCGGCTACCACAAGATGCCCGAGAAGACCGTCGAGGCGTGGCGCAACGGCTGGTTCCACACCGGTGACGCTTTCCGCGTCGACGACGACGGGTACTACTACTACGTCGATCGCATGAACGATGCCATTCGCCGGAGAGGTGAGAACATCTCGAGCTTCGAGGTCGAGAACTTCATGCTGGAGTACCCGGCCGTGTCCGACGTTGCCGCAGTGGGCATGCCGGCGCAATATGGTGAAGACGATGTCTTCGTGATGGTCATCGTGAAAGATAGATCCACCTTCGATCCGGCTCATCTGATTGACTTCCTCGAATCGAGGATGCCTAAGTTCATGATCCCCCGCTACGTCGAGGTGGTCGACGATTTCCCTCGTAACGAGACCTCGATGCGGGTCAAGAAGCACGAGATTCGAGCCCGTGGCCTCAGCGAGACCACCTGGGACAGGGAGGCGCACCGATGAACGCTGATGACATGATCCTGGTTTCGGTCGACGACCACATCGCCGAGCCGGCCCGAATGTTCGATGCCCACGTGCCCGAGCGCTACCGGGCCCTGGCGCCTCGGGTCGAGACCGACGAGCACGGCTACGAGCAGTGGTGGTACGGCACCGCCAAGGGACGCAACCTCGGGCTGAACGCCGTTGCCGGCAAGCCCCCCGAGCTGTTCAACGTGAACCCGAGCCGATACGACGAGATGCGGCCGGGGTGCTACGACGTGAACGAGAGGGTGCGCGACATGTCGGCCGGCGGCGTGCTCGCCGGGCTCAACTTCCCGAACTGGCCCGGCTTCACGGGACAGGTCCTCAACGAGGGCCCCGATCGCGCCGTCAACCTCGTGATGATCAAGGCGTACAACGATTGGCACGTCGACGAATGGTGCGGCGCCCATCCCGACCGGTTCATCCCGTGCGGCGTGTTGCCCTACTTCGACGTGCACGAGGCGGCAGCCGAGGTGCGCCGACTCGCCGACAAGGGCTGTCACGCGGTCACGTTCTCCGAGAACCCCGCGGCCATCGGCGCTCCGTCGATCCACAGCGGCCATTGGGAGCCGCTCTTTGCTGCGTGCGTCGACACCGAGACCGTGCTGTGCTGCCACGTGGGTTCGTCGTCGAAGGGCGCCATGACCACAGCTGACGCGCCGGCGGGAGTGCCCATCTCGATCTCGTCGAGCATGTCCATTTACACCATGGCCGATCTCGTATGGGCCGATTTCTGGAAGAAGTTCCCCACATTGCGGTTCTCGCTCACTGAGGGTGACGTCGGGTGGATCCCGTATTTCCTGCAAAGAGCCGATCACGTGTACCGGCGTCACAACGGCTGGATCGGTGCCGAGTTCCTCGGCGGCATGACCCCGTCCGAGCTCTTTCGCGACCGGATCCTCTGTTGCTTCATCGATGACCGGATCGGCGTCAAGCTGCTCGACGAGTTCAACATCGACAACCTGTGCTGGGAGTCCGACTACCCGCACTCCGACTCTTCCTGGCCTCACGGTCCCGAGACCGTGGCCGTCCTGTTCGAGGGTGTCGCCGACGACGTGGTCCGCAAGATCACCCACGAGAACGCCATGCGGCACTACCACTTCGACCCGTACGCCACCCGTCCCAAGGAGCGCTGCACGGCGGCTGCGTTGCGGGCCGAGGCCATCGACGTCGACACGGTGACCAGGGTGGGCCGCCCCGCCGACGCGACCGACCTCGAGGCCTGGCGCCAGATCACCAAGGCCGCGGCCGGGGTGGGTCCCCGCTGACGATGCTGGTGCTGCACGGGGTGTGGGCCAGGCCCGGCGTCCTCGGCGTCTGGGCCGAGTGCATGCCCGCGGCCGAAGCCGCTCCCGATGAGCCCCCCGTTTCCGACGAGGGACCGCATCGGCATCCCTTCGCTGCGACCGCGTCGACCGTTCGCGAGATCATCGGGACGATCGGGTCCACGTCGACCACGCTGGTGCTCTCGCTGCCGACCCACGGTGAGCAGCCCGATGCCTCGCACCAGCTCTGGGATGCGCCCATGCCCGTCGGCCGGGCACGGGTACGGGACTGGACGGTGCCGGCGGCGGTCGTGCGGACCGGTGTTGCCCTCGACGTGATACGGGAGCTGCGCGTCACGGCAGGCGTCGCCATCGGTGAGTCACTGGCGGCGTTGGCCGAGGTGGCCGACATGGCTGTCGAATTGGCGCGGGGTGGCCGCGTCTTGCCCGCGCTCGTGCCCGGCGACGACGGCTGGCGGGCCCGCTGGCGCAGCGTTCCCACGCCCGCGGCGTTGCAGGCGGCCTTGGCTCTGGCCCAGGCCCTTCCGGGCGCGGTCATGGCCGCGACGCCAGCGCGGACCGATGCCGTCACCGTGGTTCGCGAGATCGTCGACGCGTTCGTCGACTCCCACGTTCGCGAAGCGCTGTCGTCGTTCCCCGTGGTGGTGGCCCGGCGGGGACGGCGGAGCGCTTCGGAGGCCTGGCTCGCCGCGCTCACCACCCCCGACGGGCGGGTGCGCCAGGCTGGAGAAGACGATCTCGTCGAGCTGGCCGAGGCGCTCACCGCTTGGCATCGCAGCGCCGACGTGGGTGTCGCCGACCTGCGCCTGTGCCTCCGACTCGTCGACCTGGCCGAGAACGCCGACGGCGAGGGCGAAGACACAACGGCGCCAGCGCAGACGGGCCCCAGCGTGAGCACCAGCACCGGCCCCAGCGTGAGCACCGGCACGGGCGACTTTCGCCTGGAGGCGCTGCTGCAGGACGTGGCCGATCCGTCGCTGCTGGTGCCGGCCGCCGAGCTCTGGGACGGATCGCCGTCGCGAGATCTCCTCACCCGGCGCGACCCCTATCCCGAGGAGCGCCTCCTCGAGCAGCTCGCCCGGGCGTCACGCCTGTACCCGCCGGTGGGGCGGATGCTGGCCGGTGCCCGTCCCGAGCCGCTCGATCTTGACGGCTCCCAGGCGTTGGAGTTTCTCGAGCACGGGGCTGCGCTCCTCGACACGATCGGGGTTGCGGCGCTCGTCCCGCCCTGGTGGCGCGAATCGAAGCGCCGCTTGGGTGCCCGGTTGCGGATTTCGACACCCGCCCCCACGGGCGGGGTCGCCGGGAACGACCTGGGCCTGGCCGGGCTGGTCAGCTACCGGTGGGAGATCGCGCTCGGAGACGACTCGCTCACCGCCGAGGAGCTGGTCGAGATGGCCCGGCTCAAGCAGCCGCTCGTGCGGGTCAAGGGCCGGTGGACGATCGTCGATCAGCGCGACGTCGAGGCGGCGCTTCGCTTCCTCCGCAAGCGGGCCAAGGTCGACGCGGCGATCCCCGCTGGCGATCCTCGGGAGGGCTTCGACGGCGCCATGTCGATCGCCGACGCCCTTCAGGCCGCACTCGGCGTGCGGCCGTCCGAGACGGGACTTGCGGTGGTTGCCGTCGAGGCCGACGGCTGGCTCGGTGAGCTCCTCGACGGCAGCGCCGAGCGCAGGGTGGAGCTCGGCACCGCCCCCGACGGCTTCTGCGGCACGTTGCGGCCCTACCAGGAGCGGGGTCTGGCGTGGTTGCGCTTCCTGGCCGCCCTGGGCGTTGGCGCCTGCCTCGCTGACGACATGGGCCTGGGCAAGACCGCCCAGCTTCTGGCCCTCCTGGTTGCCGAGCAGGAGGATCCGGCCCTGGTTGCGACGCCAGGCATGGCTGACGGTCTCGGGCCCACGCTCGTGGTGTGCCCCATGTCGGTCGTGGGTAACTGGCAGCGAGAGGCTCAGCGCTTCGCTCCCGGGCTGCGGGTGATGGTGCATCACGGTCAGCAACGCCACCGGGGGGCCAAGTTCTCGGAGGCCGTCGGCGACGCCGACCTCGTCCTCACGACGTATCCGCTCGTCGTGCGCGACCACGCCGGGCTGGCGTCTGTGCGCTGGCGCCGGATCGTGCTCGACGAGGCCCAGAACGTGAAGAACCCCGCCGCCCGGCAGTCGAAAGCGGTGCGATCGCTGCCGGCCGAGCACCGGGTGGCCCTCACCGGGACGCCCGTCGAGAACCGGCTGCAGGAGCTGTGGTCGATCATGGAGTTCCTCAACCCGGGTCTGCTCGGGCCCCAGGCACGTTTTCGCGAGCGCTTCGCCATCCCCATCGAGCGCCTGGGTGACGAGGATGCGGCCGAGCGCCTCCGGCGCGTCACCCGCCCGTTGGTGCTCCGCCGGCTCAAGACCGACAAGAGAGTCATCGACGATCTCCCCGAGAAGATCGAGATGAAGGTCTACTGCAACCTCACCGCCGAGCAGGCGTCGCTCTACCAGGCCATCGTCGACGACGCGATGGAGCGCCTCGACGAGCGCGATGGCATGGCCCGCAAGGGCTTGGTGCTGGTGACCATGCTCAAGCTCAAGCAGGTGTGCAACCATCCTGCCCACCTGCTGGGCGATCGCTCGCGCCTCGACGGCCGTTCGGGCAAGCTCGAACGACTCGTCGAGACGCTCGAAGAGGTCGTGGCCGAGGGCGATCGGGCCCTGGTCTTCACCCAATTCGCCGAGATGGGCGACATGCTGCGTCCCCACCTCCAGGAACGGCTCGGCGTCGAGACCCTGTGGCTGCACGGCGGCGTCACAAAGAAGCATCGCGACACCATGGTCGATCGCTTCCAGGCGGCGGACGGTCCTGGAGTGTTCCTGCTGTCGCTCAAGGCCGGAGGGACGGGTTTGAACCTCACGGCGGCGAACCATGTGATCCACTTCGACCGCTGGTGGAACCCGGCCGTCGAGGAGCAGGCCACCGACCGGGCGTTCCGGATCGGGCAGCTCCGCAATGTGCAGGTGCGCAAGCTGATCTGCGTCGGAACGCTCGAAGAGCGCATCGACGCCATGATCGAGCGCAAGCGGGCCCTGGCCGACCGTATCGTCGGCACCGGTGAGTCGTGGCTCACCGAGCTGTCGACCTCCGAGCTGCGCGAGGTCTTCGCCCTGTCGTCCGACGCGGTGAGCGAATAGCGTGCCCGATCAGCGCATGCGAAGAGAGACGTGATCGTGCCTTTCGACCGTCAGCCGTATCCGCCGTACTCCCCGCCTCCGATCCCTGTCGACGGCATCAAAGCCCGGAGCCAACGCGGCCGGATCGGCGAGCACTGGTGGTCGCAGCGGTTCATCGCCGTGCTCGAGTCGTTCGACATGGGTGCCCGACTGGCCCGGGGTCGGCGATACGCCAGGCTGGGCCAGGTGGTCACCATGACCATTGCTCGTGGTCGCGTCGACGCCACGGTCCAGGGGTCACGGCCCAAGCCCTACAAGGTGTCGATCTCGGTGGCGACGCTGCCCGAGCCCGATTGGGCCCGCGTTGTCGCGGCCATGGCGTCGCGGGCCGTCTTCCTGGCCCGGCTGCTCGGAGGCGAGATGCCCGACGAGATCGAGGAGGCGTTCGTTGAGTCGTCGGTCTCATTGTTCCCGACTCGTTCGTCCCACCTGCGGACAACGTGCTCGTGCCCGGATTCCGCCAACCCCTGCAAGCACATAGCCGCCGTGCTGTTCCTCATGGCCGAGGAATTCGACGACGACCCCTTCCTCATCCTGGCCTGGCGGGGCATGGAACGCGACGATCTCCTGGCGCGGCTGCGGGCCCTGCGCTCCCGAGGCTCCGGCTCGTCGATCGCTGGCACACCGGCCAGCCAGGGCGGCACCAAGCCCGAGGACGGCGACGATCCCCGGTCCGAGCGTCCGGCGTTCGACCTGGGCTGGCCGGTCACCGCTTCGGGCCCGGCCGACATCGAAGCGATGCAACTCCGTCCGGCCCCGGCCTTTTGGCGGCAGGGCACCGTCGAGGCGCCGTCACCGGTGTCGGCCGTCACGGTTCCCGATGCCCTCCTGCGCCTGCTCGACCCGCTCGACGTCACCATCGGCGAGCGGTCGGTCACCGATCTGCTGCGCGGTGCCTACGAGGTCTTGGGCGAGACCCCAGACGGCTGAGACCCCAGACGGCGGCACGGCGACGCCCTCGGTCGGCTGTGCCGGCTCACGCGGCAGAGCCGGGCGGCGCGCCCAGGAGCCGAAGGCTGCGAGCGGCAGCGAACCAGATCGAGAACCCGGCCATGACGGTCGCCCCGATGAGCACGGTCTTCGTGGGTCCCAGCCAGGCGCCGAGCAGGCCGGCCGACACCGAGGCGATCGGCACGCCACCAACGGTGATCATCGCGAACAGCCCCATCACCCGTCCCCGGTACTCGTCAGGCGCGATCATCATGACGACCGTCGTCGACGGGGCCATGAACAAGAAGTAGCCCAACCCGAACACGGCCAGACAGCACGCTGAGAGCGTCAGGTTCCGAGACTGCGAGAACACCACGATGCCGAGGCCGGCGGAGATCGATCCGAAGGTGATCGCGATCCTCCGCTGGCGGTCGGTGTTGATCTCGCTGGCGATGAACGCCCCGGCGACGGCACCGATCCCCGTGGCCGACGACAACAACCCGTAGGCCGAAACGCCGCCGTTGAGAACGTCGCGGGCGATCACCGGCATCAGCGGAGCGTGGTACGGAAACAGCGAGAGCGCGCCGGCGAGGAGCACGAGGCGACGGATCAACGGTTGGGCCCAGGCGTAGGCGGCCCCCTGGCGCAGCCTCGTGAGGAACGACTCGGCGCTGTGAACCTCGGCCCGGGTGCCGCTCGGACGCACCGCGGCCCACGCGGCCACCACACCCAGGAAGCTGAAGCTGTTGAGGTAGAAGGCCCAGTCGAGGCCCCACGCTCCGATCGCCAAGCCGCCCACCGATGGGCCGGCGATGCGAGCCAGGTTCTGGGCTGTCGACTGGAAGCCGATGGCCTGCGGAACCTCGGCCAGCGGTACGAGTGCGGGAATCACCGCTTGGGCCGCCGGGGCCGACATGGCGTTGGCCATCCCCAGGATGACCGAGAGCACGAGCAACCAGGCGACCGTGATGGTGCCCCGGCTCACCATGAGCCCGATGACGATCGGGGGGACGGCCATGATGAGGTTGGTCACGATCACCAGGCGACGCCGGTCGTAGCGGTCGGCGACAACGCCGGCGATCGGGGTGAGGAACAGGAACGGCGCGAACTGCGACGCGAACGCCAGCGCCACCACGAACGACGAGTCGGTGAGCTCTCGGGTCGCCCAGCCCAAGCCCACGTATTGCATCCACGTCCCCAGGTTCGAAACCCCGTTGCCGATCTGCACGAGCGCGTAGTCGCGATGACGCAACACCCTGAGCGATCGGGGCAGCTTCATGGGCCGGTCATCTCGGGCTCATCGGTCGTCCACGAGCCTCGTTCTAGCCGCGCCGGGTGGCGATAGCCTCCACGGGCGACGGGCGACGGGCGACGGGCGACCGGCGACGGAGTGCGCCGGGGTCGTACGTGCGGGTCGAACGTGCGACGGGTTCGTGCGACGGAGGGAACCATGGCTGAGGTGCTGTCAGGTGACGCCCAGGTGCGAGCTGCCGTCGACGGTCTCGCCGTCTACGAGTTCCCGACGGTGGCGTACACGGTCCCAGTGCGGCTGGCCGACGCCCGCGTGGCGATCGTCACCACCGCCGGGCTGCGTACCGACGGGGCGCTGCGGTGGGCGGCCGGCGACCAGTCGTTCACCGTCATCCCGGACCATGCGCTGGACGAGGGCAGCGGCCGGGGCTTGGGTCTGGGCCACATGTCGCCCAACTTCGACCATAGCGGCTTCGCGTCCGACGCCAACGTCGTGTTCCCGGTGGAGCGGCTGCACGAGCTGGCCCAGCGGGGTGTGATCGGCTCGGTGGCGGCCCAGCACATCTCGTTCATGGGGGCCCAGCTCGATCACGAGCTGTCGACGATGCGCCTCGACACGGGTCCGGCCGCGGCACGAGTGCTGCTGGGCGACGCCGTCGACGTGGTGCTGCTCACCCCCGTCTGACCGCTGTGCACGCGCACCGTGGGTGTGCTCGCGAACATCCTCGAGGCCGCCGGGCTGGCGACGGTGGCCTTGGCCTGCGTTCGGGGCCAGGCCGAGCGCATGCGGGCGCCGCGCGCGCTCTACTGCGAGTTCCCGCTGGGCCGTCCTCTGGGTCGCCCGCTCGATCCGCCGTACCAGCACACCGTGCTGGCCGCGGCCTTTGCGTTGCTCGACACGCCGGCCGACGAGATCCCGGTGCTCGCCGAGTTCCCCGACATCGTCACCGCCGAGGCTGACGACGCGGTCTCGTGCCCGCTGCCTCCACGGTTCGATCCTGCGTTGCCGCCTGCTGTCGACGAAGCCCGTGGTCTCCTCGCCGCCTACCGCCGTACCTTCGAGCGCACCGGACGCACCGCGCTGGGCAAGGTCGTCGCCGCCGAGCAGGTGCCCGAGGTGCTCGGGGCGTTTTCAGCCGTGGCCGACGGCCGAGCCTGGAACGAGGCCGGCCTCCCGGGCGATCCGATCTCGTGCGCATCCGACATCCGGGCGTTTTACGAAGAGGCTGCGCTGGCGCTCGTCGATCACGTTCCGGCCGCCCGGCAGACCGAGGCCTGGTACGTCGATCACACCGAGGCCGGCCGCGTCATCAAGCGGGCCCAAGCGGCGATGAAGAGCCAAGGAGCGCCGCACCCTCTGTGGTTCTATCTTCTGCCCATGACGCGCCACGAGCGTTCACCCCAACGCTGAGGGCCTGGCTCTGGCCCTGGCCCTGGCGCGGCTGACACATCGTCCGGAAACTGAGCTCACCGAGGAGTTGTCGATGCACGATGTCATGAGTGGCGTGCGGGTGCTTGAGGTCGCGTCGTGGACGTTCGTCCCCGCTGCGGGCGCGGTGTTGGCCGATTGGGGCGCCGACGTGCTCAAGATCGAGCATCCTGCGACCGGTGATCCCCAGCGGGGGCTCATCACGTCGGGTCTGGTGCCGGGCGGGGCCGACATCCCGAACTTCATGATCGAGCAACCCAATCGGGGCAAGCGTTCCGTCGGTATCGACATCGGTACCGATGCCGGTAGAGAGCTGCTCTACCGGCTGGCCGAGACGGCCGACGTGTTCCTCACGAACTTTCTCCCCGGCCCCCGGGCCCGTCTGAAGATCGACGTCGAGGACATCCGGGCCCGTAACCCGCGCATCATCTATGCCCGGGGCACCGGTCAGGGCACCAGGGGTCCCGACGCCACCAAGGGCGGTTACGACGGCGCCTCGTACTGGGCCCGGGGTACGGCCGGTGTCCAGCTCACGCCGGGCGATCGCGACTGGCCGATATCGCAGACCCCGGCTTTCGGTGACCTCCAGGGCGCACAGACCATCGCCGGTGGTATCGCGGCGGCGCTCTTCCATCGCGAGCGCACCGGTGAAGCCAAGATCGTCGACATCTCCTTGCTGGGTACGGCGATGTGGGCCATGTCGCCGTTCATCGTGGCGGCAAAGCTGTTCGACATGCCGGCCGGGGGCACCCGTGACCGACGCGACATGCCCAACCCGATCGTGAACGCCTACCGCACGAGCGACGGTCGCTTCCTGAGCCTGGTCATGCTGGAATCAGACAGATTCTGGGCCGACCTGTGCGAGCACCTCGGGCGTCCCGATCTCATCGCCGATGAGCGCTTCGTCGACTCCCGCGCCCGCGCTACCAACTCGCGGGCCTGTGTCGAGGCACTCGACGAGGTCTTCGCTCAGCGCACCCTGGCCGAGTGGCGAGCGGCCCTCGAGACGGTCAAGGGCGTGTGGTCGGTGTACCAGACTCCCCTCGACGTGCACGACGACCCCCAGGTGGCGGCCAACGGTTACGTGCTGCCCGTCTCGCTCCCCGGCGCGGCGAAGCCGCTCGGGCTCGTCGCCAACCCCGTGCAGTTCGACGAGACCCCGCCGACGCTCCGCCCCGCCCCCGGCCACGGTGAGCACACCGACGAGGTGCTCACCGAGCTGGGCTTGTCGATGGACGAGATCATCGAGCACAAGATCTCCGGCGCCATCCTGTAGGAGAGCGGGCACGACTCCTCGGCGTGGGGCTCAGTGGGGGCGACGTTCCTCGCGGGTGCGGGGTGTGATGCGGTGGACGAGCCGGGTGCCGAGGTCGCCGAGCGGCGACACGTCGTGCTCGGACACGACCTTGCGGACCACGAGATAGTCGGCGCCCAGCCATGCGCGATGGTTGTGGGGCGCGTAGCTGATGAGCGTTCGGGGTCCCCCACAGGCAGCCGGGAGCATGCGCACGCCGTACATCCCGTCGCGGACGCCCTCAGGCGACAGCGGGCGGGCATTGCCGATGGCATGGGCGATCGAGTTCGCGACGTCGTAGCAGACGAGCGGGTAGAAGTTCGCTGGCCGGTACCCGTTTCTGGCCTCGAACCGGTCGAGCACGCTCTGGCCGACCAGGTTCTCCTCGTCGTACTGGTCGAGGCCCGCCCACCCGAAGAGCGCCTTCATCCCGTGCGGCGTATAGGGGGCGGTGAGGAACGCCGTGGTCATCACCCGGGGAGGATCCCACCCGATCAGGCCGAGTGCGGTGTTGATGTGGACCCCCGGGAGCCCGAATCCCAGATAGACCAGGCCTTCTGATCCGGCCTCGCGGGTGGCCCGGACGGCGGTGGTGAGGTTGGTCTCGATCTGGCTGATGGGCTCCTGAGCGACGATCCGCAGCCCCTCATATCTGCACGCGGCCCGGAATCCGGCGAGGTACTCGTTCCCGATGGCCGAGTCCTCGTAGATGACGCCGATCCGGTCGACGCCTTCGTGCGCAAGGTAGTTCGCCATGAGGCGCGGCTCTTCGGGCAGCGAGCCGTTGGAGATGCTGAAGCACCAATCGCCGTACAGCAGGTCGCTGCCGCCCCACATGATCGTGGGGACCTGGCCCACGGCGTCGACGTACGAGCGCAACGGGATGCCGTTCTCCGAGACCATCGGCCCGGCGATCATCACGACCCCCCGGTCGGCGAGACGCTTCCAACCCTCGATCACCGCGTGCGTGCTGCCCCGCGGCAGACCGTCGCACTCCTCGATGATGAGCTCGATGGGCCGGTCGACCACCCCGTCCTCGAGCGCCTCGTCGAATGCCAGCTGATGAGCGTCGAGGAACAGGCGCTTGACTTCGTCGGTGAAGGCGAAGTCGAGGAGCGCACCGACGAGAATGCTGGCCATGGACCCTCCACCGGTCGTGGGCTCGTGCCCACCTCGGGTGTACCCCATGGTCGGGCCCGGGAGCAATCGCCCGGGAGCAGTCGCTCGTGATGGTGTCGCTCCAGGGAGCGGTGTCAGAGCCGCATGATCCAGCCGCCGTCGACGTTGAGGCACTGGCCGGTGATCCAATCGCCCGCCGGGGAGGTGAGCAACAGGAGCGCCCCGACCAGATCGCTTGGCGGGGCCTCGGCCCGCAGCGGCACGGTCTGGCGCATGAACTCCCGCCACGGCGAGTCGGACGGAGCCGAGCGGAATCCGGCGTCGGTGCTCACCGCGCCGGGCGCGATGGCGTTCACGTTGATCCTGTGCGGTCCCAGCTCGGTGGCCAGGGTGGCCGTGACGCTCACCAGGGCCAGCTTGCTGGCGCCGTACACCCCGCTCGCGGTGAACGCCCCACCCGAGGCCTGGTTGACGATCTTGCCACCACCCCGCGAGATCATCGACGGTACGACGGCCTGGGTGCACAGCAGCGCCCCGGCCACGTTCACCTGCATCACCTTGTGCCACAAGTCGATCGGGATCTCGGCGAGGGGGTGGTACGGGATCTCCGACATCATCGCGGCGTTGTTGACCAGGATGTCGATCCCGCCGAAGCGTTCGATCGCCTGTTGGGCCATGGCCTTGGTGGCTTCGACACTCGTGATGTCGACCCCGACGCCGATCGCGGAGATGCCGTCACCGGTCAGGGCCGCAGCCGTGGTCGCAGCGCCAGCCTCGTCGAGGTCGGCGACCACCACCGACGCCCCGGCCTCGCCGAGGGCTCGGGCGTAGACCTGCCCGATCCCGCCGGCCCCGCCGGTCACCACGGCCACCAAACCGTCGAGCCTGAAGGTCATACGTGCTCTCCTCGGTTGACATCGGGCGAGTCATCTGCGCCGTCAACCCGCGGCGCACGCTAGCCCTGCGTCGGAGCCGCTGGCCCGCCGTCCGGTGGGACTGCCGCCGGTGCTTCCCGCCGGCCGCGGGTGTCGGCGGCGAGGGCGACGATACCGGCCAGTGCGGCGCCGGCCCCCCCGATGGCCAGCCCGGCCCGGAGGTCGACGAGCTCGGCGGCCAGCCCGGCGATCATGCCCCCGATGGGGGTGGAGCCGACGAAGGCCATGGTCCACAGCGCCATCACCCGACCGCGCATGTCGGGGCGGGCCGCCAGTTGCAGCCGGGCGTTGGCCGTGGTGACAAACGTGATGTTGGCGACGCCCGACGCGGCCAGCAACCCGATGGCCAACGGCAGGTTGGGCGCCAACGACGCCGCGAGCAGGAGCGCACCGAGAGCTATGGCCGCGCGGCAGAGCCGCCGATGATCGGACGCAGCCCGTCCCGCGGCCACGAGACCACCGGTGACTGCGCCGACACCCATGCCCGTCATCAGGGCCCCGTACGCCCCGGCCCCTCCGTCGAGCGCCCGGGCCAGCAGCAGGACCGACACGTTCCAGTTGAACGCGAACGTGCCGACCACCGTGATCATCAGCAAGGGGACCCGCACCTCGGGCGTGGCGAACGCGTAGCGGAGCCCCTCGCGGATCCCGGATGTACCGGCCGGGGCGGATCGCTCGGGTCGGTACATCGCGTTCACGTTCACGCGCATCAGCGGCACGATCACCGCGACGAACGACACGGCGTTGACGCCGAAGCACCAGCTCGTCCCGAGCGTCGCGATCACCACGCCGGCGATGGCGGGTCCGACGACCCGAGCGGCGTTGAAGGCGACGCTGTTGAGCGTGAGGGCATTGGCGACGAGACCGGGACCGACGAGCTCGATGGCCAGGGAGTGACGGGTGGGGTTGTCGACCGTGGTGACACACCCGGCGAGGAACGCGCACACACCCAGGCTCCACAGGCGAGCGGAGCCGGTGGCCGACAGCGCGGTGAGCCCCGTGGCCACGACGGCGAACGCGCTCTGGGTGATGATCAGGAGCCGCCGTCGGTCGTAGCGATCGGCGATGACACCGCCGATCATGCCGCCCACCAGAGCCGGGCTGAACTGCAAGACGGCCATGATCCCGAGCTCCACGCCGCCGCCGCCGAGCCGGACGACCATCCAGCCCAAGGCGATCGTCTGCATCCAGCTCCCGGTCTGCGACACCGCAGCTCCGAAGAAGTAGGAGCGGTAGCTCGGAACGGCGAGCGCGGCAAAGGTGCTGGAGCGCCGCTCGGACCGAGCCATCGTCATCAGTCTCACACGCAGCGTGAGCACCGTGACGCCCGAGATCTATCATCGACAGAGACGATGGTCTTGCGCGGTTGCACCGATGGCTCTATGGTCTTTCGAACCCATGATCGGGAGATGCCCATGAAGTCAGAGTTCGCCGTCGACCAGTCAACCGTGGTCGAGATCCAGCAGCGACGCGATCGCCTCTACCGTGCCATCTTGGCTCTGGAGGAGTCGCTCATGTCGTCTCCGGCCGACGCCACGATCGATCTCGCGATCCATGGTTGCCTGGGCGATCTCCGAACGGTGTTCGACCATCACGTACGAGCGACCGAGGGTCCCGACGGGCTGCTCGACGAGACCGTGGCGTACGCGCCCCGCATGGCTCGCGCTGCTGAACGCATCCGAGACGACCACGGCGAGATCTCGGCCCTGCTCGCGACGGCCATGGCGGCGGCTCCGGTGCGCGGCGCCCACCTCGTCGACCTGCTGGCCCGGTTGCACCGGCATCGGCATCTGGGCGCTGACTTCGTCTACGAGGCGTACCACGTCGACCTGACGGGCGAGTGAGCCGACCCCGGCCGACACCGTCATCGCCTGGCACACTGCCTGGGTGAGCTCGGGAGCGGTTGTCATCGGTGGTGTCGGCGCGGTCTCGCAGCGTCTCGATGATGCAGGGATCGCCGTCGAAGCCGTCGAGCTCATGGCCCGGGCGGTCGAAGCGGCTGAGGTTGCGTCGCTGGTGGGCATCGCCGACGCGGTCATGGTTCCCACGGGCATGTGGGGATATCGGGATGCCGGTCGACTGGTCGCCCGTCGAGTGGGAGCCGATCGGGCCCGCACGGTCAGAGCCGAGATCGGTGTCCTCCAGACGACGCTCCTGAACCGGGCGGCCGGCCTGATTGCCGACGGAACGGCCGAGGTGGTCGTGGTGGTCGGAGGTGAGGCCCGGCATCGGGCTCGACGGGCTTCGATCGCGGGCATCGTCGCGACCGAGACGACCCAAGGGCCCGACGATCCCGAGGCCATCCCCGACGAGGTGCTCGAGCCGACGGCCGACATCATCTCGCCGCACGAGATCGCTCGGGGTCTCGTGGCGCCCGTCCAGCACTACGCCATGCTCGACAACGCCATGCGGGCCCACGACGGGCTGAGCATCGAAGCCCACGCGAGTCAGATCGCCGCCCTCTGGGCCTCGTTCAACCAAGTGGCGCAAGGCAATTCCGACGCCTGGTACCCCGAACCCATGGGAGCACAGGCGATCGCGACGCCGTCGGAGCGGAACCGTCCGCTGGCCTTTCCCTATCAGAAGTGGCACAACTCGCAGTGGAACGTCGACCAGGCTGCGGCGATCGTGCTGTGCTCGGAGGCCGCAGCCCGCGCTGCGGGTGTCGATCTCGCCTCGGCCGTGTTCCTCCAGGCGGGAACCGAGGCGAACCAGATGGTCCCGGTCAGCGCTCGCGGTGAGCTGTGGCGCTGCCCGGCCGTCGAGATCGCCGGGCGGCGTGCGCTCGATCTGGCCGGCGTCGCGCTCGCCGACATCGAGCATCTCGAGATCTACAGCTGCTTCCCGGCGGCGGTGCGTCAGCAGGCTCGGGCGCTCGGGCTCCCCGACAACGGGAGCCGGGCGCTCACGGTCACCGGTGGCATGACCTTCGCCGGGGGACCGCTCAACAACTTCGTGCTGCAGGCCACGGTGAAGATGGTCGAGACGCTGCGCTCGAGCGGGCCCGGCGCCCGGGGGTTGGTGACCGCCGTGAGCGGGATGCTCACGAAACAGGGATTCTGCGTGCTCGGCACCAGTAGCGAAAGGGCTCCCGGCGGAGTGCCGGGCCGTGGGTTCGCCTTCGCCTTCGCCGACTGCACGGCCGCCGCCGCCGCCGCCACTCCCGTCCGCGCTCTCGTGGCCGAGCACACCGGCGCGGGAACCGTAGCCACCTACACCGTGTTGTACGACGGGCTGACGCCCACCACGATCGCTGCGGTCGTCGATGGGTCGGGGGGCGGCGGGCGGGTCGTGGCTCTGTGCAACGATGCGGCAGCGGCGGCCGAGGCGACGCGGGTCGAGCTCTGCGGCCGATCGGTGCTCGTGCACGGCACCACGTTCACCGTCGCCTGAACCCTCCGCTCCCCGCCACAAGATCGAGCAGTGTTCACAAGGACACGGCATGTGACGTCGTTCTGAACATTGCTGAGAAGGGGGAGGGGTGGCGGGGGCCGAAAGCGGGGGCGCCGCCCGAGCTGGCAAGATCGGGCGATGAACCGAGTACTCCAGCCCGACGGGGTAGCGCCGCCGGCCGCTTCGTACGCCTTGGCCGTCCTCAGCGAGCCGGGGCCGCAGCGAACCCTGCACACCTCGGGCATCGTGCCCGTCCGAGCCGACGGTTCGGTACCGGGCGACCTGTCCGAGCAGGCCACGACGGTGTGGGCGACCCTGGCAGCCCTTCTCCACGAGGCCGGCATGACGACCACCGACATCGTCTCGGTCACCACGTACGTCGTGGTGGGCAACGACCTGGCGACGGTGATGGCTGCACGCGACCTGGCGATGGACGGCCATCGCGCCGCGTCGACCCTCGTCGTCGTCCCGGCGCTGGCTCAGCCCTCCTGGCGCATGGAGATCGCCATCGTCGCCATCGCCTAGTGTCCTGTCGCGCGGGCTCACCCGTCTCACGGACGGGGATCGCCATGGGCGCGAGTGGCGTAGCCGCCCGGGCGCGCCACAATGGCCCGGTGCGACTCCTGGGATTCGGGCGACGGTCGAGTGACGAGTACGACCCGGTCCCCCTCAGCCCCGTCGTGGCGGAGGCCATGCGCCGGGCCCGCGCTGAGATCGACGAGCTCGTGCGCCGCGGAGCCGTGTCGCGTCGGGAGGTGCTCCGGTCGGCTGCGGCCTCGGCGGCGGTGCTCTCGGCGCTCGCCGCCTGCGCCAGCGAGGAGCGAGCGGCCCGCAACGCGGGTCCCGGATCGACGGGGCCGTCGGGGTCGTCGGGGTCGTCGGGGTCGTCGGGGTCGTCGGGGTCGTCGAGCGGGCCGGGCGGGACGTTCGCCGTGCCTTCGTCGCGCGCCACCTCGAGCACATCGGCCGCGTCCGTGATCGACCCCGACACGGCATCCTCGATCCTCGACGGCCCGAGCGATGGCCCGAGCGGGGGAGCGAGCGGATTCCCGGCGATCGTCGACGTGCAGCTGCACTTCCTCGACGAGCAGCGCAACAGCGGCGGGTTCGGCGCCGGCTTTCCCCAGGCGAGCTGCAGTGCCGGGAGCGTGGCCGGGTGCTTCGCCCTCGACGTGTTCCTCGATCTGGTGTTCGCCCAGAGCCAGACCCGGGTCGGGGTGCTCTCGGGGCTTCCTCTCGCCGACCGGACGAGCGCGTTCGCCCTCGACATCATGGACCAGGCTCGTGACACGCTGGCCGCAGGCGGGGGGCCGCAACGGCTGCTGCTCCAAGCGCCGGTGTTCCCAGCCACCGGGGACATCTCAGCCACGCTCGACGCCATGACAGCCGACGCCGCCACCTACCCCGTGGCCGCATGGAAGACCTACACCCACACGCCCGACCGGTTCCGTCTCGACGACGATCGTGGGGCGGCCATGCTCACCCACGCTGTGTTGCTCGGACGCCCGATCGTCGCTGTGCACAAGGGACTGAGTGGCGGCGACCCGTGGGGTTCACCGGTCGATGTCGGCCCTGCGGCCCGGGAGCACCCCGAAGCCACGATCGTCGTGTACCACTCGGGGTGGGAGACCGGCACGACCGAAGGCCCCTACTCGCCGGACGTGGCTCTCGATCGACAGCGCGGCGTCGACCGTCTGATCGGCTCGCTCGCCACAGCCGGCATCGGCGCCGGCGCCAACGTGTACGCCGAGCTGGGGAGCACGTGGTTCAACCTGGCCCACGACCTCGACGCCGCGGCCCATGTGCTCGGCAAGTTGCTGGTGCACCTCGGACCCGAGCGCATCCTCTGGGGCACCGACTCCATCTGGTACGGCTCGCCGCAGAGCCAGATCGACGCCTTCCGCACGTTCTCGATCTCCGAGGAGTACCAGGAGCGCTTCGGCTACCCGGCCCTCACCGATGAGGTGAAGGCGCAGATCCTCGGGGCCAACGCCGCCATGCTCTACGGGCTCTGAAGCAGACGGAGCGGCCTCGACTTCGACGTGACGGCGAGACGAACCCGGGCCGCCGCTGCCGCTGCCGTTGCCGCTGCGGTCCCGCGGACTCAGTGGCGCTGGTGGGCCAGGTGGGGAACGGCGGCCAACGATCGCAGGAGGTCGTTGAGATGGGTGCAGCAGCGCAGACCCGACAGCGTCTCGAGCACCGAGGTCCGCAGCCCGACCGCGGCCTGGCCGGCGAGGTCACCCACGTTGGCTGCCGCCGACGGGCATTCGTTGTGGGGGAGCACATGGGCGGTCGCGGTCATCGAGGCCACCGTGCAGGCTTCGCCCGTCCCGACGAAGTCGCCCCGAACCGTGTATTCGTGCAAGCCGCCGTCGACCCCGTCGGCCAGCACGTGGCTGTCGCGGAACCAGGCCTCGACGTGGAACCGCTCGCCGGGGTGCACGTCGATGCGACGGTATCGGCGCATGCTCCCTGCCGGCACGGGCAACAGCGGCAGCACCTCCAGGGGCGCCAGCGCCCGCGTGGTTGGGGGGACGGGTGGTGTGGTCGGGACGGGCATGCCCGCCTTGGTACGCAGGCCCACCATCATCGAGCCGTCGGAACGCCAGCCCGAGCAGATGTCGGCCTTGAGGAGCGCCGTGTTCGACGGTACGTCGGGCCGCTGGGTGGGATCGACACGGTCTCGACCCGCGGCGTGGGCGACCATCCAGGCGAACCCGCCGATCAGGACGGCCACGGGGATGTCATCGAGGATCTGGCCCAGCGGCTCGTTGCGACGCTCGGGGACGGCCACGCTGGCGGCGGAGCGGAACCCCTGGCGGACCGATCGGCCGACGAGGTTCTGCGCCCGCTCGTCGTCGGGCGTGACATCGAGCCGTACCAAGAGATCAGCCGAATCGACCCACCCTGTGAGCCCGGCCTCGGCCAGGAGGTGCAGGCGGCCATCGTGGTCGCGCACGATGTCGCGCGCTCGCGCCTGGAGCAGCAGCTTCGCCGGTGTGCCGTCGACCACCTCGCTGGCGGGCCATGACATGTCGATCGCCGTCGACCGGCGGACGGCTCCATGCGGGAGCTCGGGAACCTCGATCGACGGGCTCTTCGGCGGCGGCGGAAACCCCTCGGGCGGCGTGGCTGTGGTCACCACTCCACTCTGTCAGATCGCGGGCTCTCGTGGGCGCAGCGGACCCGTGGCGATCGCGCTCCCGTCGGTTGCCCCACCGTCGGCCCCCGCTCGAGCCCGCTCCGGCGCAATGGCATCCTCGGGGACTCTCCGGCGATCTCCGGTCCTCCGGCGTTCTCCCGGCGAGCTACGGCGGGCTACGGGTCGGCGATGAGCGCCGCGACCCACGCACCGGCCTCGCCGAGCGCTGCGGCTGCGGAGGCGATACCGGGGTCATCCAGCAGCGACGGACCATCGTTCGCCGCGGCCAGGCTGGCGGCGAAGGTGGCGTCAGATCGGGTCCACGACATGGTGCCGTCCGCGACGCCCACGCGTACCGATTCGCCGAGGCTCCGGGCCGCACTGCGACGCTCGACGTCGATACCACCCTCGTCGCCGAACCGGTACGTGGCCACCGACCCTTGCGCACCGACCTCGACGGCATCGGCCCAGAGCTCGTAGCTCGTGAGGGCCTCGTCGATGTCGTCGGTATCCAACCGGCCCGCCAGTATGGCCAGGTCATCAGGCGCCGATCCGGCGGACAGGGTCGCGTCGACGCGGGTGACGTCAAAGCCGATCTCATCTTCGAGCTCGGGATCGAGCGCGGCGCGCTGGAAGGGCCCGGCCAGGACCAGGCCCGAGAGCCCGACGATCTCGGTCAACTGCTCGACCTCGTCCTCGGACGTGCGGGCCGGTTCCAAGTCGGCCGCACGTCGGATGCGCTCGAGGCTCGTGTAGACGACCAAGGATCGAAGGCGTCGCCGGCGGGTACCCGATCGACGAGCGATGCGAGCGATGTGCCGGCCGTGTCGCCGCTGGCGTCGCTGCTCGTGGCCCGGGGGTGATTCCGGCACGTCACGTTGTCCCCTCGCCTCTCAGATGCCGAGCGCCTCGTTGATCTTGAAGACTCGGAGGGCGTTCTCGCGGAGGAACTTGGGCCAGACGTGGTCCTTGAACGGGACGTTGGGCATGTCTCGGAACTGGCGCTCGAGGGTGAGCCCGGCCGGGAAGTACCCGCAGTACATGATCTTGTCGGCTCCGCGGGTATTCGCGTAGTTGATGATGTCTTTCGGGTAGTGCTTGGGGGCAAATGCACTGGTCATGTAGTGCAAGCCTGGCCATTTGAGCATGAGCTTCACGGCCAACGCCGTCCAGGGCTCGGCCCCGTGCATCATGACGATCTTCAGCTCAGGGAAGTCGTAGCAAACTTGATCGAAGTGCATCACTTCCTGCGGCCAGCTCGGCATGCGTGGTCCGACGATACCGCCATTGATGCAGATGGGAATGTCGAGCTCAACGCACTTCATGTAGATGGGGTACATCTTCTTGTCGTTCACCGCGACCTGGGGGAAGCAGCCACACGGGAAGCAGGTGACGGCCACGATGTCGTGCTCGGCCTTGGCCTGGTCCATCTTCCGCAGCGTCTCCATGCCCAGGTTGGGGTCGACGCCCATCGACAGCACGAAGCGGTCGGGATGCTCGGCCTTGGCCCGGATTCCGTTGGGGCTCATGTGGGTCTTGGCGATCTGGATACCGAAGGCGTCCATCTTCTCGAGCACCCAGGCCACGGGGTCGACGCCCGGGTCGACCACGTCGGGCACGTCCTTGAACATGTACTGCGCAGGGAACTCGAACTCCTGCACGCTCTGGGCGTCCTTGAGCAGCGGGCGGAAGAAGTCGTAGGCGGCCTTCTTCTCCTCCACGCTCTGGTAGGGGAACCCGATCCCCAGGTCGACGATCCCGATGTCGGTGGGCATACCCATGGTCGCTGTCCTCATGTTCGGATACTCAGACGATTTGGACGACTCGGACGCTCAGGCGGCTCAGCCGACTCGGACCACTCAGCCAGCGGTGACGCCGCCGTCGGCGGTCCAGACGGCGCCGTGCACGTTCGACGCGTCGTCGCAACCGAGCATGGCGATCACCGCAGCCACTTCCTCGGGCTGAGCCATGGCCCGAAAGCCCGTGTAGCGAGCCATCAGCTCGAAGTCGGGGTCGCGCGGCATCACGTACCCGGATGTGAGCGGCGTGACCATCCCCGCCGGGGCCACCGCATTGATACGGATGGGCTCCCTGATGAACTCCATCGCCAACGACTTGGTGATGCCGATGACGCCGAACTTCGACGCGTTGTACGCCGCGGCGTACGACACCCCCATGAGACCGGCGTTCGAGGCCACGTTCACCACGTTGCCGTGCGTTTCCAGCAGGTGCGGGATGGCCGCCTGGCACAGGAAGAACGTGCCCTTCAGGTTCACGTCGACCTGGAGGTCCCAGTCGGCCTCGGTGACGTCGGCCAGGCGAGCCGAGCGGATCAACCCGGCGCAGTTCACGAGCACGTCGAGCTTCCCGAAGGCGGCGATCGCGGCGGCGACTGCGTCGCGACCCGTGGCGGGCAACGACACGTCGCCAGCCTGGTGGCGCATCTCGCCGCCGGCGCCTGAGCCGGAACCAGCGGTGACCAGCTTGGCGGTCTCGGTGAGCCCTTCCGAGCTCACGTCGACGCCGAAGACCTGGGCGCCCTCCGACGCCACCCGCAGCGCCACGGCCCGCCCGAGCCCCGACGCGGCTCCCGTGACCAACACGACCTTGCCCTCGTAGCGCCCCACTGGCTCTCCTCGCCCGTCAGTCCGTACGGCCGCCGTTCGCCGGCCCCGTCGGAGAGCCCGGACACTACGCCGCTGTCACGTCGGCTCGCAGCTCGCTGCGCTACCCCGTCGCAGTTGTCCATGGAGGCCGCACATCGCTCGCTCGCCGCCACAGCCTGACCGCTGCCTCCAGCTGTCCCGTGCACGATCCGTGGGGACCGGCAGACGCGGGAACGACCACCACGGCAACCGAGCACCTGTCGTTCAGACGGGCCACATGCCCCTTGAGCGACAGGTGCTGCGCCGGCGGGCCTGCCGGCGCCCGTCAGCTCCAGACGAGGGGGAGGTACTCGATCTGGCGGAGGGCGGGGGTGTACTCGAGGTCGGTGTCGGGGGCCAGTGCATACGACGGGATGCGGCGGTGCCACTCGCGCATGGCGACCCGGAGTTCGAGCCGGGCCAGGTGCGAGCCGAGACAACGGTGCACGCCGCCCCCGAACGCCACGTGCGGGTTGGGATTGCGCAGAAGATCGACGGTGTAGCCGTCGGGGAACAGCACCTCGTCGGTGTTCGCCGCGCCCACGAGGACCGAGACATGGTCGCCGACGTGGATGGGACAACCGGCCAGCTCGGTCTCGGCTGCGGCGATGCGGACCACGCCGGGAACGGGCGACTCCCAGCGCAGGAGCTCCTCGATGGCCGACGGGATGATCGACGGGTCGGCCACGATCTGCCCGCGATGCTCGGGATGCTGGGCCAGGTAGGCGAAGAAGCAGTCGAGCGAGTCGGTGACGGTGTCGAGCCCGGCGATGAGCAACAAGAAGCAGATGTCGAGGATCTGGTCGCGGGTGAGCCTGACCCGTTCGCCGTCCTCGAGCACCTCGGCATCGAGGAACTTGCTCAGCAGGTCGTCGCGTCGTTCGAGTTCGCGCTGGTCGAGGATCTTCTCGAAGTAGGCGTACATCTCCTGCGCGGTCTCCGTTCGGATGCGGGCCTGCGCCTCAAGGTCGAGCGCGGCTCCGTGGCCGCCAGGACGGATGATGCCGTCCTTGAAGCGCAAGAACACGTGGAGGTCTTCCGAGGGCAACCCGAGGAGCCGCATGAACACCGTGCAGGGCAAGGGGACGGCGAACTCGGTGTTGAAGTCGCACGAACCGTTCTCGACGAACGTGTCGATCAGTTCGTTGGCCAGCTTCACGACGTCGGCCTCGAGTTCGGCCATCACCCGGGGAGCGAACAGCGGGTCGAGGAGCTTGCGGTAGTTCTTGTGCTGCGGCGGGTCGATCTGGAGCGGGATGAGAGGTCGCACGTTGCCGAGATCGACGGCATCCTTCGACGAGAACACTGCCGGATTGCGGAACGCCTGATCGATCACGTCCCAGCGAGCCAACACGACCATGGTGTCGATCTTGACGACCGGCGCCTGGGCCCGCATGCGCCGGAAGTACTCCTGCGGCTCCTTGGCGAACTCGGGCGTCATGATGCCCGCGGCCAGGGTGATCGCCGTATCGCTCGAGGCATCGAACGGGGCGGCTTCAGTGGGACGGCCGTAGGCCATGATCGTTCCCCTTGGAGTTGGCGTTACCGGTTGGTGGTGCTGGTGACCTGCTGGTTGCCCGCACGTTGGCTGCTGGAAGGCTCTGCTGTCCGGCGGTTGCCGGTCAACCACGACTGACGAGGGCGTCAGGTTAGCCTCGCCCCGGAGCCACGCGACCGGAGCCCGGCGAGACCACCTGAGGACGTGAGGACGGTGACGTGACACCCGAGCGACGGCAGGAGCGCTTCGTGCGTTTCGCCATCGCGCTCGGTCACATGGTCGTGGCCATCACGCTCACGTCGTCGAACGTGGCCTTCCCCGACCTGAAGCGCACGTTCCCCGACCAGTCGCTCACCAACCTGGGGTGGGTGCTGTCGATCTACACGATCGTCTTCGGCGCCACGCTGGTGCCGGCCGGCCGGGTCGCCGACCGGGTGGGCCGTCGCCGGGTGTTCATGCTCGGGTTGGTGGTGTTCTCGGTCGGCTCGGTCGTGGTGGGCTCGGCGCCGGAGCTGTGGGTGGTGATCGCCGGGCGGGTCGTGCAGGGGATGGGCGCCGCGTGCATCACGCCCTCGGCGCTCGGGCTCCTGCTCGACGTCACGCCCCTGGAACGTCGAGCCGGCGCGCTCGGGTTCTTTTCGGCCACGGCGTCGCTGGGCGGGGTGATCGGGCCCACGTTCGGTGCCGTGCTCATCGAGGTGTCGAGTTGGCGACTCACGTTCCTCGTGAGCCCGGTCTTCGCCATCGTGGCCTGGCTCGCCGGGCGACGGGCCCTCCCTGACGACCGTCCTGCCGAAGCGGTGGCGCGGCCCGACCTGGCCGGGATGGCGCTGATCATCGTGGGTCTGTCGGCGCTCTCGCTCGGGATCGTGCAGGGCCGGTCGTGGGGCTGGCTCAGCGCGGGCGTTCTCGGGGCCTTCGCTGCGACGGCGATGACGGTACCCATGTTCGTGTGGCGCGCCGGGCATCATCCGGTCCCCATCCTCCCCTTGGCATTGCTGAAGATCCGGTCGGTGGGCGCAGCGACGGTGGCTGCGGTCGTGTACGGCGCCGCCACCGGGGCGATGCTCTTCGCCAACGTTCAGTTCCTCATCAACATCTGGGGCTATTCGGTGGTCCGGGCCGGCCTCGGTGTGCTGCCCATCGCGGTGGCGTCGATGCTGGCGTCGCCCATCGCGGGACGGCTGGGGATCCGTTACGGAGTCCGACGGGTGGGCGTTCCTGGCACACTGGTCATCGCCGTCGGGGTGGCGTTCCAGGCGTTGGTCCTCCAGAGCGATCACCGTGCCTTCGCAGCCGCCTGGATTCCCGCCACGTCCATCATCGGCGTGGGGATGGCCCTCACGTACCCGATGATCGCGCTGGCCTGCGTGCAGGGCGTCGACGGTGACAACTTCTCCGTGGCCAGCGCCACCAACCGCACGGCGCTCCAGGTGGGCAACGCCATCGGCCTCTCTACCGTGATCGCCATCCTGGGCGCATCGGCGGCCGAGACCATGCACGAGTTCCGTCTGGCCTGGACGGTGCTCACGATCGTCTCGCTGCTGTGCGGACTGGCGATCGCGGCGACGAGCCCGCTCCGACGGGGTCCGGTGGGTGCCGCCGTGCCAGCGATTGCGCTCGGTGAACGCCCCGCCGGCACTGCGAGCCCCGATCCCCCTCCGGCTCGAACCACCGGCATCGGCGTCTGATAGGAACCAGGCATGGGGCTCAAGGGAGACGCGGCGATCGTCGGCATCGCCGAATACACGCCGGAACGTCGGTACTCGGGACGGCCGATGTTCGATCTGGAGCAGTGGGCCGAGCTGTCGGCTTGGGCCCTGGCCGATGCCGGGCTCACCAGTCGTGACGTGAACGGGATCGTCACCTCACGCATCCGGGAGTCGCCGCACTTCGTGCCGGCCACCGTGGCCGAGTACTGCGGCTGGAGCGTGAACCTGGCCGAGAACGTCGACCTGGGTGGCGCGAATTCGGTTGGTGCGGTGTGGCGGGCCGCCGCCGCCATCGAGTTGGGGCTGTGCGACGTGGTCGTGGCCGCCGTGGTCAATCGGCCTCCGCCCCTGCAGCCCGAGGGGGCCGTCGACCCCTTCGTGGCCCGCCAGTACGCGTTCGGGGCCTCGAGCGCCGAGTGGGGCTCGCCGCAGGCGGAGTTCGAGCTCCCCTTCGGCCACATCGCCCAGAACTCCGGGTACGCCATGATCGCTCAGCGTTACGGCGCCCTGTACGGCTACGACGAACGAGCGATGGCCAAGATCGTCGTCGACCAGCGCACCAACGCCTGTGCCAATCCCGAGGCGGTGTTCTTCGGGAAGCCCGTCACCATCGACGATGTGCTGAGCTCCAAGATGATCGCCGATCCCTTGCGGTTACTGGAGATCGTGATGCCGGTTGCCGGCGGCGCCGCCGTGGTGATCGCCAGCCGGGAGGTTGCTCGCCGCACCCGGCACCGCCCGGTGTTCATCACAGGATGCGGCGAGCACCTGGCCCACAAGACGCCCACCTATACCTCCGACATGCTGCACACCCCGATCGGGCCTGCCGCTGACACGGCCTTCGCCATGGCCGGGGTGGCCCGCAGCGACGTCGACGTGGCCCAGCTCTACGACTGCTACACCATCACCGTGCTGCTCACCATCGAGGACTCGGGCTTTTGCGCCAAGGGCGAGGGGATGGCCTTCGTGCGCGATCACGATCTCACGTACCGGGGCGACTTCCCGGTGAACACCCATGGGGGCCAGCTGGGTTTCGGCCAGGCGGGCGGTGCCGGCGGAATGTCGCAGGTGGTCGAGGCGGCCCGCCAGGTCCGCGGCGAGGCCGGCGTGCGCCAGGTTCCCGGGTGTGACACGGCCTACGTGTCGGGCACCGGCGGAGTGATGAGCGAGCAGGCGGCGCTCATCGTGCAGGGCGGCTGAACCATGGTCGACGGCGACACTCCCACGATCGGCTCCGGGGCGGCCTGTGCGGCCACGGCGGCCAGCGCCCGTGCCGGTGCCGGTGCGGCCACGGCGGCCAGTGCCGGTGTTGGAGCGGGTGTTGGGGCCGGCATCACCGGTCAGCCGACGGCGATCGTCAAACCTCGCCCGCGCCCCACACCCACCTCGCAGCCGTTCTGGGACGCGCTACGCGACGAGCGGATCGTTCTGCAACGCTGCGGCGACTGCGGTTCGTGGGTCCACTACCCGCGTTCGCGCTGCGTCGTATGCCTCTCCGGCGCGCTCGAGTGGATCGAGGTCTCGGGCCGGGGCACGGTGCACACCTTCGCGATCGCCCGAGTGCCCACGGCCCCACCGTTCGCCGACGAGGTTCCGCAGATCCTGGCCGTGGTCGAGATCGGAGCCGCCGCTTCCGCAGCCGTTGCCAGCGCTGTTTTGGCGGTGCGGATGTCGACGACGCTCGTCACGGCCCACCCCGAGAGCATCACGGTGGGGATGGCCGTGGAGCCGGTGTTCGACCACGGCGCCGACGGCATGACGTTGCTGCGCTTTCGACCCGCCGATGAGCCCCGGTAGTTCGTCTCATGGCCGAGCGGTACGTCATCGCCGGGTTGAGCCGGCTCACCGTGCGGGTCGCCGCTCTCCTGTCGGCTCGAGGTGCCGAGGTCGTGGTGGTGGGCTCCGATGTCCCGATCGTGTCCGGGGGTCCGGGCTCGCGCACCCTGGCGACGCTGCTCGATCCGTCCGTGAGCCACCGAGCCGACGACAGTGACCTGCGGGTGGCCTTCGCCGCAGCCGGGCTGACGAAGGCGTCGTGCATGCTGGCACTGGCCGACGACGATCTCGAGAATCTCCAAGCCGTCGTCGTTGCGCAGGCGATCGCCCCCCATGTCCCTGTGGTGTTGCGGATGTTCGACCCCGAGATCGCCGACCAGCTCCAGTTCGGCGCGGCCATCCGTCGGGCGTACAGCCTCTCCGCACTGGCTGCCCCGGCGTTCGTCGCCGCCGCTCTCGGCGAGGAGGTCGTCGAGACACTGAGGCTGGGCGACGCCGAGTTGCCCTTGTGCCGCTTGGACGTCACGCCCGGATCCCCGTTGGTCGGGCGTCGTCCGGCCGAGGTCGAACATGGCTGGCACTGCACGATGATCGCCCGGGCCGACGTTTCGGCCCAGTGGCAGACCGCTGACCAGTCCGCCGGTCCGCTCGCGCCGGGCGAGCAGGTGCTCGTCGGCGGGCTCCAGCACGACGTGCTACGGCTTGCTGCCGACGCCAGCGGCTGGCCCGGAGGCGGTCGCGACCGGCGGTGGGGACCTCGGTGGCGAGGCTCACGCCTCCGCTGGGCGGAACGTCCGCAGGGATCGCGTCGAGCCGCCGGCCTGACGGTGAGATCGACGCTCCTGCCCGGCAGCGCCCTGCTGCTCGGAGTGGTGCTCGTCGTGGTGACCATCGTGTACCGGGTCGTCGAGGATCGGGGTGCGGTCGACAGTCTGGTCACGGCGGTGAACGCCGTGCTGGGGAACGCCGCCAACGATGGTGGGACGGGACTGCGCCTGTTCGGAATCATCGCAGCCGTGACCGCGGTCGGGCTGACCTCGGTGCTCTTGGCGTACCTGGCGGCGTTCGTGCTTGCCCAACGGCTGGATCAGCGCGCCGTGCGGGCCGCCGGTCAGATGCGGGGTCACGTGATCGTGGCTGGGCTGGGGACGGTTGGATATCGGATCGTGAGCGCTCTCGGCGAGCTGGGGATCGACGTGGTGGTCATCGAGCGGGCGACCGAGAACCGGTTCAGCGAGGCTGTGTCCGAACGGGTCCCCGTCCTGGTCGGCGACGTCCGACTTCCCGAGAACCTCGATCGGGCCGGTATCTCCCGGGCCCGTTGCCTCATTGCCGTGACCGACGACGATCTCACCAACATCACGGCGGCCAGCTCAGCTCGCCGGTTCAACCCCACGATCCGCTCGATCGCCCGGGTCTTCGACGAGACGCTGGCCACCGGTGCCGACCAGGCGTTCGGGTTCGACGCCGTGATCAGCGGTGCAGCCTTCGCGGCCCCGGCCTTCGCCACGGCGGCATTCGACGAGCGGGCGGTACGGCGGGTCTCGCTCGGGTCGCTCGAGCTCAGGGCCATGCGTCACGCCGTGGTGACGCCGATCGAGCCGGAAGCGCTCGCCCGGTGGTGGGGCTGGGGATTGCGGATCGTTGCTGTGCGCCGGACGACCGATCGAACGGTGCAGCGCGCGTCGGCGAACGCGCTTGGTTTGGGCTCGGGCGACGTGGTGGTCATCGTTGGTCCGCCGGAGGTGGTGGAGGCGTTCACCGGCGATCGGAGCGCAGGCACGGCCAGTGGCTGACGCCGCGATGCCGTGGGTTTGACACCCGACGGGTGGCGTAGTCACGTGCCTTCGCAGAACCCGGCGTCGTCGGTGTTCATGCTGTTGTCGGCACAGCGCACGTTGGGGTTGTCGTGCGAGAAAACACCCTTTGGACTGTCCCACGAGGGCACGACCCAGGCGTGCACCATCCAGGTCGTGGTCTCCAGGAATCGACCGTCGACCTCGTCGCACATCTCCCGGGTGATGTCGGAGTCGGCCGGGAACGGCACCACGATCTCGTCGCCCTCGGAGCGGATGCAGACGTTCATGTGTCGGTGCCAGTGGTCGTTGGGTCCGGCGAATCCCTCCGGGGCGCCGCCGTCGCCCAGCGAGGTCCACATGAGACCCACGACCCGGGAGTCGGGGCTGATGCCGTCGTAGATGTACGTGTCGGGCTGGCCCGGGTCGAACCCGGCTGGCCGGTCTCTCATCCGCACGTAGTGGGCTCCGGCCCCAGGGGCGAACTCGCCGGCCTGCACGTAGCCCGCAGCCACGGCATCGGCGACGGTCGGGTAGCGCAGGGCGGCGTCGCGGGCCACCACGAGCTGAGCCGCCAGCGCGTCGCGAGTTGCTCGCGACAGCGGCTGGTCGGGTTGCTCCTCGGCGAGCTGATCGGCGTTGCCGACGCCGCTCGCCGACGCTTGGCTCACGGCGGCTTCGCCAGCGGGGGCTTCGTCGTGGGCGTGGCCGGCGTCGGCGACGGCCGTGTCGCCCCGGGCGACAGCGACATCGGAGGGTGGACCGGGATCGTGAACGACGACGCCAGCCGCCGGGGGCGGGGTCGAGCCCATGGGGTCCTGCGAAGCACCTGCAGGCTCGCTGGCCGCAACAGGCTGCAGGGCAATGGAACCGTTCCCCGACGAGGCCGTTCCGGGAGCGGCGCTCCCGGACGCTCCGCTGCCGGTGGAGTACCCTCCGGTGGTCGAGGCCGCCAAGGCCACGGCCACCGCCACCGCCGCGGCCAGGACCGGACCCACGATCTTGATCCTCGGTTCGTTCATCCCGGCTCCTCGGGCGCGAAGCGCACGCTCAGCAGTATGGCAGCCGTCACGCGGGTCGGCCGGGCGTGCCGGTCCCGCAGGCCGCTACGGTCGTGCCAATGAGCGAGACGGTCGGTTCGCGTCGCGAGGGCTCCACGGCCATCGTGGTCCTCGACAACCCGTCGGGGCGCAACGCGCTCGGCCTGTCGACCATGCAGGCTTTGGTCGATCTCCTCACCGAGATCGGCCGCGACTCCGCGACTCGGGCGATCGTCCTCGAGGCCCGAGGCCCGGCGTTCTCGGCCGGGCACGACCTGAAGGAGATGGTCGGCCGTGACGCCGAGTTCTACGACCGCCTCTTCGAGGTATGCACCGAGCTGATGCTGACGGTTCACCGTGTTCCCCAGCCGGTGATCGCCAAGGTCGACGGGGTGGCCACCGCGGCTGGATGCCAGCTGGTGGCGAGCTGCGACCTCGTGGTCGCCAGCGATCGGAGCACCTTCGCCACGCCGGGCGTGAAGATCGGCCTGTTCTGCTCGACCCCGATGGTTCCGTTGTCACGAGCGGTGGGGCGCAAGCGGGCCATGGAGATGCTCCTCACCGGCACACCGATCTCGGCGGTGACGGCGGCTGCGTGGGGACTCGTCAACCGGGTCGTTCCGGTGGACGAGCTCGACGCGGCGGTCGCGGATCTGGTCGCCACGATCGTCGCGGCGAGCGGCGAGACCGTGGCCATCGGCAAGGACGCCTTCTATCGCCAGGTCGAGCTCGACGAGGCCTCGGCGTACGCCTACACGCGCCGGATCATGGCCGACAACGCCCGGTCTGCAGTTGCTCAGGAGGGGATCGGTGCCTTCGTCGACAAGCGGGCCCCGTGTTGGCCCAGCAGCGGATAGACGCTGGATCATGTCCGAGCGACGCACTCGTCGCTGTATCCGCTGTATCCGCTGTATTCGTTGTATTCGTTGAACGTACGGGGAGCGCAGGCATGACCATCCGCATCGGGATCGTGTACGAGTTGGCGTCGCCCGACGACGGCGCCGAGATGCAGCGCATACTCGGCCTCGGTTTCGACGACACGGCCCGGGTCTGGGCGGGCGCCGTCGAGCACCGGCCCGACATCGCCCGCTCGATCGCCCGTCTCGACGACGTCGAGCTGATGTACGTGGAGGCGGCGGGCTATCCGAGGGGCGAGCCCGAGGTGTGCGCCGAGGCGTCCCGAAGGCTGGCTCGTGATGGTGTGGTCGCAATCATCGGGCCGGCCATCTCCGACAACGCCATCGCCTGCACCGCCGCAGCCGACGAGTTGCGGGTTCCTCACCTGAACTGGTCGGGCTCGCAGCGCACCCGCAGCGACTGGATGTTCCACTACCAGATCGGGTCGTTGGAGGAAGAGGCGTACGTGATCGCCCGGCACCTCGTCGGTCGCGGCGTGACCCGGATCGCCGTGGTCGAGGAGCAGTCGATCATCGGGCGCGAGTACAACGAGTTCCTGCACGATGCTGCTGCCATCTACGGGCTCGACCTCGTGGCCGTGGTGCCGCTGTCGTCCTCGGGCGACGACGCCGCCGAGGCCGTCGCCCGTCTCGACGGGCTCGCATTCGACGCTGTCGTCTATTTCGGGCTGGGTCTGTCGTCGCGGGGCCTGGGCCTGGCGATGCGGGGGCGCTCGTGGCCTGTCATCACCAACTCGGCGTTGATGTTCGGGTACGTGAACTCCGACTGGACGGCCGACTTCGAGGGCTGGGCGTACGTCGACGCCGTGCACGACGACAACCTCGAGCTCCAACGCCTCGCGGTCCTCGCCGGTCGGGAGATCGTGGGGCCGTCGCACCCGGGCTTGTTCGACATGTCCCGCCTGATCGCCAACGCCCTCGTCCACGCTCCCGAGGTGTCGCCAGCCGGGATGCGAATCGGCCTGGAGCGGGTCAAGCAGCTCCCGGCTGCGCTCGGCGAGCCCGGCACCATCATGGGCTTCGGCAACTGGAAGCGCGGCGCCCTCGAAGGCGCCTATCTCGTCCTGCGCCGCTGGGAAGCCGGCCGCTCCGTCCTGGTGTGACGGCGCGCTCGCGGGCGACGGGCCCGGTGACCCGGTGGCCACTGGTCGTGCGATGGATCGCATGTGATCGAACGCACGACCACTCCGGACAGGCGCGGAGCGGTGGCGCCCACCGGTGTCCGGATGTGGCAGGATTCGGACCGTATTACCTGTCGGGACGGGAGGGTGGTGGCCGACGAGGCACCCGTACCTGCGCGTCGACGTACCCGGGTTCGAGCTCCACGGAGACCGCGTTCCGGCGCGATGTCGCGCTCAAGGTACTGGTCGGTGGCCCGGAACACCACGGCGTAACCGCCCGACCCAGCTCCTCAGTGCCGCGAGACCCGCCGGGGCGCTGTCGTGGCATCCCAGCGTCGTCACCGTCGACGACGAGCTGCGCCGCCGGTTCCGCCACGATCTTCGGCCAAGGCATCACCGCCAATGGACTCCCCTACCTGGCCATGGAGTACCTGCCGGGCGGGAACCTGGCCGACATGGTCGCCAGCTCGGGGCCGATGCCGTGGCGGGCCGCGCTCGGGTACGCCGCCCAGCTCGCCGACGTGCTCGCGGCGGCACATGATGTCGGGTTCCTGCACCGTGACGTGAAACCCGAGAACAGCTCATCGACCGCTTCCGGCGACGCCAAACTGCCGACTTCGGCATCGCCGCCATCACCACTGGCACCCGCACCGCCACCGGCCTCGTCACCGCCACCGTCATCCACGCCGCCCCCGAGATCCTCGCCGGCCAACGAGCCACCCCGGCCAGCGACCTCTCCAGCCTCGGTTCAACCCTCCACGCCCTCCTCGCCGGCACCCCGCTCTTCACCTCGGCTGACGACGAGAACGTCTTCGCCCTGTTGAACCGCATCGCCAACGCGGCGCCCGCCGACCTGCGGACCGTCGGCGTTCCTACGGCTGTCGCGGCGCTGGTCTCACAGTTGTTGGCCAAGGACCCGACCGACCGTCCTGTGGGTGCCCACGAGCTGGCCGGGACGTTGCGCGATCTCGCAGCGGTCGGCGTTGACGATGGTGGTGACGTTGACCGTGTTGACGTTGTCGGCGGTGGTGTCAACGCTCACGCCGGCGGTGATGTTGAGCGTGGTTCCGGCGCCGGTGACGTTGATGCCGGTGTTCGTGGCGACCAGTCGCCGGCTCGCGCACCCGATCCGGTCCTCCCGGCTATTCCGGCCCTGCCCGAGAGCCTGCTGGTCGTCGCCGACGATCCCGCCGACGACGTTCCCGCCCACGACGCGGCGACCATCGATCTCGTCGAGCCACGCAACGATCCGGGTGTCGGGACAGGAAACATCGACCCGTCGCCGGCCGCGGCCTCCCCACCCGATCCCGATCGGCGAGAGGCCAGCCCGCCCGTGGTCAGTGCTGACACCGCAGTATCAGTCCGATCCGAGGTCGCGTCGGTCGTCGAGACCTTTGTGATCACACGGGGATCTGCTCCGGCCTTTCGGTGGGACAATCTCCCGCATCGAAGTCGGCTGACCTCGACCCGATCCATGCATGGCAGCTCTGCACCGGCTGGGCTTGTCATGTCGATCGCCCTCATCGCCTCAAGGGAACAATGTGGCTCATACCTGGCAAATCTGTAGCCACGTGCGATCAGACTCGTCTCATACGAACATATGTATGGCCTATCCGGTTGCCTCAAGTTGGTTGGGTTATGATCACGGATCGTGGGATCTGATGAGGTTCGACCTCGGGCGGGTGTGGACTATCCGGGAACGTGGCAGGCGTTCGAGGAGTGGTTCCCCGACGAGGCGGCGTGTCGCAGGTACCTGGCGAAAGTCCGGTGGCCTGATGGGTTCGTGTGCCCGGAGTGTGCTGGGGTTGAGGCGTGGGAGACGGCACGGGGGTTGTGGATGTGCCGCTCGTGTGGCCGGCAAACCTCAGTCACAGCGGGCACGATCTTCCATCGTTCACGGCTCGGGTTGCGAACCTGGTTCGCGGCGATCTGGTTCGTGTGCGCTCACAAGAACGGCGTCTCGGCGCTTGGTCTGCAACGGGTCCTCGGGTTCGGCTCCTACGAAACGGCGTGGGCCTGGATGCACAAGCTCCGCCGAGCAATGGTCCGACCCGACCGGGAACGTCTCGGCGGGCCAGGCGTCACCGTCGAGATGGACGCGACCTTCATCGGCGGCAGAGCCAGGCAGGGCCTGAACGGGCCCCGCTACTACAACAAGAACGAAGTCCTGATTGCTGTCGAGCACGTCGAACCCAAGGGCCTGGGCCGGATCCGCCTCGCGCACATCGACAGCTCCGAACGCAAGACCGAACTCCCAGCGTTCATCGAGTCCGTGATCGAACCCGGAACGATCTTGATGACCGACGGCGAGGTGATCAACCTCCCCTGGACCGACAAGCTCGGCGTTGTCCATGACCGCAAGATCGTCACCGGCAACATCAACCCCGCCCACGAGCTCTTGCCCGGCGCTCACCGTGTCGCCGCACTCCTCAAACGCTGGCTCGCTGGCACGCTCCACCACGGCCAGTCCGCCGACCACCTCGCCTACTACCTCGACGAGTACACGTTCCGGTTCAACCGACGCACCAGCCGATCTCGCGGGATGCTCTTCTACCGGCTCGTCCAGCAAGCCACCAACACCGACCCCTACCCCCTCCACCACCTCATCGCCACTCACCGTGACGACTGGAGTTAAGCAGAGACGCCATACATATGTTCGCTACACTGGTGGTGTGCTGAAGCTCCTTGATCTTCCCGACGACAACTTCATGGCGGTGACGCCGGGGCGGGCGGTGTCGGAGATCGACGTGTCCGGGCTCGACGGGCGTGGCGTCGAGAAGCTGTTGCGGGAGATCGGTCGTGCCAAGCCCAGCTCGATGGGCTGCGCACCCGGGCCGTGCAGCGGCTACGGGACCTCGAGGCGGCCGTTGCGGGTGGCGGCCCTGACGTCGCCGAGCGGGCCGCGGCAGCCGGAGGCCAGTCGCGGGCCCAGGCCCGCAAGACCGAGCGGCACGCCCAAGCCCGACCCGACCTCGCCGCCGCAGCGAAGGCGCTCGACCAAGGCCAGATCTCCATCGGGCACTTCGACGCCCTCGCCGGCAGCGACCGGAAGCTCGTCACGGAGCACCTCGACGAGCTCGTCCATGCGGCCAAGAACCTCCCGGTCGACCGGTTCCGGAGCTACCTCGGCCGGTACATCGACGTCGCCGCTGGAGACGCCGGCGCCGAACGGGCCCGGCAGCTCTACGCCAAGCGCTTCGCGAGGTTCAGCCCGCCCGACGTGAACGGGCTCGGATACCTGAACGCCGGCTGGGCCCCCGACCAGTGGGCCACGGTCCGCAGCGCCGCCAACGCCATCACCGAGGGTTACTGGCACGCCACCCATCCCGACGGCCACGCCCGCCCCTACGACGACGATCGCACCTGGGACCAACGCTGGCCGACGCCATCGTCGAGATGGCCCGCCGCAGCCTCTCGGGTTGGCAACCCATCGCAGCCCCCGCCGCTTCACCGGGACCACCCCGACCCACCGCGACCAGCGGGCAGGCACCGGTCGCAACCGGAGCCGCCTCCACCAATCCCGCCATTGGCGACGGAAGCCCGACCGCACCGGGCACCCCGGGTGGAGCCACCTACTGCGGAGGGGACGGCGACACCTCCTTCCCGGTGCCTGCGAACCCATGGGCGTCGCCACGATGGCAGGCTGGCTACGGCGCTGATCCGGACGAGCCCGGACACCCTGGCACCGCCGAGGCCACCACCGATAGGCCAGATCGCAGCGTCACCAGTGCCGAGCACACTGATATCCGGCGGGGTGGTGCGGCTACCCAGCCACCACCGGCGGCACGAGCTGGGCCGAGACCGACACCGACACCGAGACCGACGTGGACGCAGCCGTCGCGGCCCGAGATGCTCGTCATCATCGACTACGACACGCTCATCGGCCGGCTTCACCACGAGGGCGTCATCGTCGCCGGCGGGTCGATCCCGGCTGCCACCGCCCGGCGCCTGGCGTGTGACGCCGACCTCATCCCCGTCGTCCTCGGCGGCGACTCGGTCGGCCTCGACCTCGGCCGCAGCCGCCGACTCGCCACCAACGACCAACGTCGAGCCCTCATCGCCCGAGACGGCCCCACCTGCGCCATACCCGACTGCCACATCCCGGCCGACCACTGCCGGGCCCACCACCTCAACCCATTCACCGGAGGGGGCCGCACCGACCTCGCGTTGCTCGCCCTGCTCTGCGACCGCCACCACCACCAGGTGCACGAAGGCGACGCCCGACTCCACCGCCACCACGGACACTGGCACCTCGAACCACCAGCAGAACCACCCAGAGCTCGGAGTGAGAGCGTGTCCCAGTGCGACGAGTCGCCCCCGACGCGTCAGAGCGTCCAACCGGGCAACGCCGCGTAGCTCCCAGGGCCCGAAGCCCAGCGTGCGGTCGGCACTCGAGAGCGCCGGGTGCGCGGACTGATGCTGGTCAGCCGGCCACGCCATAGCTCGACCCGGGCTCTGGGAGCAGTTACCTCTCGCCGTCAGGCAGGGTCTATGCCCGCCGGACGCCGTGCCCGCTCGGGAAGCCATGGCGGGCACCGGCGAGGGCGAGGAGACACTCGGTCGAGCTGAACTGGACCAAGCCTCGGTCTCGAAGCCAGGCCAGGCTCGGTCCCGGCGCCGTGCCGAGCGGAATGCAGTTGGACGTCACATCCGACGGCGTTCTGCACAGTGCTCGGAATCGAATCGTTACGGGCCACCTGGGGGGCCGACCGCTGGCGCTGGCGCGATCCGGGGCATCCGGTACTGGCCTACTTTCGCCCCAGAGCCACGGGCTTGGAGACGGTCTCGAAGAAGTCGTTGCCCTTGTCGTCGACGACCACGAACGCCGGGAAGTCGCGCACCTCGATCTTCCACACGGCTTCCATGCCGAGCTCGGGATACTCGAGCACGTCGACCTGGGTGATGCAATCCTGGGCCAGACGGGCAGCGGGGCCGCCGATGGAGCCGAGGTAGAAGCCGCCGTGGCGTTGGCAGGCCTGGGTGACGGCCTTCGACCGGTTCCCCTTGGCCAACATAACGAACGAGGCGCCCTCGGCTTGGAACTGCTCGACATAGGAGTCCATCCGGCCTGCTGTGGTGGGTCCGAACGAACCCGAGGCCATGCCGGCCGGGGTCTTGGCCGGGCCGGCGTAGTACACGGCGTGGTCGCGCAGATACTGCGGCAGACCGTCTCCGGCGTCGAGGCGTTCCTTGAGCTTGGCGTGGGCGAGGTCGCGAGCAACGACCATGGGGCCGTTGAGCGACACCCTGGTCTTCACCGGGAGCTTCGAGAGTGCCGACCTGATCTCGGCCATGGGGCGGTTGAGATCGATGTGCACGACATCGCCGCCGAGATCGTCGGATGTGACCTCGGGGAGGAACCGGGCCGGGTCGGTCTCGAGCTGCTCGAGGAACACACCGTCGCGGGTGATCTTGCCCAGGGACTGACGGTCAGCCGAGCACGACACGGCCAGCGCCACCGGGCACGACGCGCCGTGGCGGGGTAGGCGGATCACCCGAACGTCGTGGCAGAAGTACTTCCCGCCGAACTGGGCCCCGATGCCCGTGGCCTGCGAGATGCGGAGGATGTCGGCCTCCATCTCCAGGTCACGGAAACCGTGTCCCGACGCCGATCCCGACGTGGGCAACGAGTCGAGATACCGGGCCGAGGCCAGCTTGGCGGTCTTGAGGGCGAATTCGGCCGACGTGCCGCCGACGACGACACCGAGGTGATACGGCGGGCAGGCGGCCGTCCCGAGCGTGCGGATCTTCTCGTCGATCCAGGCCGCGAAGCTGGCCGGGTTCAACAGCGCCTTGGTTTCCTGGAACAGGAGGCTCTTGTTGGCCGACCCGCCACCCTTGGCCATGAACAGGAACTTGTAGCTGTCACCGTCGACGGCGGCGATCTCGATCTCGGCCGGCAGGTTCGTCCCGGTGTTCACCTCGTCCCACATGTCGAGCGGCGCCATCTGCGAATACCGCAGGTTCGATGTGAGGTACGTGTCGTACACCCCTTGGGCGATGGCCGCCTCGTCGCCGCCGCCGGTCACCACGAACTGGCCCTTTTTGGCCTTGACGATCGCCGTCCCGGTGTCCTGGCAGCCGGGCAGCACCCCGCCGGCGGCGATGGCTGCGTTCTTCAGCAGATCGAGGGCCACAAAACGATCGTTGGGCGAGGCTTCGTGGTCGTCGAGGATGGCCCGGAGCTGGGCCAGATGGCCCGGACGCAGAAGGTGCGCGATGTCGCGCATGGCCTCCCGGGTGATGAGCGTCAGCGCCTCGGGCTCGACCTGGACGAACGAGCGCCCACCGGCCGAGAACGTCGAGACGCCGGCGCTGGTGAGCTGTCGGTACGGCGTGTCGTCGGGGCCGAGCGGCAGGAGGTCCTGGTACACGAACTCGGGCATGGTCCACCTCGGAGAGAGCGCTGCACGGGGCGGTCACCGGGGCGGTCACCGGGGCGTGCACCCGGGGATCACCAGGTGATCTCCCGACAGTGTGCCGCCGCCGTGGAGCCCGTGGAGCACCGAGGGCGCTGGGCGCTCGGAGTACGGGAGCCGCTGGTCCTCGGATGTGACCAGTGGCACACTCGGGCCGATCTTCAGAGACCGAAGGCGAGACCAACGGCTTCAGTGAGGACAACGCGAGAAGCGAGGAGGCGAAATGGCGGGCGACATGGACACGCGCACAGTGGCCATCGTGACCGGAGGCGCCAGGGGAATCGGGGAGGCAATCAGCGTTGCGCTGGCCCGTGAGGGGATCCACGTGGCGGCGGGGTACTCCCGTGACAAGACAGCAGCGCAGGCGCTCCTCGACCGGCTCAGCCACGAGGGCTGCTCGGTGTCGATCCACCAGGGCAACGTCGGTGTCCCCGAGGAATGTCAGCGTGTGGTCGATGAGGTCCTTGACCAGCAGGGCCGCATCGACCACCTGGTGAACAACGCCGGCGTCACCGTCGACCGAACCGTCAGACGGATGACGATCGACGACTGGCACGCCGTGCTGCGCATCAACCTCTCGGGCACGTTTTACATGATCAAGGCGGTGCTCGATCACATGCTCGAACGGGGGTCGGGCCGGATCGTCAACATCAGCTCGGTGATCGGTGAGAGCGGCAACATCGGCCAGGCCAACTATGCGGCGTCGAAGTCGGGGCTGTTCGGGCTCACCAAGAGCCTGGCCCTGGAGACCGCTCGCCGGGGGATCACCGTGAACTGTGTGACTCCCGGTTTCATCGACACCGACATGGTTGCCGGCGTACCGCCCGAGGTCCTCGCGGGGATCGTCGAAAAGATACCCATGCGGCGCTTGGGAACCCCCGACGAGATCGCCCACGCGGTGCGCTTCTTGCTCGACGAGCGATCGGGCTACATGACGGGTGCGGTGTTGTCGATGAACGGTGGACTCGAGATGTGATCGGCGACCGGTTCCAGCGGGGCCGCTCCCGGATGGCAAGGTAGAGCGTCGCAACCGAGCATCCGGGAGGCCGGCAGTGAGCAGCGGAGCCACAGAGGCCATTGAGGATCTCCCTGAGCCGCTCGAGGATCGGCTGGGTATTGCCGAGACGGCGCTCAATCGCGCCGACCCCGTCTCGCTCGTGCGGTCCCTCGGAGGCGCCGTCATCGCCACGGCCCGCCGTCCCCGGCGGGCGTTGCCCCTGGTGGCCCGCCTCGGCGTAGGGCTCTCAGCGGTGGGCCTGAACACGATGGAGCGACTGCTCGGCGGCAAGGCTCCGGGTCCGTTCACCGTCGACCCCAAGGACAAGCGGTTCACCGACCCCGCCTGGGAATCCAACGCGGTCTTCCACGGGCTCTTGCAGACCCACCTGGCGACCGTCGAGTTCGTGCGTCAGTTCGTGGATGCCGCCGATCTCGACGAGCCGGCCGGCTCGAAAGCCGCCTATGCCGCCAAGCTGCTGTGCGACGCCCTGTCGCCCACCAACGGCCTGTTCACCAACCCGGCGGCGCTCCGCAAGGCCTTCGACACCGGCGGGACGAGCGTCGTGGCCGGTATGCGTCTCATGGCCGACGACATCCGCACCAACGGCGGCTGGCCCCGGCAGGTCGACACCAGCCCGTTCAACCTGGGCGAGAACATGGCGGCGACGCCGGGCCGAGTCGTGTACCGCAACGAGCTCATCGAGCTGATCCAGTACAACGCCCAGACCGAGCAGGTGCACGAGATCCCGTTCCTGTTCTGCCCGCCCTGGATCAACAAGTACTACATCATGGATCTGGCTCCGCAGAAGAGCCTGGTGGAGTGGGCCGTGCAGCACGGCCTCACGGTCTTCGCTCTGTCGTACCGCAACCCCGACTCGACGATGCGCGACACCGGTTTCGACGATTACATGCTGCGCGGTCCGCGGGCGGCCATCGACGTGATCCGTTCGATCACGGGGGCCGAGAAGGTCAACACGCTGAACATCTGCCTCGGCGGCACGCTCAACACCGCCCTTCTCGGCTACCTGCAGGCCACCGGCGATGATGTCGTGCACACCTCGACCTACCTCAACTCGCTCTCCGACTTCACCGAGCCGGGCACGTTGGGCGACGTCTTCTCCGACAAGAAGACCGTCGACGGTCTCTCGAAGCGCATGGCGGGCAAGGGGTACCTCGAAGCCAAGGACATGGCCCGCACGTTCGACCTCCTCCGGGCCAACGACCTCATCTTCCGTTACGTCGTCGACAACTGGCTCATGGGCCAGAACCCTCCGGCGTTCGACCTGCTCGCGTGGAACAACGACAGCACCCGCATGCCGGCCAAGATGCACACGTTCTATCTCCGTGAGTGCTACGTGAAGAACGCCATGGCCAACGACGAGCTGGAGCTCGCCGGTGAGCGGCTCTACGTGTCGAAGATCCCCAACCCCGTCTACTGCGTGTCTGCCGTCGACGACCACATCGTGCCGTGGCAGGGCGCGTACCGTTCGATGATGCTCTTCCCTGGCGAGAAGCGCTTCGTGCTCTCGACCTCGGGGCACATCGCCGGGATCGTCAATCCGCCCGGACCCAAGGTTCGCATGTGGACCAATCCCGAGACGCCGCTCGAGGGCGCCGACTGGCTCGCCGGCGCAACCCAGACGAGCGACACGTGGTGGAACGACTGGGTCGTGTGGGCCCAGGAGCATTCGGGGAAGCTCCGCAAGCCTCCGTCGATCGGAAATCGGAAGTACCCGGCATCGGGCGCCGCGCCCGGCACCTACGTGTTCGGATGACCGCGTCGCGCTCGCGGCCCACGGCAGCGAGCCGCTTTCGCCCCGACCGCACCGAGGTCGTGTCCGTTGACGGGTTGCGGTTGCGCTGGTCGCTGCACGGATGCTCCGACGACCGTCGTCCGCTCCTGCTCATCGGGGGGATCGGGGCCAACATCGAGATGTGGGGTCCGTTGCGGCGAGCGCTCGGCGATCGGCCGACGCTGGCATTCGACGCTCCCGGCTGCGGCGAGTCATCGACCCCGGCGAGCCCGGTGTCGATCGGCGCTCTGGTGGGGATGATCGCGACGTCGCTCGACATTCTCGGTATCGCCGAGGTCGACGTGCTCGGCTATTCGTTCGGTGGTGCAGCCGCTCAGGCGTTAGCCCGCCGCGAACCCCATCGGGTCCGCCGACTGGTCCTGGCGGCAGCCACCGCCGGCTGGGGTGGCTGGAAGACCCATCCTCTCGCCCTCGGTGCCTTGTTGACCCCGGCCCGGTACTACACCCCGCTCGGCCAGCGCGTGGGCCGGCGGGTCTTCGGTGAGCCGTCGACCAACTCCTATCGCGAGGCCGACGCGGCCCGCCTGGAACGTCCACCGAGCCCGCTGGGGTACTCGTACCAGGCCATGTCGATGGCCATGTTCACGAGCTTCGCCTGGCTCCCTCAGATCACGCAGACCACGCTGGTGATCGCCGGCGAGAACGACCGGGCGGCCCCGATCGAGAACTCCGAGGTGCTCGTGGCTCGGATCCCCGACGCTCGGCTGTTCGTCGTTCCCGAGGGCGGGCATCTCTTCCTCTTGGCCGACGACGAGTCGGCGTCGGCCGCAGTCATCGAGTCGTTCCTCGAGGAGGCCCCAGGCCAGACGGCCCGAGCCCGACGCGGCCGAGGTCATCTCCGGTCGGTGCCCGCCTGAGCTGTGGCCGGCTGCTGGGCGCAGGCTCAGCCTCAACCTCAGGTTGAGGCTGAGGTTAGGCTGGGACGTGTATCAGGCATGGGCCCTTCAGGGACGAACCCTGACCAGGGAATCTTCGAGTGACATACGTGTGAACTCCACTCTGGCCCACACCATCGCCACCACGGCCGACGAACCCATCAAGGCCAGGGTGCACAGCCCCCGCAGGAACACGAAGTCCTCGACCGGCATGCTCAGCAGGAGCCACGCGGTGAGCGCGCCCTTGGTCATGTAGACGGCGCCGAACATCATCGACATGCGGATGAACAGGCGCTGGACCCGAGGATCGCCGATGGCTTCGTCGGGGATCGTCCAGAAGTCGTTGGCGATCTTCCAGGCCAGGGGTCGGCCGATCGCCGCTGACCCGAAGAAGACCAGAGCTGTCGCCGCAGCGGTGACGACCGGTGGGACGAAGTACACGGTGAGGCTTCCGGTGCTCGCCGCGACCAGGGTCTTGATGGTCAGCATGGCCATGCTGACCATGAGCATCCCCGAGACCCGCCGACCCGTCGCCAGGCGCCAGGCGCAGGCGCCGTAGGCGCAGGCCAGCGCCGCTACGAGGGCCGCCCACATGCCCGCGACCTGCATGGTGATCACGAACACGGCAAAGGGAGCGAGTGAGCCCTCAACGATCGCCGGCAGGGCGTGTCGGAGCATCTCCCCGAGGCTCGGGAGTGGTCGACCGTCGAGATCGGTGGGTCGGTGGACGCGCGTGGCAGCCGGCGAGGTCATCGTCACGCCCGCTCCATCGACACGGCGGGCGTCAGACCAAAGCCCCGTCGATTCGATTCGCACGAACGTGCCTGCACGTATCGGAGCGCGTCGTTCGGACGGGTCTCCGGCCACCGGGTACGGTGCTGGTCACGACACTCACCGCCACGACCTTGGAGGTGCGACGATGACTGCGCTCGACTATCTCGCGTTCGACGCCGACAACCACTACTACGAGGCCATCGACGCCTTCACCCGCCATCTCGACCCGAAGCTCGGGCCCCGCTGCGTGCAGTGGGCCGAGATCGACGGCCGCAAGTACCACGTGATCGGCGGGCGGGTGAGCCACGCCGTGGTCAACCCCACGTTCGACCCCGTCGCCAAGGCCGGGGTGCTGCACGAGTACTTCCGGGGCAATCCGCAGAAGAAGTCGCCCGTCGAGTACCTGAAGCAGCGCGAGCCCATCCGCCCTGAGTATCGCGACCGCGACGCACGTCTGCGCGTGATGGACGAGCAGGGCCTCGAGGCCATGTGGCTGTTCCCCACGTTGGGAATCCTCTACGAGGAGCTGCTCAAGCACGATCCCGGTGCGGTCTCGCTGACGTTCCGGGCCTTCAACCAGTACCTGCACGACGACTGGGGCTTCGCCTACCAGGACCGCATCTTCTGTGCGCCCTACATCGCGATGGCCGAGCGCGACGCCGCGATTCGCGAGCTCGAATGGTCGCTGGCCCAGGGTGCTCGGGTCGTCGTGATGCGCGTCGGTGTCCCGCAGACCGTCGACGGCCCCCAGCCGGTGTCACGCCCCTACTGGGATCCGTTCTGGGCCCGGGTGGCCGAAGCCGGCGTCACCGTGGTCGTGCACGCCGGCGATTCGGGCTACACCAGCCACGGCTACGGCCGCGACGGGTTCTCGGCCAGCTTCGGGAACCAGTCGGCGGCGCCGAACCCGGTCGGGCTCACGTCGATGGAGCGGCCGATCCAGGACATGTTGGCCGCCATGATCTGCGACAAGCTGTTCGACCGCTTCCCGAACGTGCGCATCGCGTCGGTCGAGAACGGCTCCGACTTCCTGGCCTACCTGTTCAAGAAGCTGGCGTCGCTCGAGACCAAGATGCCGGGCTGGTTCCGCGAGAACCCCGTCGAGACGTTCCGGCGCAACATCTGGATCAACCCGTTCTGGGAGGACGACGTGAACGAGATCGTCCGCCTCATGGGGCCGGAGCGGGTGATCTTCGGGTCCGACTGGCCGCACATCGAAGGCATGCCCGAGCCGCTCGACTACGTCACCGAGCTGGTGAAGCTCGATGCCGACGCCCAGCAGCTGATCCTGCGTGACAACACCCGGGAGCTGACGACCCTCCGTCCGGGCTGACGGGCGTCCTCCAATCGAGCAACTGCCAGAAGTCGCGCGCATACGGGGGTGTTCTGGCAGTTGCTCGGAAATTGGTGGCGCTCAGCGCTCAGCGCGAGCTACATGGTGATGCCCGTT
>JANLSK010000210.1:0-33359 GCA_031362415.1 Actinomycetes bacterium | reverse complement strand
CCACGTTGGCCGTGGCGACCTCGGCCGACGCCAACCTGGGGTTGGTCTTCCTCGAGGCCCAGGTCGCGTCCGAGACGCTCACCGAGCTGTTGTTGTGATGAGACCCCGGCCGGAGTCCCTGGGTGGTGGACCGGCGTCGGTCCGACGGGTGCGCGAGCTGGCTCGGGCCGGGATGGTGGAGCGAGCCCGCCGCCCTTCCTTCGATCCACAGCCGCTCCAGTCGCACAAGGTGGTCGTTGCCGGTCCGGTGGGGGTGGGCAAGACCACCTTCGTACAGACGATCTCCACCGTCCGGCCGATCGACACCGATGCCGAGATCTCGGGCGAGAGCACCAGACCGAAGCGCACCACCACGGTGGGGATCGACTTCGGGCGCATCGCCGTCGACGACGACGTGCTGCTGTACCTGTTCGGTACCCCCGGCCAGGAGCGTTTTGACTACATGTGGGAGATCGCCAGCCGCGGAATGTTGGGGTTCATCCTGCTGGTCGACGCGTCCACATCCGACGGCTTCGGTTCCGCGGCTCGGATCCTCGAGTACTTCCGCAGCCTCGGTCCGGCCCCGCACGTGATCGCGCTCAACAAGTGGTCCGACCCCGACCGCGACCGCCATCGCGCCCACGAGCAGCTCGGACTCACCGATCGGGACCGGGTGCTGCTGGTCGATGCCCGCGACCGAGCGTCGGTACGCCAGGTCCTGGTCGCCTTCCTGGAATCGGTGTTGGCGATCGTCGACGCCGCGTAGGCGCGCCCGCGCTGCCCCGGGCTGTTCCCCCGCCGGGGCCCGTCGACCCGCCGACCGGACGACAAATCGGTCAGAGGGAATTGAAGCCTCAAGAAACCCGTAAACTCCACTAGCCGCCGGTCGTCGGCACCAGGATGATGTCGTTGTCGGGGCTGCTGCTACGGGGTGGGAACGGGTGCTCAAGGATCGGGTCGCCGGCCGGTTGGGCGGTGGACGGGAAAAAGCGGACGTGCCGGTACGCGGTGGGTCTCGGGAAGTGCTGGCGTCGGCACTGCCGGCGGCTCTCGTGAGCGCCGACGCATGGTGCATCGCCGTCAACGAGGCGTTGGTGACGTTGGTCGGCCGGGCCCCTGGCGTCGCCACCAGCCGGTTCACCGCGATCGTGCACCCCGAGGACGTGGCGGCGGTCCTCCGGACCCTCCACCGGGTGCGCTCGACGGGTCGGATCCAGCGGGTCTACGGCCGGTTGGTCGATGCGGCCGGCTGCTCGATCCCGGCCCTGATGACCGTGCGTCCCGGCGAGTCCCCTTCGGTCATGGTGGTCGAGGTCACCGACGTGACGGCGCTGGTGCAGGCACCCCGGAGCCGTGGGGAGCTCGACGCGGCGACCGGCGTCGCCTCCCGGACGGCCTTCCGGCGGGAGCTCGAGACCGCGATCGACGCGTCAACGGTGGCCGGCTCCCCGTTTGCGGTCGTGGTCGTCGACATCGACGACTTCCGGTCGGTGAACGAACTCGTGGGCCATGACGCCGGCGACACGGTGCTGGCTCAGGTGGCGCAGCGGCTGACCCGGTTCCATGGCAACCGCGGGGTCGTGGCGCGGCTCACGGGAGCGTCGTTCGTGGCCCTGGTGCACGCCACCCTCACCCCGCACGATGCCCTCGAGGCCGCCCAACACCTTCTCCAGGTCCTCGACGAGCCCTACCCGGTCGCCGGCCGGAGCATCGCGTTCAAGGCCCACGCCGGTGTCGTCTGGCACATCGGCGGCCCCCAGTCGGCCGAGACCCTCATTCGGGAAGCATCGGCGGCGGGGCAGCGCGCTCGGCTGCGCGGCGAGGGGGCGGCCCAGCTCTTCGACGACACCGTGCGCATCGAGGTCGTCGAGCAGTCCCGCCTGCGCAGCGAGCTCCGAACGGCGGTCATGGCCGACGAGCTCGTCTTGCACTACCAGCCCGTCATCGACCTCGATCGACAGACCGTGGAGGGGGCCGAGGCGTTGGTGCGCTGGCAGCATCCCGAGCTGGGCCTGCTGGCGCCGGGGGCGTTCGTGCCCCTGGCCGAGCAGACGGGCGCAACGTCGGTGATCACCACCTGGGTTCTGGTCGAGTCGATCCGCCAGCTCGGCGACTGGTTCCGGCGGGGCGTGGCCGAGCCCGGTTTCGTGCTCCACGTGAACATCTCCGCTCGCGATCTGAGCGATCCCCAACTCGTCGAGCTGACGCGCGCCGCGCTCGAGCGGGAACAGGTTGACGGATCAGCGGTGTGCCTGGAGATCACCGAGACCGCCCTCATGCCCGGCATCGAGGCCTGCCTGGGCGTGGCGACGAGGCTCCGGGAGCTCGGCGTCCACATCGCGGTCGACGACTTCGGCGTCGGGTACTCGTCGCTGGGATATCTGCGCGAGCTTCCCGTGGACGCCGTCAAGATCGATCGGGCCTTCGTGGACGCCATCGACCGCGACCATGTGGCCGAGGCGATCGTGGTCGGCATCATCGCCCTGGCCCGATCGCTCGATCTCCGGGTCGTGGCCGAGGGCGTCGAGCGCGAGAGCCAGCGTGAACGCCTGGTGCACCACGGTCTCGGGCAGGCCCAGGGCTTCTTGTGGAGCGCCGCCCGTCCCGCACTCGACTTCGAGGCCTGGGTGCGCCTCGTGGCCCCCGTCTGAGCCCTACGGGGCGAGGGCCTGTTGCAGGGTGTGCCAGGCCAGGGTGGCGCACTTGATGCGCACCGGGAACTTCACCACGCCTTGGAGCGCTTCGAGATCGCCGAGGTTCACGTCGTCGGCCGATTCGTCGTCGCCGTCACTGTCGCCGGGGGATCCGTCGGGGAGCAGGCGGGCCTCGTGGATCGACATGAGGGCCTTGAACGCCCGGATCGTCTTGTCGACGTCGGAACGGCTCTTGCCCTTGATCGCGGCGCTCATCATCGAGGTCGAGGCCTGGCTGATGGAGCAGCCGTGCCCGGACGTGCGGATGTCGCGCACGGCACCGTCGTCGTCGAGCTCCACGTAGAGCACGACCTCGTCGCCGCACAGCGGGTTGAAGCCCTCGGTCTTGTTGGCCGGGGGAACCGGCAGCTCACCACGGTTGCGGGGGGCGCGGTAGTGGTCGAGGATGATCTCTCGGTACAGGTCTTCGAGTCCGCTCATGACTGTGGCTCCGGGGAAGGGCTGTGGCTCCGGGGACGGGACGGTCGTCAGGTGAAGAACTTCTCGGCGACCTCGAGGGCGTCGGCGAGGGCGTCGGCGTCGGCTGCGTCGTTGTACACGTAGAACGACGCCCGAGCCGTGGCCGGCACGCCGAGGATCCGCATGAGGGGCTTGGCGCAGTGGTGCCCGGCCCGCACGCACACGCCCTCCTGGTCGAGGACCTGGGAGATGTCGTGGGCGTGGATGTCGCCGAGCTGGAAGCTCAGGACGCTGCCGCGGGCGAGGGCATCGGCGGGCCCGAACACCTGGAGACGGTCGCCGAAGCGCTCGGCGAGCATCCCGAGGGCGTAGCGGGTGAGCGCGATCTCGTGGGCCCGCACCGACTCCATCCCCACGGATTCGAGGTAGTCGACGGCGGCGCCGAGCCCGATGGCCTCAGCGATGGCGGGGGTGCCGGCCTCGAACTTCCAGGGGATCTCCATGGGCGTGAACCCGTCGAGACGCACGTCGGTGATCATCGAGCCGCCACCGAGGAAGGGCGGCATGGCCTCGAGGAGCTCCGCCCGTGCCCACAGCACGCCGATGCCCGTGGGACCGAGCATCTTGTGGCCCGAGAAGACGAAGAAATCGGCCCCCATGGCCTGCACGTCGGTGGGGAGGTGGGGGACCGACTGGGCGCCATCGACGAGCACGAGCGCGCCGGCGGCGTGGGCGGCGTCGGCCAGCGGGCGGACGTCGACGATCGTGCCGAGGACGTTCGACATGGCGGTGACCCCGAGCAGCTTGGCCCCGTCGAGCAGGCGGTCGAGGCCCGACGTGTCGAGCACACCCTCGGCTGAGACCGGGATCCAGCGGATCTCGATGCCCCGCTCAGCGGCGAGCATGTGCCAGGGCACGATGTTGGCGTGGTGCTCCATGTGCGTGAGGACCACGGCATCGCCGGACCGCAGGGTCGACCGTCCCCAGGAGTGGGCAACCAGGTTGACGGCCTCGGTCGCGTTGCGCGTGAAGATGCACTCCCGAGCCTCGGTGGCGCCGATGAAGCGGGCGATGCGGGCTCGGGCGCCTTCCATCGCCGCCGTGGCTTCCTCGGCCATCTCGTACACGCCGCGGTGCACGCTGGCGTTGTATTCGCGGTAGTAGCGGTTCATGGCCTCGATCACCGCGGTCGGCTTCTGGGCCGTGGCCGCCGAGTCGAGGTACACGAGCCGCTTGCCGTGCGACACGCGCCCCAGGATCGGGAAGTCGGCCTTCAGGTGCGTGAGATCGGCGTGCGCAGGTGCGTGGGTCATGACGAGACCTCGATCGGCGACCGGAAGGCCTCGTACCCCTCCCGCTCGAGCGTGCGGGCGAGGTCGGGACCGCCCGTGGCCGCGATGGTCCCGTCGACGAGCACGTGCACGACGTCGGGCGTGAGGTGGTCGAGGATGCGGTGGTAGTGCGTGATCAGCAGGACGCCCATGGTGGGGCGGGCCTCGCGCACCGAGTTGATTCCGGTGGCCACGATGCGCAGGGCGTCGATGTCGAGCCCGGAGTCGGTTTCGTCGAGGATGGCCATCTCGGGTTCGAGCATCGCCATCTGGAGGATCTCGTTGCGCTTCTTCTCGCCCCCGGAGAACCCCTCGTTCAGGTAGCGCTTGAGGAAGCGGTCGTCGACCTCGAGCTTCTTCATCCACTCCATGATCCCGACACGCACCTCGAGGACCGACATGTCGAAACCCTTTCGGGCCGACATGGCCTGACGCAAGAAGCTCAGGATCGTGACGCCGGGGATCTCCTCGGGGTACTGGAAGCCGAGGAACAGGCCCCGCTTGGCCCGGTCGTCGGGGGCCAACGCCGTGATGTCGTCGCCGTCGAGGAGGATCCGGCCGCTGGTGACCTCGTAGGCCGGGTTGGCCAGGAGGGCGTTGGCCAGCGTCGACTTCCCGGATCCGTTGGGGCCCATGACGACGTGGATCTCGCCGGGCGCCACGGCCAAGGAGATGCCCTTGACGATCGGGACGGAGCTGGTGGCGCCGGGCCGGTCGGCATCGACGCGGACAGCGACGTGGAGATCGTCGATCGCGAGGCGGGGGACGGGCTGCATGGCCGAAGTCTAGATCGATCCTCGACAAATACCACTACGTGCGTAGGGGAAATCATCGAGCCCGAGGAAATCACCGGCCGGCGCGCGGTTCTCCCGAGGCCTCGCAGCCGTTAGCGTTCCCGTCGTGCCGGAATCGCCGATCCTCGAAGCCGCCCGCCGCGTGACGCTCGTCGAGGGCTCGGCGTTCGCCATCTCGACGCGCAGCGGCGACATGCATGCCAACTCGTCCGAAGGCCTCTACTTTCGCGACACCCGGTTCCTGTCGCACCTGGTGCTCGGGGTGAACGGCCATGCCCCCGAGGCCCTCGCCGTTCACGGCGAGGATCCGTTCAGCGCGATATTCGTGCTGCGCGACCAGGCGTCGATGGTCGGCTCGGGCTCACCGCCGCCCGACGCCCACGTCGTCGTGCAGCGCGAACGCCACGTGGGTCGGGGCATGCGCGACGACGTGGTGCTGCGCAACTACGGTGAGGAGCCGGCGTTCAGTCACGTCGAGCTCGAGGTCGACGCCGACTTCGCTCCGGTTTTCGACGCTCGCGACCTGCGGGTCGACCCGGCCCGGGCGGCTGGGGTCACGTTCCGGGCCGACCATGCCCGGATGGCCTTCCAGTTCCGGCGCGGCGCGCACAGCCGGGCCGTGTGGATCGACTTCTCGGTGGCTCCCCGTTTCGACGGCCGGATCGCGTCGTGGGAGGTGATCGTCCCGGCCCGGGGCGAGTGGACGCTGTGCATCCAGGTGACCCCGGTGATCGACGGCGAGCCGATCGAACCCCGATACCGGTGCGGCCAGCCCGTCGACCTGGCGACTCCCCGAGCCCGGTTCGAGGAGTGGCGGCGACGCATCCCGGCGGTGTCGGTGGGCCACGACACGTTCCAGGCGTTGATCGAGCAGTCGGCCGTCGACCTCGCCGCGCTGCGGATCGTCGACCCGGAGTACCCCGAACGGGCGGTGCTCGCCGCCGGCGCGCCATGGTTCATGCACCTCTCGGCGCGCGACGCGTTGCTCACATCGTGGATGACGATGATGTTCGATCCCGACCTGGCGCTGGGCACGTTGCAGACGCTCGCCCGCTTCCAGGGGCGGGAGCTGAACCCGCTCACCGAGGAGGAACCGGGCCGGATCCTGGCCCAGACCCGCTTCGGGGAGACGGCCGGCCTGTCGCTCGCCGGAGGACGGGTCTCGTATGCCGCCGCCGACTCGACACCGCTGTTCGTGATGGTGCTGGGCGAGCTGGCGCGCTGGGGAACCCGCCGCTTCGACGTCGACGGTCTCCTCCCTGCAGCCGACAAGGCGCTGCGGTGGATCGAGGAGTTCGGCGATCGCGACAACGACGGGTACGTGGAGTACCAGCGCGCCACCGACAAGGGCGCGCTGAACCAGGGCTGGAAGGACACGCCCAACGCCATCCGGTTCGCCTCCGGCGAGGTGGCCCGGGGGCCCATCGCCTTGTGCGAGGTGCAGGCCTACACCTACGGCGCGCTGGTGGCCCGGGCCCACTGCGCCACCGAAGCGGGCGACGGGGCCCTGGCCGAACGGCTGCGCAAACAGGGGCTGGCGCTCAAGGAGGCGTTCAACGCCGACTTCTGGCTCCCCGATCGCGGGTACTTCGCCATGGCACTCGATCGCGACAAGCGACCGGTCGACGGGTTGGCGTCGAACATGGGCCATTGCCTGTGGACCGGCATCGTCGACGCCGACAAGGCCCCGGCCGTCGCCCGGGCCCTGCTCGGCCCGGAGCTCTTCGGAGGATGGGGTGTGCGCACACTGGCCCCGTCGGTGCATGGCTACAACCCGGTGAGTGCGCACCTGGGTGGGGTCTGGCCTCACGACAGCGCCATCGCCGCCGCCGGCCTCATGCGCTACGGGTTCGTCGAGGAGGCCCACACCCTCGTGGCGGGGATGCTCGCGGCCGCCGCCCACTTCGGCAACCGCATGCCCGAGCTGCATGCCGGGTTCTCGCGCTCGGAGATGTCGTTCCCTGTCGCCTACCCGGCGTCGTGCTCGCCGCGGGCCTGGGCCGCCGCTGCGCCCCTCCTGCTGCTGCGGACGCTGTTGCGGTTCGAGCCCGACATCCGCAACTCCCGGTTGCACCTGGCCCCCGCCGTCCCCGACTGGATCGGCACCATGCGGGTGGCGCACATTCCCCTGCTCGACGGCCATGTGACCATCGAGGTCGACGGTCGTGACCTCCGCATCCTCGAATGCCCCGACGGCCTCGAGATCGTGGTCGAGCCCCGACGGGCTACCGTGGAACGCGAGGGTGGAGGCACCCCGCCCGTCGAACGACCGCCGACGTAGCCGGCCGATGTCGACGGCCGGTGTCCACGTGCGGTGTTTGCGGCCGGTGTAGCGGGGTCGCCAGCCAAGGGTCAGACTCAGCCTGTGGCCAACGGTGTGATCGTCAACGGAACATGCGACTCCCGGTTCGCTGCGGTGCGCGAGGCGTTCGTCGAGAACTTCACGACCCATGGCGATGTCGGCGCCGAGGTGTGCCTCGTGCTCGACGGGCGCCCGGTGATCGACCTCTGGGGCGGTGTGCGCGACCAGCGTTCGGGCGATCCCTGGCGATCCGACACCGTCGTCACGACGTTCTCGTCGACCAAGGGCGTCACCGCCGTGTGCGCCAACCTCCTCATCGAGCGGGGTCTGCTCGACGCCGACGCGCCGGTGGCCCGGTACTGGCCCGAGTTCGCCGCCAACGGCAAGGCCGAGATCCCCGTCCGGTACGTGCTCTCGCACCGCTGCGGGCTCCCGTACGTCGATGACACCGACGGCGAGCTCGGGCTCGCCGAGATGCAGGCGTGGGACCCGATCGTGGAGCGGCTGGCTGGGCAGCGGCCGATCTGGGAGCCCGGCACCGCCCACGGCTACCACATGCGCACCTACGGCTGGTTGACCGGTGAGCTCGTGAGACGGGTGAGCGGCCGCAGCCCCGCCCGATTCTTTGCCGACGAGATCGCCGGGCCGCTCGGGCTCTCGTACTGGATCGGGCTTCCCGATGCCGAGCACCATCGCAGCGCGACGCTCGTCCCGCCCGATCCGCCCCCGGCCGAGCTGCTCCCGATGCTCGCCGAGCTCATGGGGCCGGGAACGCTGATGCACAGGGTCGTCAACTCCCCCAAGGGCATGGAGGCCTATGACGAGCGCTGGAACGAGCCTGCGTACCGGCGGCTCGAGCTGCCCTCGTCCACCGGAGCCGGCGACGCCCGTTCGCTGGCCCGGCTCTACGCGGCGTGCGTCGGGCCGCTCGCCGACGGAACCGTGCGCCTGCTCGACGCCGAGACGGTGGCGGCGGCCTCCACGGTCGAAGCGATGGGGCCCGACCGGGTGCTCGCGGTCTTCGATTCGTGCTACGGCCTCGGTTTCGCGCTGCCGCCCATGCTGGCGCCGGGCTGTGGACCCCGTTCCTTCGGTCATCCCGGGGCGGGCGGCTCGCTGGGCTTCGCCGATCCCGAGGCCGGGCTGGGCTTCGGGTACGTGATGAACCGCATGAACACGATCATGGCCCCGCCTCCTGTTCCTGGCGACGACGGCGGGTCTGCCCCCGCCGGTGACCCCCGGACGGTCGGCCTGGTCGAGGCGATCTACCGGGCGCTGTGAAGCCGGGTGACCTCCGCGGTGTCGGGTGAGATCCCGGTGAGCACCCCGGCTGACGACGCCCCCCTCGCCGCTGGGGCTTCCGGGACTTCCGGGGCTTCCGGGGCTTCCGGGCGTCGAGGAGCTCATCGGGTCGAGCGTCGGGCCTGGGTCGTGGTCCTGGGCGCGTTCCTCGTCCACCTCCCGGTGTTCGGCACCGTGTACACGTTCACGGTGCTGTTCAACCCCATCAAGACCGAGTTCGCCGTGGGCAAGGGCGCCGTGGCCTGGATCTCGTCGATCGCCATCGGGTTCTTCATGGGCTCACAGGCGATCACCGGACGTCTCTCGGAGCGCTACGGGGCCCGACCGGTCGTGTTGGCCGGCGCCGTGCTTCTCGCCAGCGGATTCCTGCTGTCGGCCCGGGCCGACACCATGGCGCACCTGTACCTGAGCTACGGGATCGTCGTGGGCTGCGCCCAGGGCTGCGTGGTCCTCCCGGCCTTGGCGGCGGTGTCGAGGCGCTTCGCGTCCAAGCGGGGTATGGCGATCGGGTTCGCGACCGCGGGCTCGGGCGTCGCCAGCCTGGTCGGCGGACCCATCGTGCAACGCCTGGTCGACGGGCACGGCTGGAGGGGCTCGCTGCAGATCCTCGCCGTGTCGCACTTCGTCCTGCTGGTGGTCGGAGCGCTCATGCTCGGTGCCGACCGAGCAACGGCGCGCCGCTCGCACGAGACTCCGCCCTGGCACGACAAGGCCTTCCGGGTGCTCTATCGCACGGCGTTCTTCGCCGCGGCCCCGTTCTTCATCCCGTTCCTGTTCATCGTCCCCTACGCCGAGGAGCACGACATCAGCAGCGGGAACGCCGCAGCGCTGGTGTCGCTGATGGGCGCGGCGTCCATCGCCGGCCGGATCGGCCTCGGGTTCGCGGCCGACCGGTTCGGCGCGTTCACCATGTACCGCTTGAGCCTGGGGCTCATGGGCCTGGCTCTGGCGGCCTGGCCCCTGGCCGAGACCCTGGCGCCGCTCGCGATCTTCGCTGCGGTGTTCGCGTTCTCGGCCGGCTCGATCCCCGCGTTGTTCCCTGCGGTGGCCGGCGACTACTTCGGTGCCGAGCGGATGGCGTCGGCGGCCGGGTTGCTCGGAACGGCCTCGGCCGTGGGCTCCCTCCTCGGGCCTCCGGCGGCGGGTTGGCTCGTCGACCGTTCGGGTTCCTACACCGTTGCCGCACTGGCGGGCGCTTCCATTCAGGCCGTCGCCCTGCTCATGACCTTCGGCATGCCCCCCCGCCACACCCAAATGTGCGCGGATTCGCTCACCCCATGAGCATTTCCGCGCGAACTTCGGGGAGGTGGAGATGGGGGTGGGGGGTCACGCGCCGCGTGTGAGGCGGGCCTGGGTGTCGACCACGGTGTCGATCATGGCCCGGGCCGACCAGGCGGCGGCGGTGGCCACGCCCACGGCCACGGTGGCACCCACCGCGAGGAGCCAGCGGGGCCCGAATGCCGTACCGATGACCACGAAGGCCATGAGCTGGGTGGCGATCCACCAGCCCCACCATCGCCTCACGAGGGCCAAGCCCGGATCGCCCGGCGGCAGCAGCCCCTTGGCCGACTGGTACGGGAACCACAGGTTGACGATCGGGATGAACCAGCCGCCGATCGCCCAGCCCGGTGAGCGCCTCGACGGGATCCGCAGAGCCTGAGCGCTCGTGGCGGCGCTGAAGAACCACATGAGGAACACGACGTAGACGCCGATCATCACGGCGCCGGCGAGCTGGGACGCCGCCGACGCGCCGGCACTTCCCCCCGACCCGTTGAGCCCATCGAGCCCCTCGAGATCGTTCCACGATTCGGCGAACCGACGAAACTGCGAACCGCTCGCGGCGTACTGCACGGCGAACGCCACCGGTGCCACGGCGAGGGCCAGGCGGGCCCGCTTGGCCTGCACGCGCAACCCGTCGATATCGCTGTGCGCCGCAGCCGATCGGGTGCCGAACGGACCGTACGCGCCCTGCGAACCCTGCGAACCGTACGGACTGTGCGAGCCGTACGGACCGAAGGCCGCGCCTTCGCGCACGGCGGTCGTGGCGGTCCAGGTGTGACCGTTCCACCACCGCAGGCGCGTGGGGTCGGCGGGGTCGTTGTACCACCCCGGTGCGGGCCCGTCGGGGGGCAGGGAGCCGGAGATGGTGAGGGCGTCGTCCACGTGCGTTGGCTGGATCGTCGGGATGGGCCTACCAGCCCCGATCGACCCACTCCTGGACGTGCGGGCGCTCGGTGCCGATCGTGGTGTCGAGCCCATGGCCGGGCAGCACGAGGGTCTCCGCGGGCAGGGTGAACAGGCGCCGGTCGATCGAGTCGATGATGAGCGGGAAGTCGCCGTACTCGAACCGGGTCGTGCCCGGGCCGCCGGGGAACAGCGTGTCGCCGGTGAACACGATCGGATGGCCCTCGAGCACGAAGCTGATGGATCCCGGTGTGTGGCCCGGGTTGTGGATGCTCCGCAGCCGCAAACGACCCACGCTGATCACCTCGTCATCGTCGATCGTGGTGTCGTAGGTGTCGAGAAGGAACGTGTCGGCGACGCCGATGGCGATGTCGATGCCGGCGTCGCGCAGCGGTACCACGGCCTGGACGTGGTCCCAGTGGCCGTGAGTGGTGAGCACCCGGCGGACCCCGGTGCTGCGGCACACCTCCAGCAGGAGATCGTGCTCGTTGGCCGCGTCGACGATCGCCCCGACGCCAGTTCCCTTGCAGCGCACGACGTAAGCGTTGTTCTCGAAGCCGCCGACGTCGAGCTTGTCGACGCGCACGTCGGCGGTCTCGTAGTGGGCCGGGCGATTGGCGAGGATGCTCATTCCCCGAGGCTACCGAGCCACACGGCCGATGGCCGCCCTGCCGGACATGTTCCGAGCACGACGACTGGGCTACGGTGCCGCTCGGATGCCGACGGGTGCGTCGCCCGGCCCAAGCCCTGGAGGGACAACCGTGAATTTCGCGTTCAGCGAGGAGCAGGAAGCACTGCGCGAGACCGTGCGGAAGTTCATGGAGGAGAAGTCGCCGTCGGCCGAGGTCCGTCGCCTCATGGACACGACCGACGGCTACGACACCGCGGTGTGGCGCCAGATGGGCCAGGAGATGGGCCTGCAGGGCCTGCACATCCCCGAGGCCTACGGCGGTCAGGGTTTCACGTTCGTCGAGCTCGGCATCGTCCTCGAGGAGATGGGACGGGTGCTCGTGTGCTCGCCGTACTTCTCCACGGTCTGCCTCGGCGCCAACGCCATCCTCAACGCCGGCACCGAGGCACAAAAGCAGGCGCTCCTGCCCGCCATCGCCGGCGGTGAGCAGATCGCCACGCTGGCCTTCACCGAGCCCGCGGGCAAGTGGGACGCGACGGGCATCGCCATGGAGTACAGCGGTTCGGGCGACACCGTCAGGCTCAACGGCACCAAGACCTACGTGATCGACGGGCACACCGCCGACCTGCTCGTGGTGGTGGCTCGCCAGGCCGATACCACCGGCACCGACGGCCTGTCCTTCTTCACCGTCGCCGGCGATGCCCCGGGCCTCACCCGCACGGCGCTGCAGACGATGGACCAGACCCGCAAGCTCGCTCAGCTCGATTTCGTCGGGGTCTCGGCCCAGCTCCTCGGCGAAGCCGGCTCCGGGTGGGCGGCCCTGTCGAAGACCCTCGACCAGGCGGCGATCTGCCTGGCCAACGAGATGGTCGGCGGGGCCCAGAAGGTGCTCGACATGTCGGTCGAGTACGCCAAGGTGCGGGTGCAGTTCGGCCGGCCGATCGGCTCGTTCCAGGCGATCAAGCACAAGTGCGCCGACATGCTGCTTGAGGTCGAGTCGTCGAAGTCGGCTGCGTATTACGCGGCCTGGGCCGCGGCCGAGGACAACGACGAGATGCCGACCGTCGCCTGTCTGGCCAAGGCCTACGTGTCCGACGCCTACTTCCACGCTGCCGCCGAGAACATCCAGATCCACGGTGGCATCGGCTTCACATGGGAGCACGACGCCCACCTGTACTTCAAGCGGGCCAAGTCGTCCGAGACCTACCTCGGTGACGCCACGTACCACCGCGAGCTGCTCGCACAGCGCATCGGCATCTGAGCCGGGGGCCAGTCCGAGGCCGGGTCAACTCCACCAACCTCACGCACCGAGTCGACGTCTCCCGTGGCCGTGATCGTCGGGGTCGTGGTGGTGGCGCTGGTGTTGGCGGTGGCCGCGCTGGTCCTGCTCCGTGAACAGCGGCGGTGGACGGTCGAGCCGCGACCGGCGGTGTTCGACATCGACGACGCCGTGGCGTGGGTCGCTCGCCGGCTCCCTCCTGCCGTCACGGCCCAGCTGTCGTACGATGACGTGCGCACGATCATCGAGCTCCAGATCGAGTACTTCGCCCGCCGGGGGGCCTCCACGAACGGCTCGTCGCCCACGCCTCCGACCGCGGTCGTCGTGGGAGGGGCCGAGACGGTCGAGTTCATCCTCGAGCGCACGGCTCGACGCGACGATCCCTTCACGCCCGAGCAGGTGCATTCGGTCGTCGAAGCCCAGCTGGCGTACCTCCGAGAGATCGGCGCCGTGGGTGCACCGGCCGATCCCGACAATCTCCCCACCCCGCCCGACTCGGACGAGTGAGCGGCACGCTCCCGGCGCCCGCAAAAAACCCCCTTCCCGTCGGTGCGTTGGCGTGGTAGAAAACACGCACCAGAGAAAGGAGGTGGTCCACCGATGCATGATCAACGTCTCGGGACCCTGGAGGTGCACGGCCACTAGGTCGGGTACAGCTGGACCGCCTGGCGGAGTATCACCGCTGCGCCGTTGTCGATCCGGGGAGGAGCTGGTCCCGCCTCTCACACCAAACGGCTCGACGATCCTCATCAGCTGAAGATTCTCGTGAAGACCCCCAGGTCCGATACCTGGGGGTCTTCCGCGTTCCGTGCAGCCTCGACCAGGTGCAGCCTCGAACAGGAGTGAGTTGTGCCCGCTCTGGGGCGCTCAACTCACTCCTGGTCGTCGATGGGGTGCCAACTGCCCTCGGGGAGCTTGCCGACGAGGCTCTTCAGCCGGGCCTCGAACGCCACGTCGGAGAGCACGGGACGGCCGTCGGGAGCCTCGACCCGGAGCGCGACGACGGTGGCCGAGGCGCCGACGGCCGACGCGACGAACGCCGGGAGCCAGATGCAGGCCTCGGCGAGCGGCTCGGCGCTCACCGCGGCGTCGATCGTGGCCCAGCCGACGATGCCGGCCCGGCCCGGGGCCACACCGGGATCGCCGACCCATCGCCGGTACGGGGCCTTGAGCAGCTCGGGCTGCTCGCCGGCCGCATCGGCCTTGAGACGGGCGCGACGCTCGGAGGGCGGCCCAGCGAGCACCACGGCCACCTGCTCGCCCGCCTGGAGGGCGTGGATCACGGCCGGCCACAGAGAAAGCGCGGCAATGGTGTCGGTGTCGGTTTCGTCGGGGCCGGTTGCGTCGGGGTCGGTCACGGGCGGCAGGATACGTCCTCGCCCCGGCCTGCGGCATGGTTGCGGCGATTCTCCTGAGCCCGCGTGGCGCGACCATCTCCCGGCGCCCGTCCCCAGACCGAGTGACCGAGTGACCGAGTGACCGAGACGTACGCCTTCACCCTCGAGAGCGACGGGGTGGGCCTCGATGCCCACCTGAGTCGGCCGGCCGGCATCGCCCGGGTGCCTGGCCTGGTGCTGTGCCACGGCTTTCCCAGCGGGCCCCGTGGGGCGGCCACGGCCGGGATCACCTATCCGGAGTTGGGTCTGCGGCTTACGAAGGAGACCGGCTGGGCCGTGCTCACGTTCAACTTCCGGGGGACGGGCGTCTCGGCCGGCAACTTCTCGATCGACGGCTGGCGGGCCGACGTGGCTGCGGCCGTCGACGTGCTCGCGGCTCGCGACGACGTGTCGAACGTGTGGATGGCCGGGGCCAGCACGGGCGGGGCCCTGGCCGTCGTGCACGCGGCGGACGACGACCGCATCCGGGGTGTGGCGATCCTGGGCTCACCGGCGACGCTGCGCCATTGGGTCGGTGATGCCGAGGCCTTCCTCGTGCACGCCCGCAACATCGGGATCATCCGCGATCGGAAGTTCCCCGCCGATCCGGTGGCCTGGGCGGCCGCCATCGCAGCTCTCGACCCGCTCGCGGCTGCCGCTCGCCTGGCCCCCCGATCGCTGCTCATCGTCCACGGCAGCGACGACGAGGTCGTCCCCGTCGTCGACGCCCGGGCCTACGCCGCCGCCGCAGCGGGCCACGCCGAGCTGCGCATCGTCCAGGCCGGCGGACCCCGTCTGCGTCACGATCCCCGAGCCGTCGCCACGCTCATCGGCTGGCTGGCACGCCAAAGCACCTGAGTCTGTCGACGACGTGAGCTCCGCGTTGCCTGAGATCCGTGATGGATCGCCGCCCACGCTCCGGCACGGTGCGAACGCATCCTGCTTCAGTGCACGAATTTCCACTACCCCGCGGGGACGGGGGTCGCTCGGGGTGCGCTCGAATCACGCTCCAGGATCATGACCATCTCAGCCTTGGCGCTCTTGGCGAAATTGGCGGCGACGAAGGCCTCGGCCAGGCGCCAGCCGTCGCTCGCGTAGTCGTTCAACGCGGCCTCGAGTGCGTCGAGGTCGAACGTGCCGGAGAACGTCCGGTCTCGCTCTGTGAGAACCTTGTACTCGAACATTGGGCATGTCCTTCTAGTTGGGTGATCTGTCGGGTTCCGTCAGGTGACTCGGTCGGGGGCCGACGGCGCCGGGATACCGACATCCGGGCTGACTACGACGGGAGGGTTCCGTCGTCTGTCGGGAAGAACATCGACTCGATGGGCTGGTCGAAGACGGCGGCGATCTTGAAGGCGAGGGGCAGGCTGGGGTCGTAGCGGCCGGTTTCAACGGCGTTGACCGTTTGTCGCGACACGTCGAGACGGTCGGCCAGATCGGCCTGACTCCATCGCCGAGCGGCCCGGAGCTCACGCAGCCGGTTCCTCACCGGGCTCGCCTGGTCTTGATCGCCAGGGCGGCGATCCAGCTCACGATGCCGGCGATGAACGTGATCTGGAGCGACTGCCGGGCATCGCCGATGCCGGCGGCATCGAGCAGGCCGCCGACGAGGGCCGCCACGATGACCGTGGCGAACCCGATCGCCATGGCTTCGAGCTGCACGATTCGTTGGTACTCGTCCGAGCGGCGCAGGCTCCTCAGCTGGGCGTAGACGAGCCACAACACAGGAAGCAGCGGGAGGAGCGACCAGACCACGTTCCGCACCCGTGAGCCGTCGTCGGGGTCGAGCACGACGAGGCTGCCTTGCACCACCAGCAAGGTCACGATCGCCGGCACCGCGTCTCGAAACGCCGCGCGATCGCGAGCCACGTCGCTGCTGCTCTTGGTGCGCTCGTGCTCTCGACCGGGGCTCGTCATACGGGCGATCGTAAAGCTTGCTTGTCAGTATGTCAAGTAATCTTTACAGACTGGAGGAGCGCTGTCGGGAGCCCCCGCGTCGCCTCACCCGGGTAGCGTGGGCCGATGAAAGCGCTCGTGCTGTCGGGTGGTTCGGGTACACGGCTGCGGCCGATCACGTTCACCAGCGCCAAGCAGCTCGTTCCCTTGGCCAACAAGCCGATCCTGTTCTACGGGCTCGAAGCCATCGCCGACGCCGGCATCACCGAGGTGGCGATCGTCGTGGGCGAGACCCACGAGGCCATCCGGGCTGCGGTGGGCGACGGTTCACAGTTGGGCCTGAAGGTCACGTACCTCCAGCAGGACGCGCCACGCGGGCTCGCCCACGCCGTGCTCATCGCCCGGGAGTTCCTCGGCGACGACCCGTTTGTCATGTACCTGGGCGACAACCTGGTGATGGGGGGGATCGCCGAGTTCGTCACCCGATTCGAGGACCTCACAGCGAGTGCACTGGTGCTCCTCACCCCGGTCGATGAACCCCAGCACTTCGGGGTGGCCGAGCTCGACGCCCAGGGCAACCTGGTACGCCTGGTCGAGAAGCCCAAGGACCCGCCGAGCAACCTGGCGCTGGTGGGGGTGTACCTGTTCGACTCGTCGATCCACGAGGCGGTGCGTTCGATCACCCCCTCGTGGCGCGACGAGCTCGAGATCACCGACGCCATCCAGTGGCTGCTCGAGCACGGCCACACCGTGGCGCCTCACGTGCTGACCCGGCCCTGGATCGACACCGGCAAGTGGCAGGACCTCCTCGAAGCCAACCGCATCGTGCTGGAGGCGCTCGAGCCCGTCGTCGAAGGCACCGTCGACGCCGAGTCGCGACTCGTCGGACGGGTCTCGGTGGGCCTCGGCGCTGAGATCGTCCGCTCGATCGTCCGGGGACCGGTGGTCATCGGGCCGGGAGTGCGCATCGTCGACTCCTACGTGGGCCCGTTCTCGTCGATCGACGCCGACTGCGAGATCGTCGACTCCGAGATCGAGAACTCGGTGCTCCTCGCCGGCGCCCAGATCACCGGCGTACGCCGCATCGACGAGAGCCTCATCGGCCGCCGGGCCAAGGTGACACGCTCCGACATCACCCCTCGGGCCCTGCGTCTCAACCTGGGCGACCAGTCCGACGTGCAACTCCCCGGCTGAGCATCCGGGGGCCTGAGGATCGCGGTCAGATCCTCCGCGCGACGATCGAGCGACTATGTAGATGCCGTAACAACAACAATGTATCATTGATGGATGAAGACCATCACCATCACCATTCCAGAGAACCTTGACGCACGGGCTGCCTCGGAAGCCCGTCGTCGCGGAATCTCGAAGTCCGAGCTGATTCGGCGGGGTCTCGACGCCATCCTTCCCGCTCAGGTCGAGGAAGCGGCGCCGTCGCCGACCTCGGATCAGTGGCGATCGCTGGCTGGCTTCGCCTCGCCCGATCTCGATGTCGTGCGTGGTGAGATCGACGATGTCATCTACGGCACATGAAGTTCGCTGACACCGGTTGGTGGATCGCGTGGGCCCTGCCCGGCGACAGCCGACACGCCAGGGCACTCGGAATGCTCGGTCGTCTCGGGCCCACCGAGCGGGTACTGACGACCAACCTGGTCGTCGGGGAAACGTGGACGTTCCTGAGCCGCAAGGACAGCCATCGGAGCGCGCTGGCGTTTCTCGACCGTATCGATCTCCTCAGCGCCGACGATCGTCTGCACGTCCATCGGGTCGACGGCGAGCAAGAAGCCGCGGCTTGGGAGTGGCTGCGCAAGCACGACGAGCGCGTGTATTCGTTCGTCGACGCCACAAGTTTTCGTGTGATGCACGATCGCCGGCTTCGCGAAGCGCTGGCCTTCGACCAGGACTTCGCCGCCGCCGGCTTCCTCGAGGTCCAGCCGTAGACCCCTCGTGGTCGACCTTCGCCACCATGGCATGACGCCACCATGGCACGACGCCACCAGGGCACGACGGCGGCACGGCACGACGGCGGCACGGCCGAGCCAGGGGGATTCTCGTGTGAGGGCGGTGCCCGCTGTGAGGTGAATCGGTTGGCGTCGTTTCCGGCGCTGTCGCTCAGTCGGCGTCGTTGGTGCGCCACCAGGCCATCACATCGGTGAGGGTCTGCTCGAGGGTGTAGCGAGGCGACCAGCCGGTCTGGGAACGGAAGCGGTTGCTGTCGCCGACGAGTCGAGGCACCTCCACCGGTCTCACCAGTGTCGGGTCGACCTCCAGCGTGATCCGGTGACGGACCAGAGCCAACAGGATCTGCGCCACCTCGCCGACGCTCGTGGCCCGCCCCGAGCACACGTTGTAGATCTCGCCCACGGGCGCCTTCTCGACCGCCATGCGGTAGGCGGCCACGATGTCGCGCACGTCGTTGTAGTCGCGGACCGGATCGAGGTTGCCGACGGGCACGGTGGAAGCACCGGCACGTTCGGCGGCCACGATGCGTCGGGCCAGCGCCGAGACCACGAACCGATCCGACTGCCCGGGACCGGTGTGGTTGAAGGGTCTCACGACCACGACGCCCACACCGCGGCCGAGACACGCCTGGAGCCCGTAGAACTCGGCGGCGATCTTGCTGGCGGCATAGGGCGTCACCGGCCGCAGCGGCGCATGCTCATCGAGACGCTCGACGTCCGGGTCGACCGTCCCGTACACCTCGGCGCTGCTCACGACCAGCACCCGGGAGACACCCGCAGCACTCGCCGCTTCGAGGACGCTCAGCGTGCCGCCCACGTTCACCCGCAGGTACTCGGCCGGGTTGCTCCACGACGCGCCCGGGCTGCTCAGCCCGGCCAGGTGGTACACGACATCGGGGCGGGCGGCCTCGACAGCATCCCGGACCGCGCCGGCGTCGGTGACGTCGACGAGGGGGACGTCGGCACCGAGCGCGACGACATCGTCCCCGGCTGCTCGGAGATGGCTGACCAGGTGGGGTCCCACGAATCCGGTGGCCCCGGTGACGAACGCTCGCATCATGCTCCCCGGGAACCCCGAGCCGTGGCCAGACGATAGGCGTCGAGATGACAGGCCACCGAAGCCTCCCACGTGAACGGGGCCGCGGCGACGGGTCCGGCCGCGCGCAGCCGCCTCGCTATCGACGGGTCGAGCGCCTGCTCGATGGCGTCGGCCAGCGCCTCCACGCCGCGCGCGGGCGCGATCACCGCGGCCTCGCCGGCGAAGGCGGCCATCGGGGTGTCGGCGGTGGTCACGAGCACGGCTCCACAGGCCAGGGCCTCGAGTGCCGGCAGCCCGAAGCCCTCGGCCCGGGAGGGGTAGGCCACCACCTCGGCGTGGCGATAGAGGGCCGCGACCAGATCGGTGTCGAGATAGCCGACCCGAACGATCCGGGACGCCACACGGTGCTCGACGATCGCCCGTCGAACCTCCTCGGTGCCCCAGCCGTCGGGCCCGGCCAGAACCAGGCGCAGCTCCGACCGGGGCCGGCGGCGGAGCATCTCGCCGAATGCGGCCACCAGCCGGGGTACGTCCTTGCGGGGCTCGAGCGTGCCCACGTGCGCGATGTAAGGCCGGTCGATCCCGATCCGGCGCAGCGCCCCCAGTTCGCGGTCCCGCTCGATCTCGTGGTCGGCGGGGCCGGCGCGCTCGGCGGGGCTGGTGGGGTCGGCGGGTGAGGGCGGACCGATCGGGCGGGTCGGGCCGGTCGGGTCGACGGGATGGAAGCGCGACCGGTCGAGGCCGTGCGGCGCGACGACGATCGGTGCCGGCGGGTCGACGAGCTCCCGCAAGCGATCGGCAGTCTGCTGGCTCACGGTGACGATGACCGCCGCTCGGGCACAGGCCGAGCGGATGGCATGGCGGAAGAACCGCACCTTCACCGGCTCGTGCCATTCGGGATGATCGAAGAACGTGAGGTCGTGGACGGTGACGACGGCGGGCACGGCGAGCCGCCGGGGGAGCGTGTAGTGCGGACCGTGCCACACGTCGATGGCGAGGGCCGGTCCGAGGTGATGGGCCTGGAACTGCTCGGTGGCGATCCGGCGGGGACGGGAGTCGGGCATCACGGATTCGAGGGTCGCCCGGGGCGCCAGGGTGCGCCAGCGGTCGGCATCGGACCGCCGGGTCAGGAGGGTGATGTCGAGGGGGCCGTCCCGGGGCTCGCCGGGGGGTGCGAGATCATCGCCGGCTGCTCCGAGATCGAGGTGGCGAGCGAGCTCGATCACGTAGCGTCCCGCGCCGACCGGGCGGGCGGGCACGGCCGAGACGTCGAGCAGGAGCCGCACGGCCGGGGAGCCTACGGGCTCAGGGCTCGCAGGCTGCTTCGTAGGCCGCGCGGTGCACGGCGGCCGACGCCGACCATGTGAACGCCCGGCGTCGCTGCCGCCCGGCATCGACGAGGCGCACCCGCGTGCTCCCATCGGTGACGATCGATGCGATTGCTTCGGCCAGGGCGTCGACGTCGCCGGCGGGCACCACGATCCCGGCCCCGCCCGCGACCAGCTCGGGGAGGCTCGACGTGTCGGCGACGACGACGGGGCAGTCGTACGCCATGGCCTCGATCACCGGGAAGCCGAAGCCTTCCCAGCGCGAGCTTTGCGCCAGCACCACGGCGCCGCCGTAGAGCGCACCGAGAACCACGTCGTCGACGGCGCCCAGCCGGCGCACCCACGGATGTTCCAGCCCGTCGACGTCGCCCCAGCCCGGAGGGCCGGCGATCACGAGCTCGAGGTCGGGGTCGACCCCGCTCCCCCGCAACGCCCCCACGGCCGCCGCGGTCACGTCGAGGGCCTTTCGGGGCTCCACCGTGCCCACGGCCAGCACGTACCGCTCCGGGAGGCCCAGGCGCTTCCTGATGGCGCGGGCGGCATCCGGCCCGCTCGGCTCGACGGGAGTGGGATCGCGAGTGGGATCGGGATCGGGTGCACCATGCCAGGCCACGACGACACGATCGCCGGGAAACCCATGGGAGACAAGGTCGTTCCGGGTGGCGTGGCTCGGGGCGACGATCATGGCGGCGCGCCGCCGGGCCAGCGCCAGAGCTCGGACATGGAAGGCGACGCCGCGGCGGGTGAACGACTCCGGCGCGTGCAGGAAGGCCAGATCGTGCACGGTGACCACCAGCGGTCGACCCGGGGTGCTCGGTGGGACGGCCAGGCTCGGAGCGTGCACGACCCGGACCGCCGCGCCCAGCGTTCGGGGCAACCTGGGCCTCCCTGTCCGATGCCACAGCTCGTAGCGCACCCCGTCATGGGGCCGACCGAGATCGTGGGCCCAGCCGCCCTGGGGTCGACCGGGATCGTGGGGCCATCCGCCTTGGGGTCGACCGGGATCGTGGGTGTCGAGCCCGGCCGGCGTCGGGACGGGTCCAGCGGCGAAGGGATGGACGGCGACACCGACCCCAGGGAGCGCGCCGAGGAGCTGACGCACATAGCGGCCGATCCCGCCGGGAACTGCCTGGCGGAGCTGGCCGACGTGCATCGCCACGGGGAGCGAAGCCGGCGACTCACCCGACCCGACCAGCCCGGGCGACCCAGGCGCCAGCCCGGGCGACTCGACTGCCCGGTCGGGCGCGTCGGCTCCGCTCACCGCGCCAGCGCTTCTCGATAGAGCGCGGCCAGCCCTCGGGCGGTGGCGGTCCAGGAGAAGTGGGCGACCCGCTGACGGCCCCGAGCGACCAGGGCGGCTCGCAGCGCAACGTCGTGAAGGCACCGCCCGATCCCCTCGGCAAGGGCGCCCGGCTCACCGGGGCGCACCAGGAGCGCGGCGTCGGCCGCGATCTCGGGGATGGCGCCGATCGAGGTGGCCACGACGGGCGTTCCCGTGGCCATGGCCTCGAGCATCGGGAAGCCGAAGCCCTCGTCGCGCGACGGATAGGCGAGCAGCGCCGCGTTGCGGAGCAGCGCCGCCCGCGTGGCGTCGTCGACCTGGCCGACCACCCGCAGCCACGGTGCCGGCTCGGGCTCGGGTGTCCCCGGGGGCCCGGGCGGGCCGGCCAGGACCAACACCACGTCGGGATGGGCGGCGTGCACCTCGGCAAAGGCCGCCACGAGCGCGGGAACGTCCTTGCGGGGCTCGCGTCGACCGAGGAACAACACGTAGGGCCGCCCGTCGAGACCCCAGCCCCGGGGCACCGTTCCGCCCTCGGGCAGCGGCGGGACGCCCCAGTGCACGGCGCGTACCTGGCGGGTCGTGAACTGGTCGCGCACCTGGGCCGCCACCGTGGCTGACGGGGTGTGGATCCAGGCCCCCCGGTCGACGGCTCGGGTGATGAGCGTCGTGATGCGGCGGGCCCTGGTGGTCTCGAGATCGGGGTGGGTGAGCCACGCCAGGTCGTGCACGGTGACGATGGGGACTGCGTGCCGCAGCGGAGGCACGACGAAGTTCGTGCCGTGGACCACGTCGGGACGGTGCAGCCACCGGTCGAGATGGGGACGATCGCCTCGCGACCACACGTGCAGCGCCAGTCCCGCGGGGATCGGCAGTGGTCGGGCGTGCCCGGCCTGAGCCTCAGCCACATCCGCGGCCTCGATCCCGGCTGCACGCGTACCCCTGCCCCCGCGCTTGCGGGTCCGCCAGGCGTTGCCGCTCAAAACGTAGGGCTCGATCTCGCATGCCGCGGGGTCGTCGAGCGCCGACAGCGCGTCGAAGCCGGAGCAGAGCCCGGCCACGGCCTGACCGATGCCGGTGCGCGGTCCGATCAGCGGAGTCGAATCGAGTGCCACCCTCACACGACAGAGGGTAACGACCACGTGCGGATGATCGGGACATCCCCGGGCACTTCACTACAGTGGGCCCACCATGGCGCAGATCACCGGGAGGGCCGGCCCCCGCTCCGACGACGCGGCGACCCACTGCCCGAACGACACCGCTGCCGACGGGTTTCGGGTGGTCTCGGCTCGGCGGAGCGTCGTCACACAGCTCCGCGAGATCTGGATCCATCGCGAGCTGCTGGCGAGCCTGGTGCGCAAGGAGCTCAAGGTCAAGTACAAGAACAGCGCCCTCGGGTTCCTGTGGTCGCTGCTCAACCCGGCCCTGTATCTGGTCGTGTTCACCTTGGTGTTCCAGGTGTTCCTCAAGGCCGGTATCCCGGAGTTCGGCATCTTCTTGCTCTCGGGGCTGCTGGTCTGGAACCTGTTCTCGGTGGCTCTCGGCGGGGCGACGGCCTCGGTTGTCGCCAACACGGCACTGGTGAATCGGGTCCGCTTCCCGCGCGAGATCCTGCCGCTGTCGGTCGTGGGTGCGACCCTCGTGCACTTCTTCCTCCAGGCCATCGTCCTGGTGTTGGCGCTCATCGGGTTCCGACACGAGGTGGCGTGGTCGTATCTGGTGCTCGTCCCCATCGCCCTCGTCACGATCGTCGTCCTGCTGGCCGCACTGTCCATCGGGTTGTCGGCGATCAACGTGTTCGTCCGCGACGCGCAGCACATGCTCGAGCTTGTCCTGCTGGCCTGGTTCTGGATGACCCCGATCGTGTACGCGCCCGAGCTCGTCGGCCCCAAGATCGACTCCCGGGCCTGGCTCAACATCTTGTACATCAACCCCGTCCGGCCGGTCGTGTTGTCGTTCCAGAAAGCCTTGTACGCCAAGGAATGCTGTCAGAACGACGGGCAGACGGCGATCCTGTCCAGCGAGCCGCTCGGGTGGTACCTCTGGCAGCTCGGCGCCGTCGCTCTGGCCGCCCTGGTCCTGCTGTGGGGAGCCCTGGCGCTGTTCGGGCGGCTCGAAGGCCGCTTCTCCGAGGAGCTCTAGACCGTGGTATCGGCGATCGAGATCCGTGGGGTGTCGAAGCGATTTCGGCTCAACCACGCCCGGCACAGCTCCCTCAAGGAGCGGGTCGTGCACTGGAAGAGGTCCAAGGCCGCGTCGGTCGAGGAGTTCTGGGCGCTGCGCGACATCGATCTCACCATCGAGCAGGGCGAGACCGTGGGCCTGCTGGGCCACAACGGTTCGGGGAAGTCGACGCTGTTGAAGTGCATCGCCGGGATCCACGCGCCCACGAGTGGCGAGATCCGCACCCGGGGACGGCTGGCGGCCTTGCTTGAGCTCGGTGCCGGGTTCCACCCCGAGCTCACCGGCCGCGAGAACGTGCACATGAACGGCACCATCCTCGGGCTCACCAAGCGCGAGATCGAGAAGCGCTTCGACGAGATCGTGGCCTTCGCCGAGCTCGAACATTTCATCGACAATCAGGTGAAGCATTACTCGTCGGGCATGTACGTGCGCCTGGGCTTTGCGGTCGCGGTCACCGTCGAACCCGAGATCCTGCTGGTCGACGAGGTCCTCTCGGTGGGCGACGAGTCCTTCCAACGCAAGTGCCTCGACCGGGTACGGCAGTTCCAGCGCGAGGGCCGCACGATCGTCGTCGTCACGCATTCCCCCGACCTGATCCGCCAGATCGGCGATCGCGCCGCCGTGCTCGATCACGGTCGACTGGTCGCGGTGGCCCCGCCGGGCGAGGCCATCAGGGAGTTCCGCGACTATCTGCTCCTCGGGCGGCCCCTGTCGCCCCACGCCGCGAGCGGTAGCGCCGGTGCCGGTGCCGGGAGTGACGACATCGCCGAGGCCGACTCGGTGTCGGACACGCCGCGACCGGTCGATCCCGATCAGCGCGACCCGTCGACCCTGCTCCAGGTGCGCGGCGTCACGATCGTGCACGAGAACCAGCATCGCCGCCCCTACGTGCTGCCCGGAGAGGCGCTCGAGATCCACGTCGCGTACCACGCTCCCGAGCCCATCGACGACGTCGTCTTCGCGCTCGACGTGTCCGACCTCGATGGCGTGCATCTCGTGGGCGTGAACACCGAGATCATCGAGTCCAACCTCGGCTCGCTGCACGGCGACGGTGTGGTCGTGTTCCGTATCCCGTGCGTTCCCCTGCTCGACGGTACCTATCCGTTGAGCATCGGTGTGCACAACCGCGACGGCGGGCTGATCTACGCCCAGCGCTACCAGCGCGACAGCTTCGAGGTGATGAACCCCGGACACAAGCGGGGGCTCGTCGACATTCCCGTCGAGGCCTTCGTGGTGCCGGCTCAACCGGCGATCCTGGGGCTCGCACAGTGAACGGGTCGGCTGTGAACGGGTCGGCTGCGTGACGGCCACCGAGCACTCACCAGCAGCGTCCGGGTCGTCCGGGCCCTCGGAGCTGCCGTCGCTCGATCTGGCGCGCGTCGTTGCGGAGCTCGAGGACGAGGTGGCCCGCAAGCGGGCCACCGGCGAGCTGCCCCCGGCGGTGGAACGCGATCTCGACCTGCTGTTCGCCCGGTTCGCCCCCGCGGGCGCCACCGGGACCGACTTCGACGCTCTCGTCGCTCGGGCGGACAGCTCCTGGTTCGTCGATCTCGACGTGCCCACGGCCTCGAACCTGCCCGGAGTCGGGCTCGTCAAGCGGGTGCTGCGCAAGCTGATGGCGTGGTACCTGCGCTTCGTCACCCAACAGGTGAGCGCCTTCGGCCACACCGTCGTCGAGGCGCTGCGGACCCTGGGTCGACGCGTCGATCGGCTCGAGGGGGCCACACCCGGCGCCTCCCCCCTGGTTTCGGCCGAGGATCGGCATCGCCAGCGGCCGTCGTCGCTCGATCCGTGGACCGACGACGTGCACGCCCTGCTGGTCAACGTGACGGGTCGGGTCCTGCACGCCGATGCTGGCGACGGATCGTTCGTCGAGCGCCTCGAGTCCGACGGGCTCGATGCCTACGGGGTCGACGGGTGCCACGGGCATCTGGCCACCGCTCGGCGTCCCGGGCTCGATCTCCGCCCCGACGACACGGCCGAGCACCTGCGTCGGCTCGGTGACGGTGTGCTCGGCGGGCTCGTGCTGTGCGGCGCCGTCGAGCGCCTCCCGCTCGGTGGTCTGCTGGAGCTCGTCGACCGGGCCGAGGCCGTCCTGGCTGACGGGGCCCGTCTGGTGATCGTCTCCGAGCATCCGGCCGCGGTGCCGCGTTCGGTGGTGGAGGCCGACCTGGCTCCCGGGCGTCCGCTGCACCCCGAGACGTGGCAGCACCTGCTCGACGCTCGCGGCTTTCGTGAGGTCGAGGTGCGGTTGGCCGGTCTCGATGGCGGGCTGGCGAGCGTCCCGGGCACGGGTGAGGCCAACACGATCCTCAACGCCAACCTGGCCCGGCTCGGTTCGATGCTGTTTCCGCCCTCGTCGTTCCTCGTGACGGCGGTCAGGGCTCGCTGGTAGCGACGGAGCGCTCATGGTCGCCATCCACCAGTTCGTGCCGTCGCTGGCGTCTCGCGACGCGATCGGCCATCACACGCTCCAGGTGCAGCGGGTGTTGCACGACATGGGGATCGACAGCACCATCTACGCGTCGGAGTCCCAGCCCGAGGTGCGCCGCCGCTGCGCTCCCTACCGAACGTTCGGTAGGGAGACCGCCACGATGCGAGCCACGGTCTCGGCGCTGGCCCGATCGGCCCGAAGTCGGCCGTCGACGTGGTTCGGACCGGCGAGGTCGGGTGGCGCGGCGGCCGATCCCGGGCACACCTGGCTCCTGTACCAGGGCTCCACCGGGAGTCCCGTGGCCGGATTCGTGATGGCCCGTCCCGAGCCCAAGCTGCTCGACTACCACAACATCACGCCTGACCTGTTCTTTGCTCCGTGGGAGCCGCACGTGGCCGCCGAGCTGGCCCTGGGCCGCCGGCAACTGGCCGAGCTGGCGCCGGTCACCGAGCTGGCCCTGGCCGACAGCGCGTTCAACGAAGCGGAGCTCACGGCGCTGGGGTTCGGGGCCACGGCGGTCCTCCCGATCATCATCGACACCGACGACTTCGACATCGAGCCCGACCCGGCCACGCTGCGCCGCCTCGAACGGGCTCGCGATCGCGGGGGCGCCGACTGGCTCTTCGTCGGGCGGATCAGTCCCCACAAGGGCCAGCACGAGTTGGTGAAGGCCCTGGCGTTGTACCGGCGCGACCACGATCCGTTGGCCCGGCTTTACCTGGTCGGTGGTTCCTCGTCGCATTCGTACCTGAGCGCGCTCGAAGCGTTCGTGGCCGACCTGGGACTCACCAGCGCTGTCGACATCGTCGGATCGGTGCCACCGGCGGAGCTGTGTGCGTACTACCTGAGCGCCGACGTGCTCACCAGTGCCTCACGCCACGAGGGCTTCGGCGTGCCGCTCGTGGAGGCCATGCACCATGGGGTCCCGGTCGTGGCCGTCGACGCTGCGGCCGTCCCCGAAACGCTGGGTCGCGGCACGGGTCGGGGCGCAGCCGGGCTCCTCGTGGGTCCCGAGCAGCCGGCGCTCTTCGCGGCGGCCGTGGCCCGGGTGGTCGGCGACGCTCCGTTGCGGACGGCGATGGTCGAGCGCGGCCGCGACCGTGCGGCCGACTTCGCCCCGGCGCTCACCTCGGCGCTCCTGCGCACGCTGGTCGACGATCTCGTCGCCGGCGCTCCCGGCTGAGCGCCGCGCGGGCGCTGTTGCGGCGTGCGGTCCTGCGGTGGACGAGGGTCTCGGCCGAAGCCGGTGGCGACCTACGCTCTGGCGGTGCCGGCGCCCGTCCACCAGTTCCTTCCCAAGCTCTCGCCGGGCGACGCGACCAGCCAGCACGCGCTGCAGATCCGGCGCATCGTGCGCGAGCTCGGGCACCGGTCCGACATCTTCGTCGAACATGTCGACGAGCGGCTGGCCATCGAGGTGGTGCCCTTCGGCGAGTACGGCTCGCGGGCCCATCCGGCCGGTGCCGCTGACGTCCTCGTGTACCACATGGCCATCGGCTCGACGCTGGCCGACTTCGTGGTCGACCAGCCTGGCGACAAGGTCGTCGATTACCACAACATCACGCCCGAGCGGTTCTTCTTCGGCTGGAACGACGACATCGTGCACGGCCTGGCCCTCGGCCGACGCCAACTCGCGGTCTTTGCCGCCAAGGCCGTGCTGGGCATGGCCGACTCGTCGTACAACCAGTCCGAGCTCCGTTCGGTGGGCTTTCCCACGACCGCGGTCGTGCCCATCCTCCTCGATCCCGACCAGTTCGGCCGGGAGCTCGATCGGGCGCTGCTCGCCGAGCTCGGTGATCGCAAGGCCGGGGGTGGCGCCGACGTGCTGTTCGTGGGGCGGATCAGCCCCAACAAGCGCCAGCACGAGGTGATCAAGGCCTTCGCGGTCTACCGGAGGGCCTACGACCCCTTGGCCCGTCTCACGCTGGTGGGCGGATCGTCGTCCGGCCGCTACCTTCGAGCGCTGCGCGACTTCGCCGCCTCGCTCGGCGTCACCGATGCCGTCACGTTCACCGGCGTCATATCCGATTCGGCGCTCACGGCGCACTACCGAGCGGCCGACGTGTTCCTGTGCTGCAGCGAGCACGAGGGGTTCTGCCTGCCGCTGCTCGAGGCCATGGCCAACGACCTCCCGGTGATCGCCGTGGCCGCAGCCGCGGTCCCCGAGACCCTGGGCGACGCCGGCTTGAGCTTCGACCGCTGCGATCCGGCGCTGCTGGCTGCGGGGATCGATCGCCTCGTGCGCGATGGGTCGCTGCGGGAGTCGCTCGTGGCCGCGGGCCGCATGCGCGTGGCCGAGCTGGCCATCGGCCCGTCGACCCAACGTTTGGTTGAAGCCCTGAGCCCGGTGATCGGATCGTGAGCCGGCCCTCGGCTCCCGCCACCGCCACCGCCACCGCCACCGCCACCGATACCGAGCCCGAGCCCGAGCCCGCCACGCAGCCTCCCGTGAGCGCAGCCACCGTCGACCTGCGCTCGACGCCGCGGAAGCTGGCCTTCGTGGTGCCCCGCTACGGGCTCGAAGTGCGAGGTGGCGCCGAGCTCGGGGCTCGGATGATCGCCGAGCGCGTCTCGTCGATCCTGGGTTGGCCGGTCGAGATCTACACGACGTGCGCGCTCGAGGCGACCACGTGGGCGAACGAGTTTCCCGAGGGCACCGTGGAGATCAACGGCGTCACGGTGCATCGATTCCGGTCGGCGTCGGGGCGTGCACCGGGGTTCGACCGGCTCTCGCGGCGGATCCTCAACCGCCCGGCGATGACGTCCGAGGTCGACGGGCGAAGGTGGATCGAGCGGCAGGGCCCGGTGTCGCCCGCGCTGCTCGACGCCGTGGGCGCCGGCGATGCCGACGTGGTGGCGTTCTATCCGTACCTGTACCACCCCACCGTCGCCGGGCTGCCGATGGTGGCGACGCGGGGACAGGCGGCGGCGATCATGCACCCGGCCGCCCACGACGAGGCGCCCATCCGATTGACCCTGTTCCGGTCGGTGTTCGATGCTGCCGACGGGCTGGTGTTCCAGACCTGGGGTGAACGGCGGTTGGTCGAGCGCCTGTTCCCGATCGCCCACAAGCGTCAAGTGCTCGTGGGGCTCGGCGTCGATCGTCACGACGCAGACCACGCCGCCGCTGCCGAGCACCTGAGCGCGGTCGGGGTGGGCGACCGGCCGTATCTCCTGTGCCTGGGCCGGATTGACGACGGCAAGGGGGCCGGGGGTCTGGCCCAGTGGTTCGCGGCCTACAAGGAACGCCGTCCGGGGCCGCTGCAGTTGGTGTACGTGGGCCCCGTCGTCAACCGCCCGAAGCCTCATCCCGACGTGCACGTGATCGGCGAGGTCGGCGAAGGAGCCAAGTGGGGCCTGCTCGAGCGGGCTCAGGTGCTCGTCAACCCGTCGCCCTACGAGGCGTTCTCGTTGGTGGTGATCGAGGCGTGGATGGCCGGCGTCCCCATCGTCGTCAACGGCCGCTGCGAGGCCACCGTCGAGCACTGTGACCGATCCGGGGGCGGGCTGGCGTTCACCGGCTACGCCAGCTTCGAGGCGGCCATCGACCGTCTCAGCGCCGATGCCCACCTCCGCCGCCACCTCGCCGAGCGGGGACGGGCCTACGTGGAAGCCGAGTTCGCCTGGGAGACGATCGTCGACCGGTACGGCACCTTCCTGCGAACCGTCGCCGACGCCCGTGGTTCCCGAATCGACCGCGGAACGTGACGGTCGCTCGCGGGGCGCGGTGGTTCGTTTAGGGGATGGTGAAGCGGCAGGAAAGCCCCGCCCAACTTGTGCCCGAAGAGGTTTGCAGCGACGGGTGATAGGTGTAGGAATGTCGTGCACCGCTCCCAGCCCGGTTCCGAAGCAACCCACCCCGCTTCGGAACCGGGCTGCCCCAATTTTTGCGCGGTCGGTGGGGCGAGCCCAGCCGTGTCGTGTGCCCGGCCCGCGCCGAGAGCACGCTCCGGTCAGGCTACGGTGGTCGTCATTCGTGGTCGTGCCACCCGTGGCACCCGCGCCCTTTCGTATGCGAGACGTCTTCCACGCTCGAACGGGTCGAGCCCGGCGCTCGGTCTCAGCGCTGCTGGCCGGCACCGTGTTCAGCCTGGCTTTCCTGGGCGGCTCCGGCGCGCCCGGATGGGCCCAGACCCCGGAGACGACGCCTCTCCCCGAGACGGCCTCCGAGACGGCCTTCGAGACGGCCGACACGGGTGAGACCGCCGAGCGGGGCGGGGCCGCCGACACCCTGGCGACCCAGGTGGCACCCGAGCCGGTGTCGATCGCCGCGGTCGGGCCGACGCTGACCCTCGAGGGTCACGGCTGGGGCCACGGTCGGGGGCTGGGCCAGTACGGCTCGCTGGGCTACGCGCTGGCCGGCTGGTCGTCGCAACAGATCGTCGACTGGTTCTACGGTGGCACGACCACGGGAGCCGTCGATCCCGCCAGCGAGATCACGGTGCGGCTCACCGACTTCGACGGCGTCGAGACCCTCCTGTACCAGAACGCGGGAACGGTCGCCGTGGCCGCCGCGCCGGGTGTGGCCTCCACCGCATGGCGGGCCCGGCATCTCGGCGCCAACGCCTTCGAGGTGTCGACCTCGCCCACGTGTGCCGGGCCGTGGACGGTCGTGGCGGCGAACGTCGCCGGCCCGGTCGTGTTCGACACGCCCGAGGAGGGCGACGATCCCGACGCCATGATCCAGGCCTGCGAGCCCGGCGGGACCCAGCGGTGGTACCGGGGCGACTTCCTCGCCGTCGCCGACACCAACCTCAACGTCGGTCGCACCGTCAACCGGCTCAAGCTCGACTCGTACCTGCGGGGCGTGGTGCCCCGGGAGTCGCCGGCGTCGTGGGGATCCCAGGGCGGCGGAGCGGGCATGAACGCGCTGCGGGCCCAGGCCATCGCCGCCCGGTCGTACGCCTGGGCCGAGAACCGCTACACGTACTCCGGCATGCTCATCAAGACGTGCGACACGGCCTCGTGCCAGGTGTACATGGGGTTCGGCTCGGCGCCGTCGGCGGGCGCGCCGATGACCCGTCTCGAAGACGCGCGCAGCGACCAGGCGATCCTCGACACGGTGGGCGTCGTCCGTCTCATGGGCTCGGGCAGCGTGGCCCGAACCGAGTTCTCGTCATCGACCGGCGGCCACACCGTCCAGGGCACGTTCACCGCGGTCGTCGACGACGGCGACGCCATCGCCTCGAACCCCAACCACAAGTGGAAGACCCAGATCGCCACGAGCGCCATCGAGAGCGCCTGGCCCACCATCGGCACCTTCACGAGCCTGTCGGTGACCGTCCGCAACGGCTTGGGCAACTTCGGGGGCCGGGCCCAGACCGTGGTGATCTCGGGGACCGGCGGCAAGGTCACGGTCACGGGCAACGAGGTGCGCAGCCGGCTGGGCCTGAAATCCGACTGGTTCCGGGTGTTCCAGGCGCCGTCGGGGGGGATCGGCGGGTACTGGCTCGCCGACACCAAAGGTGCGGTGTACACGTTCGGCAACGCGGGCGCGTACGGCTCGGCCTCGACCCTGGCGCTCAACAAGCCCATGGTGGGTATGGAACGCACCGTGTCGGGCGCCGGGTACTGGATGGTGGCGTCCGACGGCGGGATCTTCTCGTACGGCGACGCCCGGTTCTTCGGCAGCACCGGCAACATCCGGTTGAACAAGCCGATCGTGGGCATGGAGCGCACGCCGTCGGGCAAGGGCTACTGGATGGTGGCGTCCGACGGGGGGATCTTCTCGTACGGCGACGCGCAGTTCTTCGGCAGCACCGGGGCCATGGTCCTCAACCAACCGATCGTTGGAATGGCCGCGACACCGAGCGGGAGCGGGTACTGGCTCGTGGCGTCCGACGGTGGCGTGTTCAGCTTCGGCGACGCGCAGTTCTTCGGCAGCACCGGCAGCATCACACTGGCCAAGCCCATCGTGGGCATGGCCTCGTCCCCCGACGCCGCTGGTTACTGGATGATCGCGTCCGACGGTGGCCTGTTCGCGTTCGGCAACGCCACCTACCGGGGCAGCTTGCCCGGTATCGGGGTCTCGGCCACGGCCGTCGGCATGGAACCCACCCTCTCGGGCGGCGGCTACCTCATCGCCACCACGACCGGCGCCGTGCACTCGTTCGGCGACGCCCCGGTCATGGGCGGTATCCCCGATGTCGATCCGGCCTTCACCGGCACCGTGCGCGATCTCGTGGCAGCAGCCGGGTGACCGACGAGCACGCCGAGGGCCACGGCCACCGGACTGGCTCGGGGACGCCGTCGGCTGCAGCCCGCCCCAGCCCCGTGGGCCTCCCAGGCTGCGATGCTGGCGACGCCGGGTGCACCGGTGCCGAGGCCCGTCCCGGCACCGGGCCCGGCGGCCCGGATCGGCGTGACGCCTGTGACGGGCGGGGCCTTGTCGACCGTCGCCGGCTCCTGCGCCAGGCCGGCATCGGGCTGGGCGTGTGGGCCGGGGCGTCGGTCGTCGGCAGGAGGGTCATCGGGCGGGAGTCACGATCCTGGTTGGAGCGCGACGATCGCCGTGGCGCCCGGGATGCTGCGACGCTCGATCTCAGCGACGCCGAGTTGACCGCCGTCGTGGTTCCGGCGCCTCGGATCGTCACCCGGGCCGAGTGGGGGGCCGACGAGACGCTGCGCGACGGCGTCCGGTCGTTCGCCCCTGTCCGCAAGCTCGTGGTGCACCACTCGGCCACCGCGGTCGATCCCGATCCCACCGTCACCCTGCGTTCGATCCACCGGTTCCACTTCGAGAGTCGGGGTTGGAGCGACATCGCCTACAACTTCCTGATCGACCCCGCGGGGGTGGTGTACGAGGGCCGCTGGGCTCGCGACCATGCGCCCGGCGAGCTCCACGCCGGTGAGGCGCCCGACGGGCGTGGTGTCGTGGGCGCGCACACGCTCGACCACAACACCGGCTCGATGGGCGTGTGCCTGCTGGGCACCTATATCGCCACGGC
>JANLSK010000201.1:0-30220 GCA_031362415.1 Actinomycetes bacterium | reverse complement strand
GGGATGGTCTCGGTCATGCCGTAGAGCTGGCGGGGTCGACAGCCGAGCAACCCCGAGAGGCTCTGGTACTGCTCGGCGGTCACGTTCTGCGCGTACCAGCAGTGGCGTAGTTGGAGATCGGGGACGGGCGTCGCGCCCCGGGCCAGGATCATCCGCATCGGCGCGGCGAACAGCGAGGCGTGGCTGGCCCCATGGCGGGCGCACTGGGCCAGGAAGCCCGAGGCCGAAAACGTGTGCATGAGCGCCACGCTGGCCCCCACCGAGATGGCCGCGGCGAACGAGTAGTACTGGGCGTTGGCGTGGAACAGCGGCAGCACGACGATCTGGCGGTCGTGCATGGTGAGACCGGCGGCGGCGGCCATCACGTCGCCGGCGAAGGCATAGTTGGCCTGGGTGACCTCGACGCCCTTGGGCTGGCCCGAGGTGCCCGACGTGAACATGACCGCAGCCCGGTCGAGCGGCCCAGGCCAGGGATGATCGAGGCCCAGCACGGCGGCGCCGAACGAGGTGAGCGAGTCGTCGGCTTCGTCGACCTCCACGATCGTGATACCGGTGCTTTCGGCGCCCCGGCGGTACTCGGCGGCTCGGGCGGTCGAGCACACCCCGACCTCGGCGCCCGTCCGCTCGATGTGGCTCCTGAGCTCCGACGCCCGCGATTGCGGGTCGGACGGCACGACGAACGCTCCGAGCCGAACTGCCGCCAACCAGATTGCAACGAACCCGGGGCTGTTGGTGAGCGCCAGGCTCACCGCGTCTCCTGCACCGACGCCACGTTCGAGGAGACCGGCCGCGACTCGGCGCACGAGGAGATCGAACTCGGCGTAGGTCCACTCCGAGACCACCTCGCCGGGGGCCTCGAATCGCAGGAACACCCGTGATCCCACGGCGTCCACGGCCTCGGCCCACCGGCCAGCGAACGTCGGCGACACGTCCAGGCTCATGACGGTGCCGTCCCGTAGCCGCCGCCGCCCGGGAGCTCGAGACGCACGATGTCGCCGGGCTGGAGCGTGATACGGGCCTGGGTGCGCACCGGCTCGCCGTTCACGAGGAACCGACCCGGGGCGCCGGCCTGGCCACCCCGCAATCCCAAGGGGGGAAAGCCCATGCGCGACGTCACGGCATTCAGCACCCACGGGCGCTCGGTGTCGACGGTGAACTCGATGATCTGCCCGAGCCCGCCCGTCTGGGCCCCGTCGCCGCCCGAGTGTGGCCGTAACTCCTTGCGTAGGAAGCGGATGGGCGCCGAGCCCTCGACCACCTCGGTGGGAACGGCCGAGACGCCCGTCGGATACGCCACCGCCGACAGCCCCGGCTTGGTGGCCCGGGCCCCGACACCGCCGGCGTAGGTGAACATGGCCGTGATGAACGGGCGACCGTCGTCGTGGGTGCCGCTCACCTGCATCGTCCACACGGCCCCGGCGCCTTCGGCGATCACCTTATCGGGAAGCACCGCGGCCAGCGCCTGGAGGATGGGCATGGGCAGGAACATGCCGACGACGTGACGGGCGGTGCACGGTGACGGCGACACGGCGTTGACGATCGAGCCCTCGGGGGCCTCGACCCTGATCGGCAGCAACGAGCCGTAGTTGTTGGGGACGTCGGGGTTGAGCACCGAGCGGATCGTGAACGTGGTGTAGGCGTGGGTGTAGTTCTTGACCACGTTGATACCGAAGGGGCTGGCCCCCGACGAGCCGGCGTAGTCGACGAGGATCTCGCCGGCATCGGGATCGATGGTGACGGCCACCGCGATGTGGATCTCCGAGCCGTCGGCCAGGTCGAGCGTGGATGCCGCCTCGTGCCGGCCGGCCGGCAGGGCTCTGATCGCCGCCCTGGTTGCGTGTTCGGAGCGCTGCACGATCTCGTCGCTCAGGGCCTCGATGTCGGTGAGGCCATGGTGCGCGCACAGCGCCAGCAGACGCTTGGCTCCCACCTCGCCCGAGGCGATCTGGGCGTGGAGATCACCGGCCATGTGCTGGGGCTCGCGCACGTTGGAGAGGATGAACTTCCACACGTCGGGGTTACGCTCACCGGCGATCATCAAGCGGCATATGGGGATCCAGATACCCTCCTCGAACACGTCGCGGGCTCCGGCGCCGATCCCGTAGCCACCCACGTCGGTGTGGTGAATCGTGGAACCGAAGAAGGCGATGGCCCGGGAAGCGCCGACGGGCGCCCCGTCGCTGTCGGCCCCGGCCGTCGTCGCGGGAGCCCAGACCGGGCTCAGCACGGTCACGTCGAGGAGCTGCCCGGCGGTCTTGTAGGGATCGTTGGTGATGAGCACGTCGCCGGGGCGCAGCGAATCGGGTGGGTACTCGTCGAGGATGGCCGCCGCGGCCCGGGCCAGCGAGTTGATGTGGCCCGGCGTGCCCGTGACGGCCTGGGCGACCATCCGCCCCCGCCGGTCGAACACGGCGTTGGCGAGATCGCCGGCCTCACGCACGATCGGGCTGAACGCGGCACGTTGCAACGCCCGGGCCTGCTCGTTGACCGTGGCGATCAACGAGCTCCACAGCACCTCGAGCTCGATGCTGTCGATCGAGCCCGCACTGGGAGCGGCGAACCCGATCTCGGTGTTCGTCGGGGCGCTCATGCCGACCCTCCCTGCCAGGTCGCGATGATGGATCCGTCGGCGGCCACGGTGGCCTGCCAGCCCGGCGTGATGAGCGCGGTCGTCTCGCGCTCCTCGACGATGGCCGGACCGGCGAAGGTGGCCCCGACCACGAGCGCGGGGCGCCTGTACACCGGCGTGTCGACGGGAGGCGCGCCGCGACGGAACCGGACGGGCCGCCGGGAGTCGGGCACCGGCGCTCCGACCGCGGTCACGGCATCGGTGGCTGCCGCCGGCTGCCCGACCCCGAGCCCCAGGCCCAGCTCGGGGGCGGGCACGTAGGCGGTGATGCGCCAGGTGACGACCTCGACGGCCATGTCGGGGATGCGCAACCCGTACACGCGCTCGTAGGCGTTCTGGAAGCGCTCGGTGGTGTCGGCGACGTCGCTGGGCCAGTCGTGGCCCTCGCCGACCCAGACCGTGATCTCGTTGCCCTGACCGTGATATCGGGCGTCGAGCCCGTAGCGAAAGCGGATCGCGTCGACCGGCACGCCGGCCTCGGGGAGCACCCGCCGGGCCTCGGCTCGCATCTCGTCGAGCAGCGGCTCCCGAGAGGCCGTGACGCCGTCATCGAGCAGGCCCAGCTTGGTGCGGGCCAGATCGACCCGTACCGGCGAGACCAGCGTGCCGAAGGCCGACAGCACCGAAGCGTTGACGGGGAAGATCACCGTGGGAGCCTCGAGGAGCTCGGCGACACCGCAGGCATGCACCGGTCCGGCACCCCCGAAGCCCATCACCGTGACGCCGTGCAGGTCGATGCCCCGCTCGACGGCGTGCATCCGCGCCGACGCGGCCATGTTCTGGTTGACGATCTCGTGGATCCCACCGGCGACGTCGAGCGCGCTCGCGCCCAGCGCATCACCAAGCGCCGTCGCCGCCCGCTCGGCTGCGGCGATGTCGAGCGCCATGTCTCCGCCGAGGAAGTACCCGGCATCGAGACAGCCCAGCAGCAGATCGGCGTCGGTCACCGCGGCGACCGTCCCGCCCTGGCCGTAGCACGCCGGACCCGGCGATGCGCCGGCCGACTCCGGCCCGACCTTCAACAATCCCAAGGAATCGACGTGCGCGAGCGATCCGCCGCCAGCGCCGATCTCGACCAGGTCGACCGACGGAACCGAGCACGGATAGCCCGATCCCTTCTTGAAGCGATACACCCGGGCCACCTCGAACTCGGTGGTCAGCTCGGGCTCACCGTGCTCGATGAGACACGACTTGGCCGTGGTACCGCCCATGTCGAAGCACAGCAGGCGCTCGATGCCGTGCCGGCGCGCGAGCCACGTCCCCGCCAGGGCACCGGCTGCCGGGCCCGACTCGACCAGACGGATGGGCAGTCGGGCCGCCTCGGCCGCCGACACCACGCCACCGTTCGAGAGCATCATCAGCACGCCCCCACCGAAACCCTCGGCGGCCAGCCAGCGCGTGAGCTCGTCGAGGTAGGGGCCGATCACCGGCATGGTCACCGCGTTGCACGCCGTGGTCACCATGCGGGGGTACTCGCGGATCTGCGGGGCCACGTCGGCCGAGCTGCACACCGGGAGTCTCAGGCGCTTCTCGAGGCCTTCGGCGACGGTCCGCTCGTTGGCCGGGTTGGCGTAGCTGTGCAGCAGGCACACCGCCACCGCCTCGACGCCGGCCGTCGAGATCTGCGCAGCAACGGCGTCGAGGTCGGCATCGGTGGGCGAGGCCAGGACCTCTCCGAGCGCCGTCGTCCGTTCGGCGATCTCGAACGTGAGCTCGCGGGGGATGGGCGGCGGCGGGAACTCGATCTGCAGGTCGTACATGTCGTAGCGGTGCTCGGTCCGGATGAGCAGCGTGTCGCCGAACCCGGCGGTGGTGACCAGCGCGGCCCGTCCTGTCTTGCCCTCGATGAGCGCGTTGGTGATCAGCGTTGTGGCGTGCACGATCGGTCGACGGATCTCGGCCGGGGACACGCCGGCCTTGTGCAGCAGGGCCATCACGCCGGCGCGAACCCCGTCGAGCGGCGCCGCCGGGGTCGTGAGCGTCTTGTCGACCACCACCCGGCCCGTCGAGGCGTCGAGCAGCACGACGTCGGTGAAGGTCCCCCCGATGTCGACGGCCAGGAGCAGATCGGTCACCGGACGACGTCCGGGCTGTATTCGTCGCGGTTGGGGCAGAACATGTCGACGATCCACACCTCGTCGTTGCGGTCCGGATCGCCCCGGAACAGCGAATCGCCGTGATCGCAGCCCGCGGGGGCCCAGTACACGTCGCCGGGGCCGAGCACCGAGCGCTCGCCGCTGTTGATCCGGAAGTCGAGATGGCCGGCAACGATGATCCCGAACTGCTCGTGCTCGGGATGATCGCCGTACGGGGTCGGGCCCACACCCGACTTGATGCGCCAGAAGCACAGCATCATGTCGTTTCCGGGCAGTACCCGTCGACGCATGCCCGGGTTCACCTCGACGAAGGCGGCGTCGTCGAGGAACCACACCCGCTGGTCGCTCGCCGACGGCTGTGAGCTCATTGAGATCCTCCGCTCGTGAAGAGATGATGCCGCAGGAGATTCATGCGAGCCGCTTGACCATACGGTCTTCGACGTCTTGCAGGTGGGCACTCACTTGCTCCATCGCCCCGACCGGATCGCCGGCCAGCACCGCGGCCGCGATCGCCCGGTGCGAGCGCCCCGCCGAGGCGACGATCTCCTTCACCGCCTTGCGATTCGGGGTCGCGTAGAGCAACGAGCCGAAATCGCTCGACTGGAACAGCGCGTCGAGCACCTTCTGGTACATCTCGGCGAGAAACCGGTTCCCCGACGCCTGGGCCAGCATCCAGTGGAACTGACGGTCGAGGCGCCGGAAGGGCTCGAGGGCCATGGTGTCGACAAACTCGGCGGCGATCGCACTCAGCTCGGCGCGCTCGTGCGCCGTCGCTCGGCACACGGCCAACTCGACCGCAGGAATCTCGATGACCCGCCGGACCTCGAACAGCTCGCGGACGCGCTCCTTGCGGAGATCGAAACCGTCGACGCTCACGCCGGGGAGGTGCTCGGCCACGCGGGTGCGGTTGCCCCGGCGCTCCACGAGTCGCAGCGACATCAGGCCCTGGATGGCTTCCCGCACCGAGGTGCGGGCCACGCCGAACTCGTCGCACAGCACCCGTTCCGACGGCAGCGGCTGGCCCGGCGCGAAGTCGCCGACCCGGATCGACGCCACGAGCCGGTCTCGCACCTGCTGCGACACGGTCTGACGGCTCACCGGCTCGAAGCGCCCGTTGCCCCGGCTCTGCGTCGCTGCGGGGTCGGACAGGGTCACGTCGGCGATCCCACGGTCTCGGTGTTGCCCGGCGTGGTCGCGCCGTAGCGGGCCATCTCGCGGTCGAGATCGAGCGGGCGCACGATCGCTTCATGTTCCTCGCTCGACCACAGCGCCGCCGGGGCGATCCATGTGACCTCGAACTCCAGGCCGTCGGGATCGTGCGCGTAGAGCGACTTGTTCACTCCGTGGTCGGACGAACCGACCAGACACCCCTTGGCCGCGAGCCGCTCGCGTACCTCGGCCAGCTCGGCCAGCGTGGGGACGGCCCAGGCCACGTGGTACATCCCCACCGTGCTCCGCCCGGCTGCCGACGCTCCCGCCTGGGCCCCGATGGAGAAGAACGCGAGATCGTGATGGTTCTGCGACGCCGGTGCCCGCATGAACGCGAAGGCCCCGTCGGGATGCGTGATCACGTCCTCGAACCCCAGCATCTCGTGGTAGAAGCGGGCATGGGCTCGGGCATCGCGCACGTAGAGCACGACATGGTTGATCCCGGTCACGGGCACCGATCGACCTCCGTCTGCCGGTGGGATTCGAGCAACTGGCGCAGCTGGCGCTTCCACTCCACCGACGGCTTGTCGGCCTGCACGCTCACGACGCCGGCGTTGCCCAACGGTAAGGGACCCGACAGCCGCTCGAGCATCACCTTGTCCTCGGCGCCGATTTGACGGTCGAAGGCCATCACCATGTCCTCGTCGCGTTCGTGATCGGCATCGCCGTCGAAACCAACACTGTTGTCAGGGCTGGCGTTCCGCCAGACCACGAACGTGAAATACGAGTGCGTGTCGTCGACGGGCGTGGAGAGCAGCAGCAGGATGTGCGAGAGCCCGGTGTCGTACTCGATGGTGGAGCGCACGGCGAAGGGTAGGTGAAAGGCCGTCGACATGCGCCGGTGCACCACGGGCGTGTCCTGCAGGCTCACCGAGGTGCCACCCGAGTCGTTGGCCGCGATCACCTCGTACTCGTAGCCGAAGAACTCGTCGGCCAGTGGCGCCAGCACCATGTCGGGGATCTCGGTCGAGGCGGCCCCCCCGAAGCTCACGACGTGCACGTAGGGGAAGTGCGAGTAGTCCATGAAGTTGTCGACCATGCGGGTCGTCGAAACCGCCCATTCATCCAACGGATTCTGGAAGCGGCGGAAGGCCGGATCGTCGTCCCACGGCATCTCGGGGATGGCCCCTCTGGGCTCGCCCGGACAGACCCACACCAGCCCGTACCGGTCGACCGAATGGGCGGGACGCAGATGCGCCTTGGGGGGGATCGCCGCGCCGGGGCCCGAGGAAGGGATGGCCACGCAGCGACCGTCGCCCTCGAATTCCCAGCCGTGGTACGGGCAACGCAGGCATCCGTCGGGGGAGATCGTGCCCGCCGACAGCGGGCTGTTGCGGTGCGGACACCGGTCGGGCAGCACCGACGGTCGTCCGGCCGCGTCGCGCCACAGCACATGATGACGGCCCAGCAACGTGACCCGTCGCGGCTCGGCGGTGACCTCACGACTGAGCGCGACCGGGTACCAGAACTCCTCGAGGACGGGGTTGGCGCAGAACGACCCGTCGATCGAGTCGGCCACGCCTGCGCTGACAACGACACCGGCGGCGGAACTGTGCACACTCGCGGTGGCGGCAGTTTCGGATTGGACCATGGCGCACCCCCTCCAACGTGGTCAGTTGGTCTGACCATAGCCCGCGGGCGCTCCCGACGCCACGACCTCAGTGGTCAGTTGGTCAGACCAGTGGTAGCGTCCGCCGAAACGACACTTCAGGAGCGCTCGTGGGCCAACCCAACACGCTGATCTTCGTCGACTTCCCCGCCGACGACGCCAAGGCAGCAGCCACGTTCTACGCCAAGGTCTTCAAGTGGAAGGTGGAAGGCCGCCCGGCCGGCTGGTTCCACCGGATCGTGCCCGGTGGCACCTTTCCCAACCCCGACGGCAGCGACTCCGAGGTCGGCAACCTCCACATGGGCATCTACGAGACGAGCGTGGCCGTCCCCGATCCCAACGCCAAGCCCTCGGCCGGGGCGAAGAAGGCGTCCGGCGCGGCGCCTCGCATCTACATCCTCGTGAGCGACGACGACACTCCCGAGCGCATCCTGGCCACGGCCGAGAAGCTCGGCGCCAAGGTGCTCTGGCGCGACCACTACTGGAAAGAGTTCAACGGGTTCCACAGCGCGTTCCGCGACCCGTGGGGCAGCGAGGTGATCCTGTGGATCAAGGCCGGCGACGATCCGAGCCAGAACCCCCGGTGGGATCCCAGCAAGGTCGTCGACGCCAAGGTCAAGCAGGCTCGCACAGCGGCCAGCGCTGTGGCCCGGGCAACGAAGAAGGCCCAAGGCTGATCACCCAGGCGAGGAGAGCGCGATGACGCGGCTCACTGCTCCCCGATGGACCCACATCGCGCTCCCGTCGGTCGACATCGACCGGTCGATCGACTGGTACACCGAGTTCACGCCACTCGTGGTGCTCGAGCGGTTCGAGGACCCCATGGGCAAGAGCGCCTGGCTGTCGCACGACGGTCAGGTCGACCCGCCCTTCGTGCTCGTGCTCGTGATGTTCTACAAGGACCAGGGCCGCGAGCAGCCGCAGCTCGCGCCGTTCGCCCACATCGGCATCGAGGTACCGACGGCCGAGGCGCTCGACGAGATCGCCGGACGGGCCCGAGCCGCGGGCTGTCTGGCCATGGAACCCCAGCACATCCCGGCCCCGGTGGGCTACGTGTGCATGCTGGCCGATCCCGACGGCAACCGGATCGAGATCTCCCACGACCAGGCCGTCTACGACACCGTGCAGGCCAAGTGGGGCACGGCCCCGGGGTGATCGGGGCCGGGCCGCTCCCAACCGCCTTTCTTCGCGATTTCGCGCACCTCCGGTGAACAATCGCGAAGAATTCGGCTCGGCGGGCGTTCCCGGAGCCACCGTTGGCGGCGACGTCGTGCTCATCGCCGGCGGTGACGTGTTGTGTTGCGATGCCGCGCACACCGTGGTGCGCAATGGTGCGGTGGTGATCGACGGCGCCGGACGGATCGCCGGCGTGGGCCCGCTCGACCAGATGCGCCAACGGTTTCCGGGCGCGCGTGAGCACGACGCCCGCGGGTGCCTCGTCACACCGGGCTTCGTCAACGCCCACCAGCACCTCACCGGTGACCCGCTCGTGCGCAGCACGATCCCCGACGGGCTACCGGCGAGCGAGACCATCTTCGGCTGGGCCGTGCCCATCCATGCGCAGCACTCCCCCGACGACGACGAGCTCTCGGCGCTCGTCGCCAGCGTCGAGGCCCTCGAGTGCGGGGTCACCACCCTGGTCGAGGCGGGAACGGTCGCCGATCCCGACCGGGTCGTCGCCGGGATGCGCGCCGCGGGTATCCGGGGCACCATCGGGCAGTGGGGCTGGGATCTCGACGATCCGAGCGCCCCCTTCGCCGCGCCGGCCGACGAGGTGCTCGACCGACTTCGGGCGCTGTGCGAACGCTACCCACCCGGCGGCGACATCGTGGGATGGGTCACGCTCGTCGGGCACGATCTCGCCACCGACGAGTTGCTCGCCGGCGCGGCCGACCTGGCCCGCTCGCTGGGCACGGGCATGACGCTGCACATCTCGCCCGGCTCCGGCGACGCCGAGGCCTACCTGGCCCGCTGCGGCCGCCGTCCCATCGAGCACTTCGCCGATCTGGGCATGCTGGGCCGCCATCTCCTGCTGGGCCATGCCGTGCACCTCGATGACACCGAGGTCGAGCGGGTGCTCGCCTCCGGCACGGCCGTCGCCTTCTGCCCCTGGGCCTACCTCCGTCTCGGCCAGGGCGCCGGTCCCCATGGGCGCATCCCCGAGCTCATCGCCGATCCCCGCGGACGGGTCGCGCTCGGCGGCGACTCGCACAACGCCGGCGACCGTCCCGACGTGCTCGAAGCGGCCAAGCTCACCGCGGGTCTCTTCGCCGACGCCCGCATCGATCCCGCGCTCGTGGGAGCCCGATGGGCGTTGGAGATGGCCACACGCCGGGGCGCCGAGGCCATCGGTATGGGAGAAGAGATCGGCTCGATCGAGGTGGGCAAGCGGGCCGATCTGGTGCTGCACGACCTGTCCCGCACGGAGTGGATCCCCTACGGCGATCCCGTGCTGCATCTGGTGTGGGGCGCAGGGTCGCGCACCGTGCGCGACGTCTTCGTGGCCGGCCGTCAGGTCGTGGCCGGTGGACGGGCGACGACCGTCGATCGCGACTGGCTGCGAGCGACCGCCACAGAGGCCCGCCGGGCCCTCCTGGCCCGAGCCGGTATCACCGTCGCATGACCGGCGACGCCGCGGCCCCCCGGTCGGCCGTCGAGCGCTACCTCGATGCGCTGAACGCCCACGATGCTGATGCCGTTGCTGGCGCGGTCAGTGCCGACTTCGTGAACGAGCACACCTCGGCGCTCGGGACCTCGCTCGTGGGACGGGCCGCCTACCGGGAACGACTGGGCGGGTTCCTGGCCCAGTTCGCCGAGCTGCACTACGACGTCGAGGACATCATCGTCGAGGCCGACCGGGCGGCGGTGCCCTACACGATGACCTTCCGCTACGACGGTCACCCGGTACGCATCCGGGGCATGTTCCGCTTCCGCGTGGCCGACGGCCTCATCGCCCACCGCGTCGACTACTGGGACAGCCAGGAGTTCACCCGCCAGATCAGCCCCTGACGCCCACCCACCCCTGCTCAGCCTTCGCCGATGCGGTGGCGGGTGGCGGCGATGTCCTTGTGGAGCTGGGCCACGAGCTCGTCGACCGAGCCGAAGCGGATCTGGCCTCGCAGGTGGGCGAGGAACTGCACGCGCACGGTGTGGCCGTAGAGATCGCCGTCGAAATCGAGCACGTGGGCCTCGAGCAGCTCGTGGCCCTCCTTGTAGAACGTGGGGCGCCGGCCCAGCGAGATGGCCGTTGGCCGCGGGACGCCGTCCTCGTCGATGAACAGGCCGGCGTAGACGCCCTCCTGGGGAATCACCAAGGTGCTCGGGATGGCCATGTTCGCCGTGGGAAAGCCCAGGGTGCGGCCCCGCTGATCGCCCTGCTCGACGACACCTCGCATCTCGTGCCACCGCCCGAGCAGTTGGGCCGCCCCGGCCACGTCGCCCTCGGAGAGCCGCTCGGTGACCCCGTCGATCGAGCACGGCAGATCGGCGAGCTCCTCGAGCGCCTCGTCGAGACCCACCACGTCGTAGCCCAGCTCTCCCGAGAGCCGCTCGGCCGTGGCGATGTCGTCGACGGCGTCGTAGCCCAGCCCGAAGTGCTTCGAGAGCGCCACCCCGCTGGCGTGCACCCGGTCGACGAGCACGTCGCGTACGAAGGCTTCGGGCGTGGCCGGACGCTCGCCCGTGGGCAGGATCCAGACCTCGTCAACGAGGTGCGTCTGCTCGATGAGCTCCAGGCGGTACTCGAGCGTCGTCAGCCGCCGTTCGCGTGAGGGAGGCTCGTCGAACGTGACGATGCCGGCCGAGACGCCCATCTCGTCGGCCATCCCTCGGAGATGACGCAGCGCCGCATGATGAGCCCGGTGCATCCCGTCATACGCCCCGACCGCGACGAGCGGCCCGGGGGATCGCTCGGGAGGAGACGGCTGGACCGGCGTCGGACCGTAGATGAACATCGGCGCTGATTCCTCGAGTCCTCGAGCTTCACCGAGTGCGACGGACGCGCAATTCCCAGCGTACAGGAACCCAAGATCAGGTTCTCGTACCTACGACTCTCGGTACCTACACGCTGCACAGAACCGCCCGAGATCTCCAGGCGGCGGGGCCCGCTCAGCCGATCGCTTCGAGCGCTCGGCGGGTGAGGACGCGGGCCAGGTGCTGGCGGTACTCGGGCGTGGCATTGAGATCGGACGGGGGTTCGGTGCCGTCGGCCGCAGCTTGGGCCGCGTCGGAGACGGACGCCCCACCAGCCAGCGCCGCCTCGACGCCTCGGGCCCGCACCGGGACCGAGCCCATGTTCGTGAGCGCCACCCGGGTGCTGCCTCCGGACTTGACCGCGATGGCCCCCACGATCGCCCAGTCCTGAGCCCGGCGATTGAACTTCACGTAGGTGCCCGCGCTGGCCTTGGGGACCTGGATCTCGGTGAGGAGCTCCTCGGCCCCCAGCGCCGTCTCGAGGAAGCCCTTGAAGAACTCGGTAGCGCCGACGGTCCGGGTCGTGCCGCCCTTGCCTGACAAGACCAACGTCGCGTCGAGCGCAACCAGCGCAGTGGGCAGGTCGGAGGCCGGGTCCCCGTGGGCGATCGAGCCGCCGATGGTGCCCCGGTGACGCACCTGCGGATCGCCGATCTGACCGGCGACCTCGGCGACGAGCGCGTTGCCAGCGGCCAACACGGGCGAGATCTCGAGGTCGCGATGGCGGGTGAGCGCCCCGATCGCGATGTGGTCACCGTCGTCGCGCACGTACGAGAGGTCCTTGAGCCGGCCGATGTCGATGAGCACCGATGGCGTCGCCAAGCGCAGCTTCATAAGGGGCAGCAGCGAGTGGCCGCCGGCCAACAGCTTGGCGTCGTCGCCGTGCTGACCGAGCAGGGACACGGCCTCATCGACCGAACCGGCCCGGACGTACTCGAATGCAGCGGGGATCATCTCGTCGTCTCCTGGGAGGTGGATCGGCCGGACCGGTGATACGTGAGCGTCAGCTCTTCTGCGAGGCGGCCAACACGGCCTTGACGATGTTGTGGTAGCCGGTGCAGCGACAGAGGTTGCCCTCGAGCCCCATCCGTACCTCGGCCTCGGTGGGCTTCGGGTTCTCGTCGAGCAGACCGATCGAGGCCATGATCATCCCCGGAGTGCAGTAGCCACACTGAAGGGCGTGATTCTCCATGAAGGCCTGCTGCATCGGGTGCAGCGTCTCGCCGTCGGCCAAGCCCTCGATGGTCTTGACCGCGCCGCCATCGGCCTGAGCGGCCAACATGGTGCACGACTTCACCGACTCGCCGTCGAACATCACGGTGCACGCCCCGCACGACGTGGTGTCGCAGCCGATGTTGGTCCCGGTCAGCCCGCACGATTCCCGCAGGAAGAACACGAGCAACTGACGCGGCTCGACATCGTGGGACTGCTCCTGGCCGTTCACGGTGATCGAAACTCGCACCGCTCCCCCTCGTTGGCTCGACGTGTGTACACCGCATCTTGTCACCTCGCCCCGGTGTGCGCACGAGACGCGCCCGGATCGCATCACGGGGACGGGCCGCGAGCGAACCGGTGTATCAGGCCGACCTCGTCGCGCTCGTTGGGTTGCAAGCGGCGGCGAACCCCGGAGGGCATCATGACCATCGACCTGACCGACGAGCGCTGGACGGGCACAGCGGCGCCGGTGACCGAGCCATCCACGGCTGCTCCGCTGACGGTCCCGGGCTACGAGATCCTCGGCGAGCTGGGCCGAGGCGGCAATGCCGTGGTGTATCGGGCCCGTCAGGCGACCTTCGATCGGATGGTGGCCCTCAAGGTCCTGACCCGACTCGACCTGGTCGGCGACCTTCGCCGACGCTTCCAGCGCGAGTGCCAGGCATTGGGCCTGTTGTCGTGGCACCCCAACATCGTGCGGGTCTACGACGCCGGGCTCACCCCCGAGGGCGACTGGTACCTGGCGATGGAGTACCTCGCCGGTGGCTCGTTGTGTGATCGGATGCATGCGCACGGGCCCCGTCCCTGGGCCGAGGTGCTCGACATCGGCGTACGGATTGCCGATGCGCTCGACGCGGCGCATCGCGAGGGCCTGCTCCACCGCGACGTGAAGCCGGGCAACGTGCTCCTCGACTGCTTCGGCGAGTGCAAACTGGCCGACTTCGGCGTGGTCGCGGTGCGCGGAGAGATCGAGACCATCTCCGGGGTCGTGACCGGTACCGTGGCCCATGCTGCGCCCGAGGTGCTCGGGGGCGACAAGGCCAGCGTCGCGTCCGACGTCTACTCGCTGGGCTCGACGATGTACGAGCTCCTCGCTGGGAGCCCGGCATTCGTTCGCGACACGGACGAGACGTTCCTCCCCGTCGCGCTGCGGGCGTGGTCGGAGCCGGCCCCCGATCTGCGAGCATCGGGCGTTCCCGACCTCGTGGCCGACGTCATCGCCTGGGCGATGACCAAGGACCCGTCCGGCCGTCCGGCCGACGCGGCCGAGCTTGCGGCGATGCTCCAGGAAAACCAGCAGTCCCTTGGGGTACCGGTGACCGCCCGGCGGTTGTCGCCGCTCCACGACGCCACCGACAAGGTGCGCTCGACGCCACCGTTCGGAAGCGCCCCGACGTCGGCCCCGATCACGTTCGGCGTCACATCGGGCCTCACCTCCGGCGTCACGTCCGCCGTCACGTCGAGGCTCGACACCACCCGAGCCCGACGATCCGCCCTGCCGGCGGCGGGCCGGGCAGGTCGGGCAGGTCGCCCCCGGCTCGGCCGCACGCTGGCCGTGCTGGCCCTGAGCCTGACGGTCGGCGCCCTCACGCTGGTGCTGGCCCCGACCGGGAGCCCGGGGAGCACCATCGCAGCGCCCGACTCGGTTTCCCCGGCTGCGGTGAGCTCGGCGCCCAGGACGCTTGGGCCGAGCCCGGATGCGCCCGCCGCCGGCGTCGGGACCCGCGGCGACCTCGACGAGCCGAACGCCATGCCGCCCAACGATCCGAGCCCCCGTTCGGTGCCCGGCGAATCGGGCCTGGCGCTCATCGAGACGGTCCCGGTCGGGTCGCGGCCGAGTGGCCTCGCCGCCGCCGGCGACAGCGTCTGGGCGACGATCACCGACGAAGGCCGACTGGTGCGCATCGACGTCAGCACGCACGAGCTCGCCGGCTCGGTGTTCGTGGGCGGTTCCCCCGGCCCGGTGGTCACCACCGCCGACGCGGTGTGGGTCGGCGATCCGGCGACCGAGACGGTGGTCCGGGTCGACGTGCTCACCATGCGGGTGACCGACCGCATCAGCGTGGGGCGCGGCGGGGTCGGCCTGGCCCTGGTCGACGGCGCCGTCTGGGTCGCGCTGTCGGGCGACGGTGCCATCGCTCGGATCGATCCGCGCACGCGCACGGTGACCGACACCATCGCCGTCGGCACGGCGCCGGTGGGGCTCGTCGGCGAGCAGGGCGCCGTCTGGGTCATCGATCGGGCCTCCGACTCGCTCCGGCGCGTCGACCTGCGGACCGGCCGCGCCGGCCGGGCGATCGCCGTCGGTTCGGGCCCGGCCGCGATCGTCAGCTCCGGCGACGCCCTGTGGGTCACGAACGCCAACGCCACCACGGTCACCCGCTACGACCTCGAGGCCGGGTCGGTGAGCGACACCATCGAACTCGGCGGTCGCCCGACCTCGCTGGCGGCCACGCGTGACGGGGTCTGGACGATCAGCGAGCGCACCGACCAGACGCTCGACGGATCACCGACCGTCAGCCTCTGGCGGATCGATCCCGCGACGATCACCGCGACTGCGGTCATCGATCTCCCGACCCGCTCCGCGGCCCTGGCGATCACCGATCTCGACGCCTGGGTCGCGGTGGCCGGCGGCGACGCCGTGCAGCGAGTCGCTCTGCCGGCGTGACGTCGGACGGGCGTCTAGGGTTGGGGGCGGCCCGAGGCGAATGCCCCGGCCGAGCCCTTGGCGGCGAGCTTCGCCCCGTTCACCCGGAGACGCGCATGGCCACGAAGACCCCGTCGACCACCCCCCGCCGTTCGACCAAGACTTCAACCGAGACCTCAACCAAGACCTCGACCAAGACGCCGGTGCTGACGGCGCCCCCCGGACGGGCGATCAGCGGATTCAGCCACGTGACCGGCTCGGTGACCGACCTCGAACGGGCCCGGCACTTCTACTGCGACGTCCTCGGCTTCGAGGTGCTTCCCCGCCCCGAGTTCGACGGGTTCCCCGGCCTGTGGCTACGGATGGGCAATCTCCAGCTCCACCTCGGCGTGATCGACGCCATGCCCGAGCGCAAGGGCTTCCCGCACATTGCGCTCTACGTCCCCACCGACGAGATCCCCGCGACGTTCGACCGTCTCCGCGACGCCGGCGTGAACGTGATGCGGGAGCCCCGATCCCGGGAAGATTTCGGCCGCACGGTGTGGGCGGGGTTCGTGTGCGACCCGGACGGCAACGCCATCGAGCTCACCGACGTCGCCGCGCTCTAGTGCGGGCTCCAAGGCGCCTGGCGGCGCCGTCGCCCGCAATCCAAGACCTCGCCTCGCTCGGCGAAACCCAAGAGGCGCCCTGGAGCCGGCACGAGCACAGGACTAGAGAGCCTGGAGGATGGAGTCGGGGATGTCGAAGTTGGCGTGGACGGCTTGCACGTCGTCGTGGTCTTCGAGGGCGTCGAGCAGGCGTAGCACCTTGCGCACGTCGCCTTCGCTCGAGAGCGGGACGAGGTTCTGTGCAACCATCGTGAGGTCGCTGCTCGCGACCTTGATGCCAGCCTCCTCGATCGCGGTGCGCACCGCGTGCAAGTCGGTGGGCGCGGTCGTGACCCGGAAGCTGTCGCCCTCGTCGGCGAGGTCCTCGGCCCCGGCGTCGAGCGAAGCCAGCATGAGGTCGTCCTCGGTGACGCCCGTAGCCTTGTCGACGACGATCTGGCCCTTGCGCTCGAACTGCCACGCCACGGCGCCGGGCTCGGCCAGGTTGCCACCGTTCTTCGACAAGATGTTGCGCACCTCGGCCCCGGTGCGGTTGCGGTTGTCCGACAGGGTCTCGACGAGCATCGCGACACCCGAAGGGGCGTAACCCTCGTAGGTGATCGATTCGTACTTCACGCCCTCGAGCTCGCCGGCCCCACGCTTGACCGCACGCTCGATCGTGTCGACGGGCACCGAGGCGTCACGGGCCTTCTGGACCATGGTGCGCAAGGTGGCATTGGCGTCGATGTCACCGCCACCCTCGCGAGCCGATACCTCCACCTGGCGCAGCAGCTTGGCGAAGAGCTTGCCCCGGGCCGCGTCGGCCGCCCCCTTCTTGTGCTTGATCGTCGCCCACTTCGAATGGCCGCTCATGCCGTCCTCCGGGAAGGTTCGTCCTGCACGACCTGGCGCAGGAACCACTGGTGGATACGTCGATCGCCCGACAGCTCGGGGTGAAAGCTCAGTCCGACGGCTCGCCCCTGGCGCACCATCACCGGACGGCCTTCGTGCGAGACGAGCACCTCGACATCATCGCCGACCGCACCGATGACGGGCGCTCTGATGAACACGCCGCGAAACAGCCCACCGGGAGCGATGGCGTCGATGTCGAGATCGGCCTCGAACGAATCGAGCTGACGGCCGTAGCCGTTGCGGGCCACGCTGACGTCGATGGTCGAGAACCAGTGCTGATCGGGACGGGCGCCCGCGACCTCACTGGCCAGGAGGATGAGCCCGGCGCAGGTGCCCAGCACGGCCAGCCCGTCGGCCAACCGCCGCCGCAGCGGTTCGAGGAGCCCCGATGTCACGAGCAGCTTCGACATGACGGTCGACTCGCCGCCAGGGAGCACCAGTGCATCGAGCGCATCAACGGTCTCCAACTGCTCGAGCTGATCAGCGCCGCGGAGCTCGACCACGTCGACGCCGAGGGCCGAGAACGCCTCAACGTGCTCGCGAAACGCTCCTTGGAGGGCCAGCACACCCAGGGTCACCTGGGGGCACCTCGGCTCGACCTGCGCCAGCTCGGCGGCCGGCTCGATGTGCGCCGATCACCCGGCTCACCAGCCCCGCTCAGCCAACTTGACGGCCACGGTGCGAGCGTCGTCGCCTCGCATGGCCTCGCCGAGACCCCGCGACACCTTGGCCACGATCGCCGCGTCGGCGAAATGGGTGGTCGCCTCGACGATGGCCTTGGCCCGGGACGCCGGGTCGGTGGCCTTGAAGATTCCCGAGCCCACGAACACGGCCTGGGCGCCGAGCTGCATGACCAGCGCGGCGTCGGCCGGGGTCGCGATACCTCCTGCGCAGAACATGGGCACCGGGAGCTCGCCCCGCTCAGCCACCTCTTTCACAAGGTCGTAGGACGCCCGGTGCTCTTTCGCAGCCACGAACAGCTCGGCCTCGTCGGCCACCGTGAGCTTGCGTATGTCGCCCAGGATCGAGCGGAGGTGGTACACCGCCTCGACCACGTCGCCCGTCCCCGCCTCGCCCTTGGAACGGATCATGCAGGCCCCTTCGGAGATACGACGCAGCGCCTCCCCGAGGCTGGTCGCTCCGCACACGAAGGGCACCGTGAAGGCCCACTTGTCGACGTGGTGCTCGCGGTCGGCCGGGGTGAGCACCTCCGACTCGTCGATGTAGTCGACGCCGAGCGACTGGAGCACCTGGGCCTCGGCGAAGTGGCCGATGCGGCACTTGGCCATCACCGGGATCGACACGGCCGCCTGGATGCCCTCGATGAGCGCGGGGTCGCTCATACGGGCGACACCCCCGTCGCGGCGAATGTCGGACGGCACCCGCTCGAGGGCCATCACCGCAACGGCTCCGGCGTCCTCGGCGATCTTGGCCTGGTCGGCGTCGACGACGTCCATGATCACCCCGCCGCGCAGCATCTCGGCGAGACCCCGCTTCACGCGTGCTGTGCCGGTGGTCCTGTTCTCGGTCATGCGGACACGTCCTCGGTGCAGTGGTGTCGAATCCGAAGTGTACCGCCGAAGTTCAGGGATTCTTCGTGGTTGTGGTGACGCCGAGGCGCGTCGTGCTCGCCCCGCTGGTTCCACAGGGTCACAGCTCCTTGAGCGCCATGATGCGCTCGTCGAGCGGCGGGTGGGTGTCGAACAGGCGGTTGATCCGGCTGCCCCGGTGGCCCTGCTCGCGATCGACGGGCGACTCGATCCACAGGTGGGCCATGGCATTGGAGTGCGCTCGAACAACCGTTTGGTCGTCGCGGAGCTTCTCCAGCGCGGACACGAGACCGGGAGGATACCGGGTGAGCGACACGGCCGAGACGTCGGCGAGGCTCTCACGTTGGCGGCTGATGGCCATCTGCATGAGCTTGGCCACGATCGGCGCCACGATGAGAAAGACCAGCCCGACCACGAGGAGGATCGGCGCCCCCGAGCCACCCTCGTTGTCGCGCCGACGGCTCCCACCCCCGAACCACAAGGCGCGGAGCCCGAAGTCGGTGATGAGGGCGATGGTGCCAACGAGCGTGACGGCCAGCGTCATGACGAGGATGTCGTAGTTGCGGACGTGACTGAGTTCGTGGGCCAGGACGCCTTCGAGCTCGACCCGGTTCATACGCTCGAGCAGCCCGGTGGTGACGGCAAGGGCGGCATGCTCGGGGTTGCGCCCCGTGGCGAAGGCGTTCGGCGCCGAGTCGGCGATCACATACAGACGGGGCATGGGGATCCCGCCGGCGATGCACAACCCCTCCACGAGGTTGTGGTAGCGGGGGTACTGCTCGCGCGAGGCGGGCTGAGCCCCCGACGAACGCAGCGCCACGGCGTCGGACTTCCAGTACGCGAAGAACGCCGTGCCGCCCGCGAGCAGGAGGGCGAAGATGGCCACGAAGGGGCCGCCCTCGCCGAGCACGAGCCCCACGGCCCACACCGCGGCCACGAGCACGACCACGAAAACAGCCAACATCAACACGGAGCGGCGCTTGTTGGCAGCGATCTGTTCGAACACGTCAGCGCGAGACGGATGAAGGGGCGAGCGGCGCGAGCCGGCCCCGGCCATGAGCCGAGCCGCGGGTGATGGGATGCGTCACGGGAACCGTCACTCAGAACTGGACCTTGACCGGGCCCCGGGCCTCGGGCTCCTCAACCTCGAAGTACTCCTTGTCGGGGAACTTGCCGGCGATGAGGTTGCTGGGGAAGGTCTGGCGCTTGTTGTTGTACTTCAGGACGCTGTCGTTGTAGAACTGCCGCGAGTAGCCGATGCGGTCCTCGGTGGCGGTGAGTTCCTCTTGCAACTCCAGGAAGTTCTGGTTGGCCTTGAGATCGGGGTAGGCCTCCGACAGGGCGAACAGCCTCCCCAGCGTCTGGGTGATCATGTTCTGCGCCGCACCCTGCTCTTCGACGGTCGACGCGCTCACGCCCCGCTGCCGGGCGGCGATGACGGCTTCGAGGGTCTCGCGCTCGTGCGAGGCGTACCCCTTCACCGTCTCGACGAGGTTCGGGATCAGGTCGTAGCGCCTGCGCAGCTGCACATCGATCTGCGACCACGCGTTCTCGACCCGGTTCTTCAGTCGTACCAGGGCGTTGTACGTGAAGATGAGCCACAGCACGAGTATCACCACCACAGCGGCGATGATGATTCCGACGATCATGGTGCTGCCTCCATCTCGGACATCTCGGGCATCTCGGGCGGGTGCCGCGTGTCGCTCAGTGTCTCGTGTCGCTCATTGTACGGATCCGGGCCCTCGGTCGAGGACCTCCTCGTAGATCTCGGCGTACTGCTCGGCCAAACGATCCATCGAGAACTCGTCGGCACGCATCCGGCCGCACTCGGTGAGGCGCTCCGCAAGCGATCCGTCATCAAGCAGTCGCCCGATGGCACCACGCAACGCGACCGGATCGCCCGGCGCGACGAGGACGGCCTCGACCCGGTCTCGGGCGACGTCGCGGTAGCCGTCGATGTCGGAGGCCACCACCGGCGTTCCTGCCGCCATGGCTTCGAGCAGCACGACCCCGAAGGACTCGCTGTGCAGCGACGGAGCGCAGTACACCGACGCGGCACGCATCCGACGGGCCAGCTCACCGTCGCCGATCTGACCCAGCCAGTGCACACCGGCCATGCCGCGGGCCTGCAGCTCGGCCGTCTCGGGACCGAGCCCGACGATCCACAGGTCGGCTCGGTCGGCAAGCCCCTCGAACGCGTCGAGCAACACCCGCAAGCCCTTGCGGGGCTCGTGCCGGGCGACGAACAGGATCGCCGGCCGTTCGGTGGGCCACGGGTCGGCCTTGGCGAAGCGAGCCACGTCGACACCGTTCGAGAGCACGCGAACGGGCCCCCCGAGGTTCGTCTCGACGGTCTCCCGGGCGGCATCGGACACTGCGGTCATCGCCGAGAAGCGCCGGCGGGCAACCCAACGACAGGCTGGACCGAACGTGCGATACAGCTGGTGTCCCGCCGCGTGGAAGGTGGCCACGGTCGGAAACCCGGTGGCCAGCACGACCGTCCAGTTGGTCCCGATGGCGAAGGGCTCGTGCAGGTGCACGACATCGGGACGTTCGGCGTACAGGGCCCGCAACACCCGCAGCTGCGCCGCGGGGTCGGGGGCGATCGGGGCGATCGATCCGTTGGCTTTCACCGGGATGCTCCGGCCGAGCTGCGTGACGCCGGGCTCGGGCGGTGGACCGTCGCACGGGGCGTAGGCGCGAGCGTCGACGCCGATCTCCCGCAGTGCGTTGGTGAGTCCCAGCACCTGTCCCTGCACGCCACCGGGCCGGGAGACCGAGAACGGCGAGAACACCGCGACCCGCAGCGGACGCCAGCCAGCGGCCGCTGGCTGGACCGCCGGAACAGTCACCGAGGGTCGAGCAGGTGGCATCGCCCTCCATGATGACCGATCCGGCGAGTCGGCGCCCGGATCATCCAAGAGAACGCGCCGGCCGACGCTGCCACCGATCGCTCGCCGGGCCCCGCTCGTCGACCGTCACGCGCCCCGGCGACCCGAACCAGAACCAGAACTCGACGAGCGTCGCGGTCCGCCGTTGCGCCCGGCGGGCGACGACGGCCGACCCCGGCTCCCGTTGGGAGTCGAGGACCGGGCCACCCTCACCGGCTCCGGCGCAACCGGGGCCGGCGTCACCCGAGGCGCTGCCGGACCACTCAAGGCGCCGATCTGGGGCGCGCCGGGAGCGACGAGCACGGGTGTGGCCCTGATCCCGGCCTGGCGGGTGAGCACGCGCACCTCGTCGGCCTGATCAGGGGTGCTGATGGTGACGACCGTCCCGGCGGCGCCGGCTCGGGCCGTCCGTCCGGAGCGATGGGTGTAGGCCTTGTGCTCGGACGGCGGGTCGACGTGCACGACGAGCGCGATGTCGTCGACGTGGATCCCCCGTGCTGCGATGTCGGTGGCCACGAGCACCCGGGCCGATCCCTCGGAGAACGCAGCCAGGTTCCGCTCCCTCGCGTTCTGCGAGAGGTTTCCGTGGAGATCGACAGCCGGGATCCCGGCCGCGGTGAGCTGCTTGGCCAGCTTCTTGGCCCCGTGCTTGGTGCGGGTGAACAGGAGGCTGCGCCCGTGCCCCGAAGCCAGCTCGTGCACGACAGCCGACTTCTGGTCGAGCGACACTCGCCACACGTGATGCTCGGCCTCGGCGACGGGTGCGTCGGCCGGGTCGACGGCGTGGTGCGCCGGGTCGCGCAGGTAGCGGCGGATCAGCACGTCGACGCCATTGTCGAGCGTGGCCGAGAACAGGAGCCGCTGGGTCCCTTGGGGCGTCTGGTCGAGGAGGCGCTTGACGGCGGGCAGGAAGCCCAGGTCGGCCATGTGGTCGGCCTCGTCGAGGACGGTGATCTCCACGGCGTCGAGGCGGCAGTACCCCTGGCCGATGAGGTCTTCGAGGCGGCCCGGGCAGGCCACGACGATGTCGACGCCGGTCGTGAGCGCCCGCACCTGGGGTGCCTGGCCGACGCCGCCGAAGATGGTGACGGTCCGCAATCCGAGCGCCTCGGCCAACGGGCTGAGCGTGGCCGCGACCTGCGTGGCGAGCTCACGGGTGGGCACGAGCAGAAGCGCCCGGGGCCGCTTGGCCTGACGGGTCGTGCCGCTGCCGGCGAGCGTGGCCACCACGGGCAGGGCGAAGGCGAGCGTCTTGCCGCTCCCCGTCTTGCCCCGGCCCAGGACGTCGCGTCCGGCGAGGGAGTCGGGCAGCGTCGCCACCTGGATGGGAAACGGTGACGTGATGCCCTGGCGTGCGAGCACGGCCACGAGCGACTGGGCCACACCGAGGGCCTCGAACGACCCGGCCCCGGGCGCAGCCGGCGCCAGGGGACGGGGCAGGGGCTGCCCGTCGCCCGCAGGCAGGAAGACCCGGTCGGGATGGGCCGGGCGTGCGGCCGGGACCACGGAGTTCGGTGAGGTGATGGCGGGTGCGTCGGAGCCGGTCACGGACGCCGGACGACGCGTACGACGACGGTTACGGCGCGGTTGGCCCGCGTCGGGGAAGGTTGCAGACACGAATGGTTCCTCTCGGAGATCGGTGGCCGGTGATGCAATGGACCACGCTCGTCACGAGCGGTACCCGGCGCCGGAACGGCGCTCGCATGTCGACCTGCGTGACCGGCGGATCCCGGCCACGATCCAACCATACCCGGTCGGGCGCCCCGTCCCCGCGCATGGGGTGCTCAGATGGTCACGGCGTGTCGCATCGTCGCCGTCGCCGGGCCCACGTCGACAACCGCTGGTGCCTGGGACGGCCGAGCGCTGGCCAGCGCAACCATCCGGCTGGGCGCGCGCCTCGAAGAGCGCTTACGTCGCCACTGGTTCACGAGAGGAGATTCGAGCCTTCGCCATCACGAACTTCACCCCCAGGTCTCGCATCGCCTGATCGCCGTGAAAGGCCCGCATCTGGGGGAGGATGCGCTCTTCCTCGGTGGTGACATGCGCCGTGAACAGCTCAACCAGCTCGTTGACGCGCTCGCCGGCTCGATCATGACCGAGAGAACGCACAAGCTCGTACAGCGCCTCCATGCGCCGGTGCTGCGCGATCGACTCTTCGACCATCTCGTCCCCGAAACCCGGAACGGCTCTGACGCTGTGGTACATCGCCTCTTCCTCAGCTCGGCCGTGGGCCGCGAACTCGGACATGGCGACATCGAGCGCGTCAAGCCCGTACGTCGATGTCGACACGCCGGCCGTCTGAGCCCGGGCCAACAATTCGGAGATCCGAGCATGCTCGTCTCGGAGGACCGCCTCGAGATCGAGCTCGGGATGCTCGCCGTCGGGTATCGCGGTTGTGTCGTCGAGCGTCGGAAGGGTCATGTCATGTGCGGTCATGGTGATCACTCCATTTCTTCGCTCAGCTGCGGTCGATCCCACACTTCAGTGATGTGAGGTCGGCCGGGCACCGAGGCTTCAGAACAGTGATCTACCCCGTGAGCCTGACCACAAACGACGCGTTGTCCGACCTGTCAAGGATGCAGGGGTGGGCCAGGAACTCGGTCAGGTGGCGACGTAGGCCGCGAGGTGCTTGCCGGTGAGGGTGGAACGATCGGCGACGAGGTTGGCGGGTGTGCCCTCGAAGACGATGCGGCCGCCGTCGTGGCCGGCTCCGGGGCCCAGGTCGATGATCCAGTCGGCATGCGCCATGACAGCCTGGTGGTGCTCGATGACGATCACCGACTTCCCGTCGTCGACGAGGTGGTCGAGCAGGCCGAGCAACTGCTCGACGTCGGCGAGGTGCAGGCCGCTGGTCGGTTCGTCGAGCACGTAGACGTCGCCCTTGTCGCCCATGTGGATGGCGAGCTTGAGCCGCTGCCGCTCGCCACCCGACAGCGTGGTGAGCGGCTGGCCGAGGCGTAGGTACCCGAGCCCCACATCGGTCATGCGTTTCAGGATCGCGTGCGCGGCCGGCGTGCGCGCTCCGCCGGCGCCGAAGAACGTGACCGCGTCGTCGACGGGCAGATCGAGCACCTCGGCAATGTTGAGCCCCCCGAGTCGATAGTCGAGCACGGCGGCCTGGAACCGTCGCCCCTCGCACTCGTCGCAGATCGAGGTGACGCCGGCCATCATCGCCAGGTCGGTGTAGATCACCCCGGCACCGTTACAAGTCGGGCAGGCACCCTCGGAGTTCGCGCTGAACAGGGCGGGTTTCACGCCATTGGCCTTGGCGAACGCCTTGCGGATCGGCTCCAGCACACCGGTGTAGGTGGCCGGGTTGCTTCGTCGCGAGCCCCGGATCGGGGTCTGGTCGACCGCCACCACACCGTCGCGCCCCGACACCGAGCCGTGGATCAGTGAGCTCTTCCCCGACCCGGCCACACCGGTCACCACCAGCAACACGCCGAGCGGGACGTCGACGTCGACGTCCCGCAGGTTGTGCAGAGTGGCGCCGCGCACCGCGAGCACTCCTGACGGCGTCCGCACCGACGGCTTCAACGAGGCTCGGTCGTCGAGGTGCCGCCCAGTCAGCGTGCCGCTGGCCCGCAGCCCGTCGACGGTGCCTTCGTACACCACCTCGCCTCCGGCGGTGCCCGCGCCGGGGCCGAGGTCGACGATGTGGTCGGCGATGGCGATCGTCTCCGGCTCGTGCTCCACGACGAGCACCGTGTTGCCCTTGTCCCGCAGCTGCAGCAGCAGGTCGTTCATCCGGGCGATGTCGTGCGGGTGCAGTCCCGTGGTGGGCTCGTCGAAGACGTAGGTGACGTCGGTGAGCGACGAGCCGAGGTGGCGGATCATCCTGGTGCGCTGGGCCTCGCCGCCCGAAAGTGTGCCCGACGGCCGGTCGAGCGAGAGGTAGCCCAGCCCGATCTCCACGAACGAGTCGAGGGTCTGGTGCAGTGCGGCGAGCAGCGGCGCCACCGACGGCTCGTCGAGGCCACGGACCCACGCGGCCAGATCACTGATCTGCATCGCACACGCGTCGGCGATGTTGATGCCATCGATCTTCGACGATCGAGCCGCATCGCCGAGCCGGGTGCCGCCGCAGTCGGGACAGACGGTGAACGTGACCGCCCGCTCCACGAACGCCCGGATGTGTGGCTGCAACGTTTCGATGTCCTTGGCGAGGAACGACTTCTGGATCTTCGGGATCAGCCCCTCGTAGGTGAGGTTGATGTTGTCGACCTTGATCCTGGTCGGCTCCTTGTGGAGCAGGTCGTGGAGCTCCTTCTTGGTGTACTTCCGGATCGGCTTGTCGGGGTCGAGGAAACCGGAGCCGCCGAAGATGCGGCCGTACCAGCCGTCGACGCTGTAACCGGGGATCAACAGCGCACCCTCGTTGATCGACTTGCTGTCGTCGTACAGCGCAGCCAGGTCGAAGTCGGTGACCGAGCCCATGCCTTCACAGCGCGGACACATGCCACCGAGACGGGTGAAGGTCTTCCTCACGGTCGTGCCGGCGCCGCGTTCGATCGTGATCGCACCACTCGCTCGCATCGAGGCGACGTTGAAGGAGAACGCGCTGGGTGAGCCGATGTGGGGAAGGCCGAGTCGGCTGAAGAGGATGCGCAGCATGGCGCTGGCGTCGGTGGCGGTCCCGACCGTGGAGCGAGCGTCGCCACCCATCCGCTGCTGGTCGACGATGATCGCGGTCGTCAGCCCTTCGAGGACGTCGACCTCCGGTCGCGCCAGAGCCGGCATGAACCCTTGGACGAAGGCGCTGTAGGTCTCGTTGATCATCCGCTGCGACTCCGCGGCGATCGTCCCGAACACCAGTGAGCTCTTGCCCGAGCCGGAGACGCCGGTGAACACCGTCAGCCGGCGCTTCGGGATCACGACGCTCAGGTCCTTGAGGTTGTTCACTCGAGCGCCGTGCACCCGGATCAGATCGTGGCGGTCGGCACGGTGCAGGGGAGGCGACGGCGGCTCTGTTCTCGGGGTCTTCGTCATCGTGTCTCCGTTGTCGCGCAGCCCAGATTCTCCATCTTCAACAATATGGTTGACAACGGGCCTGGGGGAGCGTACCGTCCGTGTTCAACCAGTCAGTTGATAAAGGTGCTCCTCTGTGACCGAAGACCGACTGTCGAGGATCTTCGCTGCGCTCGCCGATCCGACACGACGCGACATGGTGGCCCGCCTCGCTGTGGGCGATGCCACCGTCGGGGAGTTGGCGGAGCCGTATGACGTGTCGATCCAAGCCGTCTCCAAGCACGTCAAGGTGCTCGCCACGGCCGGGCTGGTGAGCCAGAGCAAGGACGCCCAGCGGCGGCCCTGCCATCTCGAAGCTGAGGTCTTTGACCTGATGACGAAGTGGATCGAGCGATACCGCCACCAGGCCCAGGAGCGCTATGAGCGCCTCGACGCGGTCCTCGCCGAGATGCGCGGCGACGCGCAACCCACATCCCTCGTCCCCCCGCCAATCGCCCACCAAGGAGCAGCGTCATGAACACCACCAGCAGCCGTTACCAGGTCTCGATCGAGGCTGACCCCGCCCTGCCGATCATCCGTATGACCCGTGATTTCGACGCCACCCCGGCGCAATTGATGCAGGCCCACACCGATCCCGAGCTGTTCGCCCGATGGGTCGGTCCGAACGGGATGCAGACCACCATCCTCGACTGGGACGCCACCACCGGTGGGCGCTGGCGCTACGTCGCCGGACGAGACGGCGAGGAGTACGGCTTTCATGGCTGCTTCCACGACGTGGCCGAGGACCGAATCGTGCAGACGTTCACGTTCGACGGCCAGCCTGACGGGGTCGCCCTCGAGACGTTGCGTTTCGAGGACCTCGGCGACGGCCGCACCCGGTTGCACGCCCAGTCGCTCGTCGACAGCTTCGAGGGTCGTGACCAGTGGCTCGCCAGCGGCATGGAGACCGGCGTCGACGAGGGCTACGCCAAGCTCGACGCCCTCATTGCCGGGCGAGTGGGCGGACTGGCCGAGAAGGAGCCCGGCTGAGGAGCATCGCCGGCGCGTTCACTCCGACGGTCGCGGGTGTCGCGTCGGCGCGTGGCAACGATGGCACGGCTGTTCCCTCCTCGGTAGTGTCCGCACCGACGCGCCCAGCTGATGCTCGGCGTCGACGAGAGCTCGGAGCGAGACCGTGAGCGACCAGGCCGGAAGCGACCAGACCGTGGGTGATGCGACGGCCGGGGCTCTACGGGTTCCCGAGCGGGTCCTTCAGGCTCCGGCTCATCTGAGCCCCCACGCCCAGGCAGTGGTGAGCGCGAGCTCACCCCCGCCCGAGCCGTACCCCCCCATCGACGACAGCGCGGCGTGGAAGCGGCTGATCGCCGAGATGGACGATCTGATGCTGCCGATGATGGAAGCCATGTCGGCCCACATCGACGCGAACGTCACGGCCATGGAGGTCGATGGCGTCCCGGTGTTCGACATCGAGCCGTCGTCGATCACCCCCGGCGGCGACGGGCACATCCTCCTCAACATCCACGGAGGCGCGCTCGTCGCCGGCGGAGGCCCGCGCTGTCGGGCCATGGCCACCCTGGCGGCGCACCAGGCCGGTCTGCACACGTGGTCCGTCGACTACCGGATGCCCCCCGACCACCCCTACCCCGCGCCTCTCGACGACTGCGTCGCCGTGTACCGGGCTCTCCTGCGTGAGCATGCACCCGAGCGGATCGTCGTCTCGGGCGGGTCGGCGGGAGGGAACCTGGCCGCGGCCATGATCGTGCGGGCGCGCGACGAAGGTCTGCCCCTGCCTCGGGCGGCGATCTTGATGACCCCCGAGCTCGACCTCACGGAATCGGGCGACAGCTTCCAGACCAATCTCGGGGTCGACACCGTGCTGGCCCGGAGCCTGATGCCGGCCAACCTGCTCTACGCCGGGGGCCACGATCTCAGCCATCCCTACGTCTCGCCCCTGTTCGCCGACTTCTCGCTGGGCTTCCCGCCGACGTTCCTCCAGGCCGGCACACGCGACCTCTTCTTGTCGAACGCCGTCCGCATGCACCGGGCCCTTCGCAAGGCCGGGATCGTCGCCGAGCTGCACGTCTTCGAGGCCATGCCTCACGGCGGATTCTTCGGCGCCCCCGAAGACGCCGACACGACCGAGGCCGTTCGCGACTACGTACAGCGCCAGCTCGCCGCCAACTGAGCCCATCGGCGATATGGGCCTGGTCACACTGGTCGTGCCCTAGCCCGCTTGTGGTCCATTCCACGACCAGTGCCGTTCATCGAGGCCTGATCCGACCCTGTCACTCCCCCGGACGGTCGCTGGGCCAGTTGGGTTGCATGAGGTGCCATTGCTCGGGGGCTTCGCGGATGATGGCCTCGAAGACCTGCGCCATCTCCTGGGTGATCCGGGTGACATCGGCGCGGAGCGAGCCTTGGCGGCTCACGTCGAGCGGGGTGTGGATCACCGAGTACTGCCGTCCCCGGGGACGGGCGAACGTGGCGACGGGGAGGATCTCGACGCCGTGGCGCAGTGCCAGCATCGCCGGACCGGCCGGCAGGCGGGTGTGTTCGCCGAAGAACTCGACCTCGACACCGTTGCCGGTGAGATCACGGTCGGCGACCAGGCAGACGACGCGGCCGTCGTCGAGCGCGCCGCGCACCACGGGCAGCACGTCGTCTCCCAGTGCCACCACCTCGATGCCGATCGAGCGGCGTAGGTCCTTGAACCACTCGAAGAGCTCGGGAGGTTCGAGGGGCTCGACCACAGCTGTGAGTCGGTAGCCCTGGAGGCTCACCCACCGGCCGGCCATCTCCCAGGATCCGAAGTGGGGCAAGGCGAAGATGACGCCCCGGCCCCCGGCGGTGGCGGCCGCGAGGTGGGCCATCCCGGCCGGATCGGCGTCGGCCAGGGCCAAGACCTCGTCATCGCTCAGGTACGGCAGCCGGAACGAGTCGAGCCAGTACCGGGCGTAGCCCTCGAAGGTGTCGGTCACGGCTCGGCGCCGGGCGAACGGAGCGAGCTCGGACCCGTGCACCCGATCGAGGTTGCCGGCAACGAGTCGACGCCGGTCGGCCATGGTGAGCGCGAACATCCGCCCGATCCCCAGCGCCAGCGGCTCGGCGATCAGCCGGGGGGTGACGGCGGCGATGGCCGCGCCCGACCGGTAGCCGTGGTAGGCGAGCCGATGCCGCCAACCCATGGTGCTCATGAGATCGCCGGGATCGCAGGAGACGGAGCCGGGATCACAGAGGACGGAGAATGCGGAGCGGGAGCGCCGCGGCAGGCCCCGTCCACGCTCAAGGGCGCGTGCGCAGCCCGCGAGCACCCCGGCTGCGTGCTGCCCGGGCGGCACGCGACGGCCGAGGCTGACGAGGCTGACGGCGGGCGCGAGCAAGTCCGCCAGCACCAATGGAGCGTTCACCGCGCAGTTCGGCCCGCTGCTCGGCGCGACGGGTCGCCGCGACGCTCAGCTGACGTTCCGGCGGCGCATCGGCCTGGCGCCAGACCTTGACGAAGCGCTGGATGGCGGTGAACCCGGTGAGGGCCAGCATCACCCACAGCACGGGCACGAGCAGATCGGTGAACGCCAGCCCCAGACCCAGCAGCACCATGCGCTCGGCCCGCTCCATGAGACCGCCCCGGGCTTCGTAGCCGAGGCTCTCGGCCTTGGCCCGCTCGTACGAGATGATCTGCGAGCACGCCAGCACGGCCAGCGCCAGTATCGGCGTGTGCCCACCCTCGGCGTCGGTGAGATACCAAGCCGCACCGCCGAACATGAGCCCGTCGGAGAACCGGTCGCTCACCGAGTCGAAGAACGCACCTCGCTTGGACGACTGCCCGCTGGCCTTGGCCACATTGCCGTCGAGGATGTCGGTGACACCGCTGAGGATGAGCGTGACGAGGGCCCAGATCACGTGCCCGGCCCCCAGCAGCACCCCGGTGGCCACCG
>JANLSK010000196.1:0-10830 GCA_031362415.1 Actinomycetes bacterium | reverse complement strand
GGGCGCCGGCGCCACCGGCGCCGTGGTCGGCATCGCCGTCCGGGCCAGCGCGACGGTGTGCTTCGCCGCGCTCAAGCCCGGCCTGGTGTTCGAGCCGGGACGGTCGCATGCCGGCTCGGTCGAGATCGCCGACATCGGCATCGACGTCGGCTCGCCGCTCGTGGGCGTCACCACCGCGGCCGACGTGACCGCCTGGCTCCCGGCCCGCTCACCCGTCGATCACAAGTGGAACGCCGGGCTCATGGTCGTCGCCGGCTCGCGGGGAATGACCGGCGCCGCGCTCATGGTGGGCAACGCCGCCCTCAGGGCCGGATCGGGCATGGTGGTGCTGGGCCTGCCCGGCTCGGGCGCGGCCACGGCAGCCTCGGGGAGCGAGCTCGTCGTCAAGGCGCTCACGGCCACTCCCGACGGCGGGCTCGACGTTCACGGCGCAGCAGACGCGCTCGAAGACCTCGGTCGCTTCCGGGCCCTGGCGGTGGGTCCGGGCCTCGGACGGGAACCGGCGACCCGGATTGCCGTGTGCACGTTGGTGGCCGAGGCGGCCGTCCCGCTGGTGCTCGACGCCGACGGGATCAACGCCCTCGGCGGCGACTTCTCGCTGCTGCGTCAACGGGTCGTGCCGGCGGTGCTCACCCCGCACGAGGGCGAGTACGTGCGCATGGCCAGCCGGGGCGTGGGGGCCGATCGCATCGAGGCCGCCCGCTGGCTGTCGTACGAGACCCGTTCGATCGTGCTGCTCAAGGGGCCGGGCACCGTCGTGGTCGCGCCCGACGGTCGCGTGGCGGTGAATCCCACCGGCGGCCCGTGGCTGGCCACGGCCGGGACGGGCGACGTGCTGACCGGCATCATCGGCGCGTTCCTGGCCCGCGGCATGGAGCCGTTCGAGGCGGCTGTGGCGGCCGCGTTCGTCCACGGCCGGGCGGCCCGAGAGGCGCCGTCGCTCGTCGGGCTGGTCGCGGGCGACCTCGTGGCGGCGCTACCCCGTACGCTGGCTGCGTTGGGTCCCGTCCGGTCGTAGAGCTGTCAAGGAGTCCCCGATGCCCCGCTCGAAGCTCGCCCGTGACGTGATGACCGCCGATCCGGTGACGGTCTCTCCCGAGACGTCGGTCGACGATGCGGCCAAGGTCCTGGCCGAGCACCGCTTCGGCGCGGTCCCGGTGGTCGACGGGGCCGGACTGCTCGTCGGGATGCTGCGCGACGACGACGTGATCGTGTCGGAGGCCCGGCTGCACATCCCCACGGTGTTCGAGCTGTTCGGGGGCATGTTCGTGCTGCCCGGCCAGAAGCACCGGTTCGAGGAGGAGCTGCACAAGATCGGGGGCTCGACCGTCGCTGAGGTGATGGACGACGATCCGCCCACGCTGGCGCCCGACGACACGATCGAGACGGTCGCCACGATCATGCACGACCGGTCGATCACGCACCTGCCGGTCGTCGTCGACGGCCGCTGCGTGGGGATCGTGGCCCGGGGCGATCTCGTGCGCCTGCTGACGGCCGAACGCTAGCCCGGCGACCCGACGAGCCACCTCCGGCGTCCCCGATCCCGACCTCGAACGCGAGAGCGACGGCCCCCGCCATGGTCAGCCCCGCCGCGCTGAGCCGGCCCGTGTGGGCCGAGATCGACGTCGACGCCATCGCCCACAACACCCGGGTGATGGCCCGTGTCGCACCGTCGACCCGGGTGTGCGCGGTCGTCAAGGCCGACGGCTACGGCCACGGTTCGGTGACCGCCGCTCGTGCTGCGCTCGTCGGCGGCGCCTCGATGCTGGCCGTCGCCGTGCTCGAGGAAGCCGCCGAGCTGCGGGCTGGCGGGATCACCGCGCCGATCCTGCTGCTCGCCGAGCCCACCCTGTCGGCGGTCGACATGGTTATCGAGCTTGCGGTCACACCGGTCGTGTACTCGCTGGCGTTCGTCGACGCCCTCGACTCGGCGCTGGCGCGGCTCTCGCCCCGCCCCGCGAGTCCCCCGAGTCCCCCGAGTCCCCCGAGCGTGCCGAGTCCCCCGAGCATGCCGAGCCCCGTAGCCGCGGTGCGCTGGCCCGTGCACCTCAAGGTCGACACCGGGATGCACCGGGTTGGGTGCCGTCCGACCGAGGCTGCGGCGCTGGCTCAGAGGGTCACGGCGTCGGCGTCCCTGCGCCTCGACGGCCTCATGACCCACGTCGCCACGGGCGACATCGCGGGTCACCCGCTCCTCGACGCCCAGCTGGCCCGCTTCGAGGAGACGGTCGCCACACTGTGCGCGCTCGGTGTTTCGCCGCCGTTGGTGCACGTGGCCAACTCCGCCACGGCGATCCGGGTGCCCGGGGCCCGATACTCGATGGTGCGCTGTGGCATCGCGCTGTACGGGATCGAACCGGCTCCCGGGATCGGCGCCGACCTCGGCCTGAAGCCTGCGCTGCGGCTGATCGGTCGCATCAGCCGGCTGCAGGAGCTCGACGCGGGCGAGACGGTCTCGTACGGCGCCCTCCACGTGTGCGAGCGGCCGAGCATGGTGGCGACCGTCCCCATCGGCTACGCCGACGGCATCCCGCGGAACCTGGGCCTCGTCCGCGGAGAGGCGCTCGTCAACGGCCGCCGCTGCCCGATCGTCGGGGCGGTCACCATGGATCAGCTGATGATCGACCTGGGTCGGCCCGGTGAGGTCGAGCCCTCGGTGGCCGTGGGTACCGAGGTCGTTTTCCTCGGACGCCAAGGGGGAGACGAGATCAGCGCCAACGAGTGGGCGACGCTGCTCGACACCATCGGCTACGAGATCACGACCAGGATCGGCCCCCGGGTGCCCCGGATCGTCGTGGGCGGCACCGGGTGAGCGAGCGCACCGGCGTGCGGAGAGTGCTCGTGGGCGCCGGGCTCACGGGGGCTGGCATCGCCGCTGCGCTGGCCGCGGCGTACGGCGTCGAGCGGCTCGTGGTGCGGCGTCTCCGTAGGGGTACGGGCGACGCTGGCACCGAGGGGAGGCGCGAGCAACTCGTCCCCCCGGTCGATCGCACGCACGGCCTCGAGACCACCGACGGGGGTCGGCTTCACGTCATCGAGCGGGGCTCCGGACGGCCGGTCGTGCTGGTGCACGGATACACGCTCGCCCTCGCCGTGTGGACGCTCCAGCTCGAACGGTGGCCGGAGCTCGATGCGCTGCGGTTGCTCGCCTACGACCAGCGGGGCCACGGAGCTTCGAGCATCGGCTCGGACGGGCTGACGATCGACGCACTGGTCGACGATCTCGTGGCCGTCCTGGAGCAGCTCGATCTCCACGACGTCGTGCTCGTGGGCCATTCGCTCGGGGGCATGGTCGTGCAGGCCCTCGCCGCCCGTCGGCCCGACATTGTGGCGCATCGGGTGGCCGGAGCCGTGCTGTTGTCGAGTGCCCCCAAGGGGCTGTCGATCACCGGATCGCCCCTGGGGGCCATCGTCGAACGGCTGGGCGCGGCTTTCGGGCGGGTGGCGCCGTCGGTCATGGGCCACGACGACATCGGGTTCCTCATGGCCGCCATGGGCGTCGGCGAGCGTCCACCAGCGTGGGTGATCGAGCGCAGTCAGGAGTTGATCGGGGCAACGTCGCCCGAGACCGTCTTGGCCGGAGCCCGGGTGCTGTTGCGTTTCGACGTGGTCGACGAGCTGGGAGCCATCGATCTCCCGGTGCTGGTGGTCTGCGGCACGCACGACCGGCTCACGCCGATCCGCCAGTCGAAGCTCATGGCCCAGCGCATTCCCGGCGCCCGGTTGGCCCGGATCGAGCAGGCCGGTCATGTCCTCATGCTCGAACGGCCCGACGAGCTCGAGGCGCTCGTCGTCGAGTTCGTGCGATCGTTGCCCGCCCCCGCAGCGTCGGCGTCGCCGCCAGCTTCGGCGTCGGCCGGGCCTGCGGGGGCCGCACCTCGGCGGGGCCGGACCTCGGGGGGCCGCACGGCCACGAGCCGGGCCTCGGGGGGCCGAGCATGAGGGATGAGTCCGGGGCTGGCGGATCGATCACCGATGTGGCCGGCATCCGCGTCGGCCATTGGACGGGCGCCGGCACCGGCGTCACGGCCGTGCTCGCCCCGAGCGGCACCATCGGCTCGGGGGAGGTGCGTGGCGGCGCGCCTGCCGCACGCGAGACCGCGCTGCTCGAACCGGGCCGGCTCGTTGAGCGGGTCGACGCCGTGATGTTGGCTGGCGGTTCGGCGTTCGGGCTGGCTGCGGCCGATGGCGTCATGCGCTTCCTCGCCGAGCGGGGCCAGGGCTTCCCGACCGCCGGGGGACCCGTCCCGATCGTCGTGGGGGCCTGCATCTTCGATCTGGTCAGCTCGGGGGGTGAGCTCCCGGGCCCCGCGCAGGGCTACGCCGCCTGCGTCGACGCCGAGCGGGGCGACCGTCGAATCGGCCCCAGATTCGATCACAGAATCGACGGTTCCGACCAGGGCAGCGACCAGGGCTCCGACCACAGAATCGACGGCAGAATCGGCGCGGGGCGGGGGGCCACGGTGGGGAAGTGGCGAGGGGGCGAGTTCGCGGTTCCCGGTGGCGTCGGCTCGGCGTCGGTCCGTCACGGCGATCTCGTCGTCGGCGCCTTGGCCGTCGTCAACCCCGCGGGCGACGTGATCGGGCCCGACGGGACGGTCGTCGCCGGGTCACGGGCCCCGTCCGACGTCGGGCCCTTCCTCAGCTCGGGCGCCGCCGAAAACACCACCCTGATCGTCGTCGCCACCAACGCCACCCTCACCCGCTCCGAGGCCTTCCTCCTCGCCCAGAGCGCCCATCACGGGCTGGCCCTCGCCGTTCGGCCCTCGCACACTCGCTTCGACGGTGACATCGCGTTCACCCTGGCCACCGGCGAGCTCGCACGGACCGATCCTCCGAGCCCCGCGGTGGGGGTCGACCTGGCTCGGCTCCTCGCGGTCGACGCCGTGGCCACGGCCGTCAGATCGGCCGTGATGTCCTGAGGCATCCGGTTCGTGCCGTTGACCGGGGCCGGCCGAGAGGGTGTGATCTCCGTGGTGTCCGGATCACGTCGTCGGCGCACGCCCCACGGGCCCTCGCAGGTCCCGACGCGGCGTCGGCCCCGACGTCTGCTCGGTCGTGGAACCCCCTTGGCGGTGCTGGTGATACTGGCGTTGCTGACGATGCTGGTGACGCTGGGCGCCACCATGCTCCCCGCCGGCCCGGCGCAGGCCCAGACGGTGCCGGGGTCGGGCGGATTCTGCTCGGACCCCGTGGCGGTGTGCACGGGCGGCGTGCACGTTCCCGCGACGTCGCCGACCCCGGGAACCGGTCCCCGGACCACGTACTGGGTCATCGAGCTCGAATCGAACCCGTTGTTGTGTCAGACCCCCGACGCCATGGCCCGGCGCTTCGAGCTCCGCCGAGTCGGCACCGACGAGTTGATCTTCTGGCGCACGGAGTGTCTCGGCCCGGCGACCGCGGGATCCGCGCAGCCGCTTCCCACCCTGGAGGAGGTATGGGACGTGGCTCCGCTCGGCTTTCCCGATCTGTTCACCGACCCTGGCTGCCGGGGCCTGGTGGGCATCGAGAACAATCTGTGGGCCGTGGCCAACCCACCGGTCGTGGCCACTGTCGATCTCAACGGGTGGACCCTGGCCGTCGACGCCCTACCCATCGCCTGGCGCTGGCGCATCGAGCCCCGCGAGGTCGACACGCCCGACGGCTCCGCCGCCGTGGCGGGAGCCGAGTACTCCAGCCGCCGGCCCGGCTCGGCCGAGGCCCCGGTTGCCGCACACGTCTTCGAGGCGGCCGGACGCTATGGATTCTCAGTCGTCGAGACCTGGACGGGCACCTTCACCGCCACCTCTGGTGCGCTGACGCTCGGCCCCATCCCGCTCGGCCTGGTGGAGCTCACCACGACGGCGCCGTACCGGGTCGTGGAGGTGCAGGCCGTCCTGATCGGTTCTGACGGTCCCAGCGCCGGCGCCCCTCCCGTCGATCCCACCGCCGGTCTCGCCTGCTCCGCCTGACCCGCTCGGCCCGGACGCATGGCGCGACCGAGCACTCCCGCGGACGGCGGGCCCCTGGGGGGTTACCATCCCGGGATGCCGGCCCGGTTCTGCAGCTTCCCGAGTCTCTCGATGGGCTCCCGACGATGAGTCTCAACCCCGGGGGCTCCGACGCGCTCGTCGTGGTGTCGCACTCGGTGGCCGACACCCACCGGCTGGCGTCGCAGCTCTGCGGCGTGGTGCGACCGGGCGATCTGGTACTGCTCTGCGGCGATCTCGGGACGGGAAAGACCGCGTTCACCAAGGGGCTCGCCGCCAGTCTCGGTATCGAGGACCACGTCACGAGCCCCACGTTCGTGCTGGTGCAGACCTACGACGGCCCGGTACCGATCGTGCACGTCGACCTGTACCGTCTCGAACATGCCGGCGAGCTCGACGCCCTGGCGCTCGAGGAGCTCCTCGACGAGACGGCGATCGGTGTCATCGAGTGGGGCGACCGGTTCGCGGCGCACTTTCCGCCCGACCGCCTCGAGATCACGTTCTCGCCCGGGACCGGCATCGACGACCGAAACGTGACGCTCGTGCCGCAGGGTCCGTCGTGGCACGCCCGGCGTCGCCTGCTGGCCGAGCTCGTCGAAGGCTTCTGACCCATGGCTCATCTCCTGTGCCTCGACACGTCCACCGCGCAGGTGGGCGTCGCCGTCGTCAGCGAGGCCGGGATCCTCGGTGAGGTCAGGTTGGCTCGGGGTCGCCTCCACGCCGAGCAGCTGGCGCCGGCCGTCAGCTATCTGCTCGGCGAGCTCGAGCTGAGCCCGTCGGGGCTGGCGGCCATCGCCGTGGGGAACGGGCCAGGGTTGTTCACCGGTCTCCGGGTGGGTGTCACCACCGCCAAGGTGATGGCCCAGGCGTTGCGCATCCCGGTGATCCCGGTGTCGTCGCTCGATCTCCTGGCGCACCCGCTGCGTCACACCCGTCGCCTCATCGTGGCCGCCATCGATGCTCGGCGGGGCGAGATCTTTCATGCGTCGTACCGGCGGGTGCCCGGCGGCATCCAGCGCCTCGGCCCCTACCAGGTGGGCCGACCGTCGGCGTTGGCGGCCGAGCTCCAGGCCGGAGCCCAGGAGGTGTTGCTCGTCGGTGACGGGGCCTTACGCTACGCCGACGAGTTCAGCGGTTCGGGCCTGATCGACGCGGCGTCGTCCGTGCACGCCCATCCGAGCCCCGGCGCCCTGGCCGAGTTGGCCCTGGCCCGCTACCAACGCGAGGAGTTCTCCCAGCCCTGGGCGATCGAGATCCTCTACCTCCGCAAGGCTGACGCCGAGGCCAACTGGGAGGTCGGACGGTGAGCGGCGGCGGTGTCGTTGCCAGAGCGGGCGCGGGCCCGGGTGTCGGCCCGGGCGTTGGCGTTGGGGCGCTCACGGCCATCGTTCCCATGCGCAAGCGTCACGTACGGGCGGTCCTGCGGATCGAGTCGCTCGTGTACCCCCGGCCCTGGACGGCATCCTTGTTCATGTCGGAGCTGGCGTTGCGCTCGAGTCGGTCGTACTTCGTGGCCCTGGCCGGACGCGATGTCGTCGGCTATGCCGGGTTGATGGCCGCGCCCGACGAGGGTCACGTCACGACGATCGCCGTCGACCCAGCGGCCCAGGGTCACCAGATCGGGACGCACCTGATGCTCACCCTCACCCGGGCCGCGCTGTGCCGGGGACTGTGCGCCATGACCCTCGAGGTACGGATGGGCAACCTGTCGGCGCAGTCGCTGTACCGGAAGTTCGGGTACGTGCCGGTCGGGGTCAGACCGAAGTACTACCCCGAGACCAACGAGGACGCGCTCATCATGTGGGCGCACGACGTGAACCTCGCCGACTACCAGGCCCGGTTGAACGCCATCGAGCAGGCGTTGGACGGCGGACTCGTCGAGGTCACCCCCATGGGTCCCCTGGGGGTCGCGACGTGGTGATCTCGCGATCGTTGCGGATCCTCGGGATCGAGACCTCATGCGACGAGACGGCGGCCGCGGTCGTCGAAGGTGGATCGATGATCTGCTCGTCGGTCGTCGCCAGCCAGGCTGAGCGCCACGCCCGCTTCGGTGGGGTCGTGCCCGAGATCGCCAGCCGGCTGCACGTCGACGTCATCACCGACGTGATCGCCCGAGCGCTCGTCGAAGCCGGGCTCGACTTTCCCGAGCTCGACGCCGTCGCCGCCACCCACGGTCCGGGGCTGGCCGGAGCGTTGCTCGTGGGGGTGAGCGCGGCCAAGGCCATCGCCCTCGCCCACGGCATCCCCTACATCGGCGTCAACCACCTCGAAGCCCATCTGTACGCCGCGTTCCTCGAGGAGCCCGACCTGGTGCTGCCCATGGTGGTGCTGCTCGCCTCGGGCGGACACACGATGATCGTCCACATGATCGACCACGGCCGGTACACGGTGCTGGGGCGGACCGTCGACGACGCAGCCGGCGAGTGCTTCGACAAGATCGCTCGCTTCGCCGGTCTGGGCTACCCGGGAGGCCCGGCCATCGACCGTCTGGCCATCGACGGTGACCCCGACGCCATCCGGTTCCCGCGCCCCATGCTCGATGAGGGCTACGACTTCTCGTTCTCGGGACTCAAGACCGCGGTGATCAACCACGTGAGGAGCCATCCCGACGACGATCTCCCTGACCTGTGCGCATCGGTGCAGGAGGCGATCGTCGACACCCTGGTCATCAAGCTGATGCGGGCCGCTCGCGAGGTCGACGCCCGGGCCGTGGTGATCGGCGGCGGCGTCGCGGCGAACACCGCCCTGCGCACCCGGGTGCTCGACGAGGCCGCGCGGGCCGGGATCAGGGCGTTCGTCCCGGGGCGCTCGCTGTGCACCGACAACGCAGCCATGATCGCCTCGGTCGCCTGGTGGCGGCTCCACAGTGACGGGCCCACCTCGCTGGCCTCGGGCGCGTATCCCAACCTGCGCCTCCCCGTCGTGGAATGAGCCTGCCGATCGCGCCGTACGCCGGGTGCCACGATCGGCGTCGAGAGCCATGATCGGCGTCGTCCGAGTTAGCACTCGCCGGGGTTGAGTGCTAATCTGCCTTCACCGGGGTGGTGCGAGCCAAGGACCCACAAGGTCCGACTCCAGCATCCGAAGCCGACTCCGAGCGTAAGCTCGCCGTCGGGCCCCGTCCGTCGACCCGGTCGGGTCGCGGCGTGTTCCATAACCAACCGAGCTATCCCAGCACCCCGCAGGTGAAGCGTCGAGGAGGCGTCATCCCATGAAGCTGCAGCCGCTCGAGGACCGTATCGTTGTCAGGTCCATCGACAAGGAGTCGACGACGGCCAGTGGTCTGGTCATCCCCGACACCGCAAAAGAGAAGCCCCAGCAGGGCGAAGTGCTCGCCGTCGGCCCCGGCCGTCGGGCCGAGCAGTCCGGCGAGCTGGTCCCGCTCGACATCAAGGTGGGCGACACCGTCGTCTTCTCGAAGTACGGCGGGACCGAGTTCACCATCGACGGCGAGGACCTCTTGATCCTCAACAGCCGTGATGTGCTCGCCAAGGTCGGCTGACCGACCCCATCGCTGCACATTCTTTTCGATCGAAGCGGCGCTCGCGCAGGCGAGTGCCGCTTCGACGCGTCCGGTCTCGGCGGGGCCCGGTAGCCTCGGTTGATGCACCAGGGTTCGGCACCCCAGGCTCGGCGAGGCGGGAATCAGCGGATCCCGCGCCCGGGCGACTTCGAGCTCGGCCATCCCGCCCCCTGGCTGGCGCTCACTCGCGAGTCGAGGGCAATCACCGTGCGCGACGTCATCGAATTCTGCAAGGAGCCGCGCCAGCTCGGGACCGATCCCGAGTTCAGCCCGGCTCCGTCCGATCCCCCGCCCCGCTTGGCTGCTGTGCTGGTGGCCCTGTTCAGCGAGACCGGCGACGTCGACGACCAGGCGCGGCTCATCCTCACCCGCCGACCCGAGACGATGCCGTCGCACCAAGGCGAAGTGGCGTTCCCGGGTGGCGGACATCAACCCGGCGACGTCTCCCTGGCGGCGACGGCGCTGCGCGAGGCGCACGAGGAGATCGGGCTCGATCCGGCGGCCGTCACGCTGATCGGCGAGCTCGACGTGCTCGGTCCCACTCGGACGGGATTCCTGATCCATCCCTACATCGGTGTGCATCACGGTCGGCCCTCGCTCGTCCCGCATCCTCGGGAAGTCTCGCGGGTGTTCGACGTGTCGCTCACCGAGCTCCTCGATGACGGCGTGCACCACGAAGAACGCTGGAGCTACCCCCAGCTCAACGGCGCGGTGTCGTTCTTCACGCTCCATGACGAAACGGTCTGGGGTGCAACCGCCCGCATCCTCACCAACTTCTTGACCGGCCTCGTGGGTCGCCGCTGATCGGCGTCTCGACGGATCGGCCGTTCGCCCGTCGCCGGATCGCCGACGTTGGCGGGGTTGGCGGGGTTGGGGGTCGACGGTCGCCGTCTCACTGACGGAACACGACCGCGTGCCGGGTATCGTTCGCCCGGGCGTGATGGGCGTGATGGGCGACGGGGAGACGGCATGGAGATCGAGATCGGCATCGGGAAATCCGGTCGGAGGGCCTATGGCTTCGACGACATCGCCATCGTGCCGTCCCGGCGAACGCGCGATCCCGAGGACGTCGACATCTCGTTCGAGCTCGAGGGTTACCGCTTCGAGCTGCCCCTGCTGGCGTCGGCCATGGACGGTGTGGTCTCGCCGTCGACGGCCATCGAGATCGGTCGCCTCGGCGGGCTGGGCGTGCTCAACCTCGAGGGTTTGTGGTCGCGCTTCGAAGACCCCGAGCCGATCCTCGATGAGATCGTCAGCTTGGCGCCCGAGAAGGCCACGGCCCGGATGCAGGAGCTCTACGCGGCACCCATCCAAGACGACCTGATCGGCCAGCGCATC
>JANLSK010000125.1:0-24718 GCA_031362415.1 Actinomycetes bacterium | reverse complement strand
CGTGATCGTGCCCCCTCCCCGCCCGGGCGCCGTGGGCGCTCGGCCCCGGGCCGCAGAGATCGACGCGTACTACGCGGCCATCCTCACCGACGACGCCATGCGAGGGAAGGTGATCCTGCTCGACGATGCCGCCGAGGCCGGCTGGGCGCTCGACCCTGAGCTCGTACGCACGATCGGACGCCCCGTCCTCACCTTCGACGACGATGCGCTCACCGTGTGGCGCTTGGCTGAGACGGGTGTCGACGTGTTCGCGGCGTCACCGAACCTGGAGCGCTTCGCCCGCACCGCCGGGCTGGCCGGCTGGGTGGACGGTTCTACCAAACGACCGTTCAACACCATCGCGGCGGGCTTCGGTGCACCCCGGCGCCCCTACCTCGACGCACCCGCACCTCGGCTCTGCACACCCTCCGCACCCGGGATTCCCGGCGCAGCCGTCGGACTGTCGGGCGCGGGTCGGGTCGAGCACGCAGCGCAGGCGCTCATCGCCCGTCACTCCATGGCGTGCATGGCGGTCACTCCGTTCAGGGCCGACGGCGCGCTCGACGTCGAGGCACTCGGTGCCCACGTGGAAGCCATGGCCAGCGCCGGCGTCGCCGTCTACCTGGGCAGCTTCGGGACGGGCGAAGGACAGCTCCTCGACGACGACGAGCTCCCGGTCCTCTACCGAACGGGCGTGAACACAGCCGCCGGACGGGTTCCGGTTGTGGCCGCCGGGCTGGGATTCTCCAGTACCGCCATGGTGATCGAGCAGGCGCAGCGCGCTGCAGCGTGCGGGGTGACAGCGGTTCAGATCCACCCGCCCCGGCCGGGTGCCCGTGGCGTCGCGCTCCGTCCTGCCGAGATCGAGCGGTACTACCACGACGTTCTCGGCGCGGTGCGCTCGCCGGTGCTGCTCACCAATCAGGTCGCCATGACCGGCTGGCGGCTCACCCCCGAGCTCGTGGCCCGACTCGTGGCCGAGCACATCCACGTGATCGGGCTCAACACGACCGATGCCGACCCTGGCATGCTCGGGCCCATGCTCACAGCCGTCGACGGGAGCGTTCCCGTGTTCACCGGGATGCTGGGTCAGCTCCCCCGGCTCCTCACGCTCGGAGGAACGGGCGGCCTGTGCTTCGAAGCCAACGTGGCCCCCGAGCTGTGCATCGCAGCCCACGGCGCCCTGGTCGACCCCGACACCGAGACCGGGACCGGGGTGGGGCCCGAGCCCGCGTGGATCGACCTGCTGCGTCTGCACGACGTGCTCATGCGCCATCAGAACCCCCGCTCGGTCAAGACCGCGCTCGATGTGCTCGGCCGACCCGGCGGAGGGCCGTTGCGTCCCCCGTACCTCCCGTCGCCATCCGACGCCGTCGCCGATATCGCGACCGTGCTCGAGGCCCTCGGGCTCCCAGCGGTCGGTTCCCACGCCCACACGAGAGGAACCCGATGAAGCTGCGGACGGCTGCGGTCGCCGGCGTCGGTTCCACGGCCTACACGCGCCGCTCGGGTCGAACGGTGCTCGACCAGGCGGCCGAGGCCGCCCGCAACGCCATCACCGATGCCGGGCTGCGCCCGTCCGACGTGGACGGCATCGCCAGCTTCATGCTCATGCACGACTCCGTACCCGTCACGGCCGTGGCGACCGTGCTCGGCGTCCCGAGCCTGCGCTGGGCGCTCGACCTCCAGCTCGGGGGCCAGGCCCCGTGCCATCTCGTGTGGCAGGCGGCCATGGCCGTGGCCACCGGGCAGGCCGAGACGGTGCTGGTCTTCCGGGCCTTGAACGGGCGCTCGGGGGCTCGGGTGGGCACGATGCAGTTCACCGGCGCCGGCGCGGCGTACCGCTACCCGATCGGCTACGAGGCCTACCTGATGTACGTGGGTATGTGGGCCGCCCGGTTCCTGCACGAGACCGGCCAGGGCGCCGATGATCTCGCCGCCGTGGCCGTTGCGCAACGGGCCTACGCCGAACTCAACGAACGAGCATTTCGCCGGGAGCCTCTCGACACGGCGACGTACCTGGCCCAGCCGCTCGTGGCCGAGCCCTACCGGGCCGCCGATTGCACCGTCGAGGTCGACGGCGCGTGTGCTGTCGTGGTGACGACCGTCGAAAAAGCGCGAGATCTCCCGCACCCGCCTGCGATCGTGGCCTCGGGCGCGTACCGGGCCGGCGGCCAGCCCGGGCTCGACATCGGCGATCACCTCGCCTGGCACGACTATTCGCGGAACTACACGTCCTGGCTGCGCGACGAGCTCTTCGCCCGCGCCGGGTTCACCCCGTCCGACGTGGAGGTGGCCGAGATCTACGACTGCTTCACGTCCACCGTGCTCATGGGCCTGGAGGGCTTGGGCCTGTGCGAGCGGGGCGGGAGCGGGGCCTTCGTGCGCAGCGGCGCCACCGCGCTCGACGGGCGTCTGCCCACCAACACCCATGGCGGGCTGCTCGCCGAGGGCTACCTGCACGGCATGAACACCGTGGCCGAGGCCGTCCTCCAGGTGCAGGGGCGCGGTGGCGTCCGCCAAGCGCCCCGCCACGACGTCGCCGTGGTCACCTCGGGCGCCCTCATGGACGGCTCGGCTCTGATCCTCACCACCGACCGCTAGCGCTAGCACGGCGGCCTATGCCGAGATCGCGTCGACCCGACGGGCGGCGGGGCGCCCGATCGCCCAGTTCGATGCGATCATCGCCGCGATCTGCACGACGGTGGGCGCCACCTTGATGACCCGCAACGTCAAGGACTGCGACGATACCGCCGTCGATGTGCTCGACCCCTGGATCGTGTGAAGGGGACGGGTACGACTCGCTGCGCTGTGCATCGAGCATGGTCTGCAGCTCGTCAGCGCCGACTCCGACTTCGCCCGGTTCAGCGAGATCACCTGGATCAAACCCGTGGCGCGCTGACCAGTCGCCCTGGCCGGCAGGGCCCGAGCTCCGATCGTCGACACGAACGCCCGTTCGGCTCTGTCGCAGGGCTGTGTCAAGATGGCTCCTGATGGACGGGCGAGCTGACGCGGCACTCGGGCGGGGCGTGGTGGTCGGGCGGGGCCAGGCCGCGCCCGACGGGTGGGCGCGCGCACCCCGGGTGACCATCGACGACGTCACGTTGGCGCGGCCCGAGACCGCGCTCGACGAGCTCCAGCGGTGTTGGGGCGAGCGCTGCCCTGTCGTGGTGGAGTTGTCCGTCGACGCCGCGTCGTTGCGCGAGCCCGAGATCGATCGTCGGCCCCCCCATCAGCTGTCGCCCACCTTCGAGCTCCAGCGCGAACGGTTGGCGTTCCTCTCGTCGGCCAACAACTACGACGGCCGGGGCGGCCGGGGCGGCCAGGACGGCCAGGGCGCTCCCCTGGCGTGGTGGCCAGCCTGGAAGGCCGTCCGGCTGGGAGCCCGGGCCTCGTCCGCCGATCAACCGGGCGATGTCGTCCTGGCCGACGGCACCGAAGTCTGGTGCGACGGCGGACCCCGCGGCCCGATTCCCTGGGACGGGGCCAGCGCGTCCCTGCGCCGGCCGATCCTCCACCGCGTCACCCTCGAGGACGACTCGCTGCGCGTCGACCGGGCCCCCGGCGATGCCAACGCCGACGCCGGGCCGGTCCCGACCGGGCCGACCGGGCGAGCCATGGGAGCAGCGCTGTCGGCCGCGTTGGCCACGCTGGCGCCCGACCAGCTCGAGGCGGTGCTGCACCCCGCCGGCCCGGCCCGCATCATCGCCCCGGCCGGATCGGGCAAGACCACCGTGCTCACGGCCCGGCTGCGCCATCTCGTCCTCGATCGGGGCTGGTCGCCGGCGCATGTGAGCGCCCTGGCGTTCAACGTGCGGGCCAAGGACGAGATGCAGTCACGCCTTGGCGATCTGCCCGAGACCACCCGCCGCAAGGTACGCACGCTGCACAGCCTGGGTTGGGAGATCCTGCGCCGTGCCCGCAACGGTCTGACCGTCATCGACGAGCGCGCCGTGCGCAACGTCATCGACCAGGTGTTCAGCCCGCCCCACCGGGCCAACAACGACGCCGCCGCCCCGTATCTCGAGGCCCTGGGCTCGGTGCGGCTGGGGTTGCGCGAGCCGGCCGCGGTCGAGGCCCAGAGCGACGAGCTCGACGGGTTCGCCGCCGGGTTCGACCGCTACCGGCTGATCCTGGCCGAGCAGGGCGGAGTCGACCACGACGAGCAGATCTACGGCGCCATCGAGGTGCTGCTGCGCGAACCCCAGCTTCGCCGTCAGATCCAGCGCGAGTGTCGCCATCTCCTGGTCGACGAGTTCCAAGACCTCACCCCGGCCCAGCTGCTCCTCGTGCGCCTCGTCGCCGCCCCGGCATACGACGTGTTCGGCGTGGGCGACGACGATCAGGTGATCTACGGCTACGCCGGCGCCGATCCGGCGTTCCTCGTCCGCTACGGCACCTACTTCCCCGGGGCCGACAGTCATCCGCTGCAGGTGAACTATCGCTGCCCGGCGCCGGTGGTGGCGGCGGCCGTCAACCTGCTCAGCCACAATCTCACCCGGGTGCACAAGCACATCCGGGCCGGAGCCCCGACGGTCCCGAGGTCCGACGACGGCCGCCCGTCGGGCGCACCTCCACGCCATCCGTTGCAGGTCGAACGCCGAGCCTCGGCCGAGCTGGCGCCCGCCGCCGTCGATCGGGTCGCCACCTGGATCGCCGAGGGCGTCGACCCCGCCGAGATCGCGGTGCTCACCCGGGTCCGCTCATGGATGCTCCCGGCCTACGTGCTCATGGCCGATCGGGCGATACCCGTCCGGGCCAAGGGATTGCACGAGTCGATCCTCGAGCGCACGGGCGTGCGGGCCGTGTTCGCCTACCTGCGCATCACCACGGCCATCACGGCTGGGTCCCGCTTCACCGGACGAGACGTGTCCGACACGGTCCGGCGACCGCCCCGGCGCATCAGCCGACCCATCACCGAGCGGATCACCCGCCGCTCGTGGACCCGGGCCGCCCTGGCCTCCGAGGCCGACGCGCTCACCGGAGCCGACGGTCCCCGGCTCACCGACTACGTCGCCGATCTCGACCTGCTCGTGGGCCTGGCCCGGCGCGGAGGCGACGCAGCAACCCTCATCACCGCCATTCGCGACGACATCGGGCTCGGACGGGTGCTGTCCACACTCGACCTCTCGGGCACGGGCACCGACGCCAGCCATCTCGACGATCTCAACGCCCTGTTGGCGATCGCGGCTGTTCAGCCCGACCCCGCGGCCCTCGAAGCCCACATACGAGCCACCCTCCGCACGTTGGGCGAGACGTCACGCGACGGTGCCGTCGATCCCGCCGAGCGTGCCGTCACGCTGTCAACGGTGCACACCGTCAAGGGTATGGAATGGGACCGGGTGGTCGTGCTCGGCGCCCACGACGGTCTGCTCCCCCATGCGCTCACCGACGACGTCGAGGAGGAACGCCGCATCTTCCACGTCGCCATCACCCGCTGCCGGCACGAGGTGCTGGTGCTGGCCGACGGCGCCGCGCCGGCACCCTTCCTCAGCGAGCTCGTCCACGCCCGCGATCCGGCGTTGGCCACTCCCGCTCCGGCTCGGCCCTCGGCCCGGGCCCCGCTCCCCAAGGACCCGATCCGAGGAAAGGGCACGCGAGCCTTGGGAGGCACCGGAGCGGTCCCGGCCTACCTGGCCGGTCGCGACGTTGAAGCCGACCGTATCTGGGACGCGCTGCGCACCTGGCGGGGCTCAACCGCGGTGCGGCTCAAGCGCCCGGCGTACACCGTGCTCCAGGACAAGAGCCTCGACGAGATCGCGGCGAAGCGTCCGGCCACGCTCGACGCGCTGGCCCGGTGCTACGGCATCGGTTCGTCGAAGCTCGAGAACTTCGGCGACGAGATCCTCGCCGTGGTCGCCGGAGCCTCCGAGACCGCGGACCCCACCGACCCCGCAGGGGCCGAGGCGAGCCTGGAGGCGCCATGATGCTGCTGGGCACCATCGCAGAAACCTCCGAGTCGGTGGCCGCGGTGTCGGCCCGCCGACCCAAGATCGAGCTCCTCGTTGCGCTGCTCGGGCGCACTCGCCCCGGCGAAGCCGCGGTCGCCGTGGCATGGCTCTCGGGCGAGCTGCGCCAGCGTCAGATCGGCGTGGGCTGGGCGGCGCTCCGCGATGTGTCGGAGTCGGCGGCGCCGGTACCCAGCCTCACCGTGGTCGAGGTCAACGAGCGCCTGGCCGCCATCGGGCGCTGCGGTGGCCCGGGGAGCCAGGCCGAGCGACGCTCGCTGCTCGCCGACCTGTTCGCCCGGCTCACCGAGGTCGAACAGCGCTTCCTGGCCCGGCTGCTCGGTGGCGAGCTCCGCCAAGGCGCGCAGGAGGGCCTGATGGTCGACGCCGTCGCTCGGGCGGCGCAACGGCCGGTCGGCGAGGTCCGCCGGGCGACGATGGTGCACGGCAACCTGGGCGACGTCGCCGAAGCCGCCCTGTTCGGCCCACCCGACGCGCTGGCCGGGTTCCGTCTCAGCCTCGGGCGGGCCGTGGTGCCCATGCTGGCCCAGACCGCCGACGACGTCGACGACGCCCAGGCCCGTTTCGGTGCCGGAACGGCGGCGGCGTTCGAGTGGAAGCTCGACGGCGCCCGGATCCAGGTGCACCGCGACGGCTCCGATGTTGCCGTGTTCACCCGCAGCCTCGACGACGTGACCGCACGGGTCCCCGAGATCGTCGAACGCGTGCTCGGCCTCGCCGTTCCGCGGCTCATCCTCGACGGCGAGGTCATGGCGTACCGGCCCGACGGTCGTCCACAGCCGTTTCAGGTCACCATGAGCCGCTTCGGGACCCGGGCCGGACCGGCGTCGGCCCCCACCGGGTCCGGGTCCGGGTCCGGATCGATGGGTGGGCGCGACCGCACCGTCGTCGAGTTGCACCCGCACTTCTTCGACGTGCTCCACGCCGACGGGCACGATCTCATCGACGAGCCGCTCGAGCGTCGGGTCGCATTGCTCGACGGCCTCGTGCCCACGGCCACCCTGGTCCCCCGGCTGATCACTGCCGAAGCCGCCGAGGCGCGCGCCTTTCTCGCCGAGGCCGTGGCCCGTGGCCACGAAGGCATCATGGCCAAGGCCCTGGGCACCCCGTACGAGGCCGGACGGCGAGGCGCCGGCTGGCTCAAGGTGAAGCCCGTCCACACGCTCGACCTCGTCGTGCTCGCCGTCGAGTGGGGCAGCGGCCGGCGTGTCGGTTGGCTGTCAAACCTGCACCTCGGGGCGGCCGATCCCGCGAACGGGGGCTTCATCATGCTGGGCAAGACCTTCAAGGGCCTCACCGACGCCATGCTGGCCTGGCAGACCGAGCATCTGCTGAGCCTCGAGATCGCTCGCGACGAACGCACGGTGCACGTGCGACCCGAGCTCGTGGTCGAGATCGCGTTCGACGGGCTGCAAGCCAGCTCCCGCTATCCGGGCGGTCTGGCCCTGCGCTTCGCCCGGGTCAAGTCCCACCGCCCCGAGCTGCCCGTGAGCCGAGTGGCCACCATCGATCAGGTCCGCGCTCATGGAGCAGGGGCAACGACAGCATCGGATCCCCCGTCCACCTGATTCCTCCCAGGGCAGCCAGGGCTCTCAGGACCGCTGTCCGGGATAGCCGGGGGCTGTCAGGTGCAGCCGGGGCAGGCGCACGAGCACATCAGGCGAGCACGAACGCGGGCGGCGCGGCCACCCGGGTCACGGTTCGGCCCGCAGCCCGTTCCAACACCTCGAGATCGAGCTCGTCGACCCGGGGAGTCGCCGCCAGCCCGAGCCGGGCCAGCTCGGCAGCCAACGTCACCTGGTGGTCGTCGACGTTCTCGCCGTGCGCAGCCTCGCGGGCCACGAGCACCCCGAAGTGACCGGCATTCATGGCCGTGAGGGTCGTGCCCACGCCACAGTGGCCGATCACGACGTCGGCGAGGGCCATGGCGTCGATCAGCTCGGCGGTGGGGACCATCGCTCGCCCGTCGAGCGGACGGCCAGCGAGACGGAGCCCGTCGACCGGCGTGCACCCGGTCTGCCACAGCACCTCGGCGTCGGTGGGCAAGATGGCGCACAGCCGCTCGAGCAGGCGCCGGAAGCGGTAGTCCTCCATGGTCCCGAGGGTCACCACGACTCGCCGCACCGGGCGGGCCGAGAGGGCGGCGTCCACTCGGGGAGCCGCCTGGTACCCGTCGAAGACCGACCCCCGGTGCAGCCAGCGTTTCGACGCCAGATGCGGGAACTGGGTGTACATGCGAACTCCCGGGACGGGACCGAGCAGCTTGGCGGTCATCCCCGGGCCATCGGGACGGGTCGCCGATTCCACGAAATGGCACGGGATTCGTCGCATCGCGCACACCGGGAGCACCCCGAGCGCGATCCCCGACCCTGAGGTCATCACCGCAGTGACAGGGCTGGCGCCGTCACGAGCGCGCTCGCTCAGCACCCTGCGGGTGGCCCGAGCCGCCCCGAGCACGCCGCGAACGTCGCGGGGTTGCACCGGCTCGACCCACACGACGTCCTCGCCCGCCAGCAGCGACTCGGTTTGCGGGTTGCGCCATGTCATCCACAGCCGCGGACCATCGAAGGCCACCCGGGCCGAGAGCGCCATGAGCTCGGTGATGTGGCCACCCACGGTGGTCGGCAGCAGCAGCGTCATAGGCCGAGCAGTGTGGCAGGCCTCAGGCACCGACCCCAACCACCCCGAGCACCTGTCGCTCAGCCGCCACAATCACCCTTGAGCGACAGGTGCTCGATGGGTCACAAGCTCAGAAGGCGCCGAGCATCACCGGAGCCGGGAAGGTGGCAAACATCCGGTCGGCCCCGACCAGTGCTCCCGGGCTCAGCTCGTGGACGAACCCGGCTGCGGCCAGCGAGCTGAACGACGTTCCGCCCAGATAGACCGCACCGAGCGCATGCTCCTCCAACACCAGGTCGGGGGCTGCGCTGGTTTCGGTGCACGACACGCCGTCGGCCTCGTCATCGGTGTCGACCTCGAGCACCCAGCTCCGGGCGCCCCCGTCTCGACTCGCCGGAGCCGCGGCAACTGCGAGCACGAGACGCCCCGAGGCGCCGTAGGTGCGTGCCGACAGCGCCCGACCGGGATCGAGCAGTCGTGTCCAGAGCCCGTCCTTGTGCTGGTTGACAAGCAGGCGCCGTCCGTCGGTGAGGAGATGGCGCACCGGATCGTCGACGGCGACGGCATGACCGGAAATCGTGGCCACGAGATCGACGTCGAGTACGAGTCGCCACAAGGCGGCGCGAGCCCGATCGGTGGTCGCGAGCAGCTCGCGCACGAGCAGGCGCTTGGCCGGTAGGCCCCGCTCGAACGCGCCGGTGATCTCGTAGCAGACGATTCCTTCAACCTGTCCGGCGAGGCTCTCGTAGACGGCCCAGAACCGGGCTCCGTCGCTCATGCGGTGTCCGAAATAGACCTCGGGCCACCAGAAATCGGGCCGGGAGACCATCCCCGGTTGGAGCACCCGAAATCGTTCGTAGAAGGCGGGGACGGCCGATGTCGCGGTCGTCTCGTCGATGAGTCGGGTCGCGCCGCCGGCGTCGGGGCGCCAGCCGGCGTGGAACGCGCCGTAGGCCCGATCGATCTCGAACGACTGGCTCCACGTGGCCGGGCCGTATCCGAAACGCCGGTAGATGCCGGCCTCCGACGCGGTCAGCACGCTCACCGGTTCCCCCCGCTCCCGGGAGTCGGCAGCGATCCGGGCCATGAGCTCGGTCACGATGCCCTGGCGGCGATGCGTGGGCTGAACCGAGACCCACGACACGGCCCCGACCGGCAGCAGCACCCCGCCGGGGACCGTCAGCTCGAAGCTGTAGTTGCGGGCCGCTCCGACGATCTCGGCGCCAGCGAAGGCCGCGAAGACCCGGTCTGGTTCACCCCGGGCCCAGGTGTCGGCGCTCCCCGGAGCCGGCGGCGCGAGCGTGAACGCCCGCCGGTCGGCTTCGATGAAGGCGTCGATCTCGTGTGCCTCGATGGACCTGATCTCGATTGGCATGGCCCCGAGTGTCGCGTGAACGGGCGCTCAGATGTTCGGCAGTACCTTCTCGACGTACAGGTGCAGGCTCTCCCATGCCGTGTCGATCGGCATTCCGCCACAGAGGGGGTGCAGGTTGAAAGCCGCCAGAGCGCCTTGTTCCTTGGCCCGGGCAATCACCTGCTCGGGGGTGAGGATCTGGTAGATGCCCTCGGCCCGGAGCTCATCGACGTTGGTGGCGTGCGAGTGCACTGCCGAGCGGATGTCGGAGGTCTGCCAGGTGTGGTAGGTCCAGCTCTCGTGGAACAGATGATCGCCGATCTCGGCCCAGGCCTTGTCGGTATCCTCGGCGACGAACAGCATCACCGTGTCGACGCCGGGCATCATCAAGAAGCCCTGGGTCCCGTACTCCTTGCACTGCTCGTAGTAGTACGCCTCGAGCTCGGGCATGTTGGCGGCCGGGAACATGGGCAGCCCGAACCGCGCTGCTCGCCGAGCCGCCGGCTTCGACGTGCCCCCGAGCAGCACCACGGGATGCGGCTGGGTGAGGGGCCGCGGCGTGACCCGAACGGTGGAGCCGTGGTACTCGAACGGCTCGCCCGTCCACGCCTTGAGGAGCGTGTCGACGCACTCGTCCATGAGCGCTCCCCGTTCGGCCCAACTCTTGCCGTGGGCTGCGTACTCCGAGGGCCGGTACCCCATGCCGAGGATGGTCGTGAGACGTCCCGCGCTGGCCAGGTCGAGCACCGCGATGTCCTCGGCGACCCGCAGCGGATCGTGCAGTGGTAGCAGCAGGGCCGAGATGTTCAAGCCCACGTTCTTCGTGCGAGCCAAGGCCATGCCGGCGAACAGCAGCGGCGTCGACATCCAGTTGTTCTCGGCGCCGTGATGCTCCTCGGTGGTGATCATGGCGAAGCCGTTGTCGTCGCAGTACGACACCATCTCGAGCGCGGCCTTGAACATGTCGGAGTGCTTCTGCGGATCGTTCTCCGGCAGGATCAGGTTGAACCGGGCGATCGACATGGCCATGGCGCGTGGCTCCTCGGGTTTCTCGGAATCGGGGACTGCTCGGGTGCTCGGGAGTCTCGGACGCTCGGAGTTCAGGGAGCGAACCGCGAATCGAGACCTTCAGGCTGACCCACGGCGACGGGCGCCGTCCAACCTACGGGCCCATCAGGTCAGGATCCGGCCACCGTCTGGGGCAGGTCCGAGCTGCGGATGTCGTGGGCCCAGGGATAGCGGAGCGTGTCGATGAGCGAGAACGGGGCGTCGAGCACGATGTCGGCGTCGGGATGGTGCGGCACCGCAGCCCGCAGCCGCAGCGTCACCTTCACCGGGTCGCCTTCGATCAAAATGAGGTCGAGATCGAGCCCGGGACGGTTAATCGAGGCGTGCGAGACGATGGCGTGAACCCCGTCGACGGCCAAGGCCTTGGCGGCCCAGTCGCTGCGGTACCACTGTCGGACGGGCGCGGCGCAGCGGCGTTCCACGACGACGAGCCCGGTGTGGCCGATGTGGGCCACGTCCTCGGGATCGGCCTTGAGAACGGGATCGGCATCGACCCAGGCCAGCGACAGCACATCGCCCTCACGCACGATCTTCTTCTCCGAAGCGAACATGCGCCCCGGCGGGTCGAGCTTGTCGCGCAAGGTCACCATGCCGTCGAAGACCTTCTGGGGATCGTCGCACAGCGTGTAGACGGTGACGAACGTGCCCTGGCTGCGAGCGAAGCCCGACTCGGGGTTGACGATGCGCACAGCGTGCAGCGCCGGCGGAGCAACGTACCGACGGCCGGTCATGATCCCGGGCAGCGCGATGTTCGGCGGCAGGTGCTCGAGGTCGTACCAACGGTTCCAGGCCTCGATGCAATCGGCATCACAGTCGAGCCCAGCGAAGATGATGCCGGTGGCGTCCACGGTTCCCCCAGGATGATCGGTGCCGCTGCCCGCCAGCGGCCTGCGCTTTCGGCCGAGCTTCGCGCGAACGAAGTCGACCATGTCGCAGACGGAACTAGTCTGACTGCACCTGCCGGGCAGGCGCGCAGACAGACGAGCGAGGTTCTGAAATGACCACGACACGGACGAGGCGATCGATCGGAGCCGTCGCTGGGGTACTCGTAGCCCTGGGTCTGAGCGCCTGCGAGATTCGCACCGAGGAGAAGATCGTCGTCAACGACGATGGCTCGGGCACCATCGAGGTGGTGTTCCTGGCCGACGAGGAATTCCGCACCCAGATCGTCGAGCTCAGCAACGGGTTCCAGTTCGAGGTCGAGGGTGAGACGACCACCACGCTCAACCCCGACACGCTGTTCGACGTCAACTCCCCCGACTTCACGCTCCCAGAGGGTTTCGAGGCCGAGAACATCGACGAAGGCGACTTCAAGGGCTTCCGGGTCCGGGGGTCGTTCGACAGCCCCGAACAACTTGCCGAGCGTCTCGACGAAGCGGGCACGGCTGGTGACGACGACACGTCAGGTTCGATGGACGGAACGCTCACCGGGATCACCCTGGTGCGCGAGGGCGACGGGTTCCGCTTCAGCGCCGATCTCTCCGGCGACACCATCACCGGCCTGGGAGAGGGCTTCGGAGAGACGGGCGGCGGCGGCGAGGACGCCGAGAACATCGACGAAGCGTTCGGCGACCTGTCCGAGGCCTTCAAGTTCCGGCTCGAAATCACCATGCCCGGCCACATCGCCGAGAGCAACGCCGACTTCCTCCCGTCCGACGACACCGCCGTGTGGACCATCGACTTCGACAACCCCAACCGCACGCTCGAAGCTCGCTCGGAGCCCGGAGGCGGTGAGGGCCAGTCGTCGAATCCCGCCGCGGCCGAGAGCGAGGGAAACCCGGCAGCACAACCGATCGTGGAGTCCGCCGGATCCGGTGACGACGGCTCGGACGCTGCGGCCCAGAGTGGCGACGACGGCGAAACGGGTGACGGCGGCGACGGCGGCGACGACGGCTCGAGCGTCGGGCTCATCATCGGGATCGTCATTGCGATCTTGGTGGTCGGCGGCATCGTGTTCCTCGTGGTGCGCAACAAGAAGAAGGGCCCGGGGAACGATGGGGCACCGGGTCTAGGCGCTCCCGGCGGGTTTCCCGGAGCCGGCCCCGCGCCGTATGCGCCAGGGCCCAACGCGCCGTATCAGCCAGGTGGCGCAGTGTTGACGGCACCGCCCGGCACAGCGCCGCCTTCCCAGACGAGCCCACCCGCGTGGCACCCCGATCCCACGCACCGCCATCAGCTCCGCTACCACGACGGCACCCGCTGGACGGCCCACGTGTCCGACGGAGGCGTCGCCGGCTCCGACCCGATCTGAGTACTCGACCCGTCGGCCCAGCCGAGGAGGCGATCAACCGATGACCTCGACCTCACCGAACCCGCTCGCTGCGCCCCCGAGCGTCGGCCCGGCTGCGTCGTCGCGGTGGCGGAGGCGCGCTCGCTGGATGGTGCCTGTCGCCGTCGTGCTCGTCGGTCTGTTCGTGTTCGTGATGGTGTACTTCCAGCCCCACAAGGCCTTCATCGACGACACGGTCAACGAAGCGGCACCGGTAGGGGTGGCGGTGGAGACCGCCGTGATGTCGGGCGAGTTCATCAGCCGGGACCACGACACCACCGGTCACGCCATGATCGCCGACGCCGCCGACGGCACGCGCTTCTTGCGCATCGAGGATCTCGACACCGACAACGGCCCCGATCTCAAGGTATACCTCACGACCGTGGCCCCCGAAGCCGACGAAGACACGTTCGACGACGACTTCGTCGACCTCGGTCGCTTGAAGGGCAACGTCGGCGACCAGAACTACGAGATCGCCGCCGACATCGACATCACGCGCTACCAGAGCGTCGTCATCTGGTGCGACCGCTTCGACGTTGCCTTCGGCGCCGCTCCACTGGGTTGATCGCGACGGTAGGATCGCCATCGTGAAGACCGTCGTCCTTGGGGACCCGCCCCCGCCTCTCGAGGAGTTTCTCGCCAGGCGGCGCGCCCTCGGCCAGGACGGCCACGACGAGGTGTGGGAAGGCGAGTATCACGTGGCACCGGCAGCGCATCCGTGGCATGGATATGTGCAGAACTGCTTGGCACTTGCGCTCGCGGACGCGGCGGAGTGCGTCGGGCTTCTCGGTACCGGCGAGTTCAACCTCGGCGAGCCCGACAACTACCGCGTTCCTGACGCCGGGTACCACCGGGGCGTGCCGTCGACGTTGTACGTGGCGACCGCGGCGATGGTGGTCGAGGTCGTGTCGCCGCACGACGAGACGTGGAACAAGTTCGGGTTCTACGCCGCGCACGGCGTCGAGGAGATCGTCACCGCGGAGCCCACCGAGGCCCGGCTCCGTTGGTTCGTCCGGGTCGACGCCGAGTCGTACGTCGAGACGGACCGCAGCCCGCTGCTCGGGGTGACCGTGGCCGAGATCGCCGACACCATCGAGTGGCCGTCCTGACCAACCCTCGACCAAACCTCGACCAAGAGTGACTTGTCCGGGGTATACGGGGCGGTACTCACACTTGGTCGGGATCCGTAGCAGCTGCGAGCACCACACGCAGCCGACCCGGCTGCGATAGAACATCGACGTTTCGCGGCGGGCCTGATCGCCCGGCGCTCAGCCATTGCACGAGCCATCGGGGAGCACACCATGCGCGGGATCGTCTACACCGGAGAAGCGGCCGAGATCCGCAACGACGTCGAGGTGCGCGGGCCCGGTCCCTCGGAGGTGCTCGTACGCATCGCCGCAGCCGGCGTGTGCCACAGCGACATCAGTTGCCTCGACGGCACCATCCCCTGGCCGACGCCATTCCTGATGGGCCACGAAGGCGCGGGCGTCGTGGAAGACGTCGGCTCAGAGGTCACCCAGGTGAAGAAGGGCGACCACGTGGTGGTGGCCACCATCTCGTCGTGCGGCAAGTGCCGGTGGTGCGGCATCGGCAAGACCTCGTGGTGCCGCTCGACGCTCGCCAACCGCCACGAACCGTTCACGGTGGGCGGCGTGAAGGCCGGCAACTTCGCGGCCACGTCGTCGTTCGCCGAGGTCACGCTGATCAAGGAGATCCAGGCCGTCAAGATCCCCAAGGACGTGCCGCTCACCTCGGCCTGCCTCATCGCCTGCGGTGTCGTCACCGGTCTGGGCTCGGTGTTCAACCGGGCCAACGTGCAACCGGGCCAGACCGCGGCGGTCTTCGGCGCCGGCGGCGTGGGCCTCTCGGTCATCCAGGCGCTGCGCATCAAGGCCGCGTCGCGCATCGTGGCCGTCGACGCCTTGGCCAGCAAGGCCGAGCTGGCGTTGAAGATGGGCGCCACCGACTTCGTCAATGCCTCCGAGGTCGACAGCGCCGAGGCCATTCGCGAGCTCTTCCCCCACAGCGCCGAGATGGTGCGGGGCCCGTTCGGCGCCGGCGGCGTCGACTGGTCGTTCGAGTGCGTGGGCCATCCGGCGGTGCTGGGCGCCGCGATCGAGGTGCTCGACTGGGGCGGGATCTGCGTCTCGGTGGGCCAGCCCGCCCCCGGCGTCACCGTGTCCGTTCCCATCACCCATCTCAACCAGGTCGACCGGGGCCTCATCGGCTCCCGCGCCGGCGGCGTGCGCCCCCAGCACGACATCCCGATGATCGTGCAGCTCTACCGCCAGGGCCTCTTCGACCTCGACTCCATGGTCTCGAAGACCTACCCCATGGAGGACTTCCACATCGTCGTCGACGACATGCACCACGGCAAGCTCGCCCGGGGCGTCCTGACCTTCTGAGCTTCGTCCCGCTCGACCGGGTATCAGGTCGGGCTCCGGAGTGTTGTTGTTCGAGACCCGATCTGGCGATCTTCGCGTGATACCGGACTGATACCATGATTCCATGGCCATGACGCTGCGCCTCGCCGAGGACGAGCAGGCGGCACTGCGAGATCGAGCGGCCGCGGAAGGGATCTCGATGCAGGAGGCGGCTCGCCGCGCCGTGCGGGAGTTCGTCGCCCGAGGTCGCCATCGCGATCGGGTGTCCGATGCCGCCCACCGGGTCATCACCGCGCACGCCGATGCCCTCGACAGACTCGGTCAGTGACCGGTCCGATCGAGTATCTCGACCTCGACGACCTCATCGACCTCGCCCGAATCCTGCTCGGCGATCCGCCCCCGATCCGCGACATCGGCCTTCTCGGCTCGGCTGTCGCCCGTCCACAGACCACCGTGCTCGGAGCAGACGCGTACCCCGACATCTGGACCAAGGCCGCCGCGCTCCTCGAGTCCGTCGTCGGCAACCACGCCCTTGTCGACGACAACTTGCGCCTCGGATGGCTCGCCACCGCCGTCTTCCTCGAGATCAACGGCGTCACCATCACCCCGGCTCCCAACGACGACGTCTACCGGCTCGTCATGACCGTCGCCGCCTCTCCGCTGCCCTTCCACGACATCGCAACCAAGCTCCAGCGCCTGGCCCAGCCCCATCGGGCCTGACCCCGCACCTCGACATCACCGTCGACGGCGACCCGGAAGCCCTGGTGGCCCTGGGGGTCGAGCGCTTCGGCGGCATCGACGGGCACGTGAACATGGCTGCACTCGACCGGGTGGCCATGTTGGCGGCCGTGCCCAGCTTGGCCATGGAGCTGGGTCCGTTCAAGATCCGGGTGAACACGGTCCTGGCCACGTGGATGTTGGGGCCGGCCGTGGAGGGCTAGGTGACGATGTCGGCCGAGGCGCGGGGCGTGCCGGTCGAGGTGGGACAAGGGTGACATCGAGAGCAACTTCTCGCTCAAGGAGATCCCCCGTGATGACGACGTGGCCGACGCCGTGAGCTTCTTTCCTCTCCGATCGTTCGCCGATGATCAGCGATCAGATGCTGCTGGTGAACGGGGCCGAGTTCCCCCGCTGAGCGAGCGCTGCGAGCGCCGCCCGACACGGCGCTGCGGGCCGGTCGCCAGGGGGATCGCCGCCGCGGTGGCAACCAACCCGGCGACGGCGACCGCGAGCGTGGCCGAGCGGAACTCCGCCACCGGGCTGCCCGGAACCACGTCGCCCAGGAGGGCCACGCCCAGCGCAGCGCCCGCGGTTCCCCCGATGCGGATGACCGTCTGGATCACCCCGGCGGTGAGGCCCAGCTTCTCGATGGGCGCCGTGCGGGCCGCTGCGCTGTTGACGCCCGGGAAGAGCACGGCGTTGGCAGCGCCCACGAGGAGGGCCACGCCGAACCAGAGCCCGAGGTCGCGATCGTCGCCGGCGGAGGCCCGCAGCCACAAGAGCGCTCCCGAGAACGCCAGCCCGGCGGGAACCATGAGCGCCCGATGGCCGTAGCGGTCCATGAGACGACCGGCCGGGATGCCGACGACGGTCGACGCCAGGGTCATGGGGGTGAGGAGCAGCCCGGCCCGGGCGATCGAGTAACCCCAGCCTTTGGTGAGGAACTGCACGAACACGTAGAACGCCCCCCAGTAGGCGACGCCGACGGCCGCCGCGGCCAGGGCGTCGGCCCGGAACAGCGGCGCCCGAAACACCGAGAGGTCGATGACGGGTGTGGGATGGCGGGTGCAACGCCACACGAGCACTGCCAGCAAGGCGGCCGACGACGCGAACGCCCCGATCGTGCGGTTGCCCGTCCAGCCCCAGTCGTTCGACTGGACGATGGCCAAGGCCAGCGTGGCCACGCCGGCCATGATGAGCAACGCTCCCAAGGGATCGGGGATGCGGGCGTCGGTTCCGACGGGCGACGGTTCGAGGAGTCGACGGCCGAGCACGAAGCACACCAGCCCCACCGGGGTGATCAGGGCGAAGGCCCAGCGCCACGATCCGGCGGAGATGACGAGTGCTCCGAGCGTCGGCGCCGCTGAGGCCACCGCACTCGTGACCACCGCCCACACGCCCACGGCGGTGGCCCGGCGTTCAGGCGGCAGGCTGCCCATGATGATCGCCAATGCCGACGGCGTGAGCATGGCCCCACCGCAGGCCTGCACGACCCGAGCGGCGATCAACAGGGGAACAGTCGGCGACATCGCAACGAGGAGCGATCCGATGCTGAACAAGGTGATCGAGACGAGGAAGACCCTTCGGCGCCCGATACGGTCGGCCAAGCGACCGGCGGGGATCAGCAGCGCGGCGGCGACGATCGTGAACGAGGTGAGCACCCACGAGAGTTGGGCGTTGGGCACGTCGGGGAAGCTGGCCCTGATCTCGGGATAGGCCACGAACATGAGGGTAAGGTCGAAGGCGCTCATCCCCGAGGCCGCCGAGACGACGACCAGAATCTGGGTCTCGCGTTTCACGTCCCGGCCGACGTCGGCGGCGCTGGGAACGCCCCCGACACCAGGCGACCGTCCTTCACGACCGCCACGATCCGGGCGGGGTCGGCCAGGATCGTGACATCATCGGACGGGTCGCCGTCGACGATCACGAGATCGGCCAGCATGCCGGGGGCGATCGTCCCCAGCTCGTCACCCCAGCCGGTGAGCTGACCGCCGACCTGGGTGGCCCAGCGCAGCACCTCGAGCGCCGGGATGCCGGCATGGCTGGTGTACACGGCAAGCTCCTCGGCGTAGGTGCCGTGAGGGGTGATCGACGAGCCGAAGTCGTCGCCGATCGCGATGCGCACGCCGCCGTCGACGGCCTTGGGGAGCATCGCGCACATGGCCGCGAAGTCGTGGCCGGTCTCGGTGGTGAAACCCATGGTGCCCTCACCGGGTGCGTCGCCCATGAGCTCGAGGATCTTGAGCGGCAGGTACAGGCTGGGCAGCAGGAACGTTCCCGCAGTGGCCATGGCGTCGATGCACGCCTCGTCGAGGCCGTCGCCGTGGTCGATGATGTCGACCCCGAGGCGCACGCACTCGAGGATCGCATCCCTATGGGCCACATGGGCCCTGACCCGCCGGCCCTTGCCGTGAGCCGCTTCGACGACGGCCTGCAGCTCGTCGGAGGCGAGGGCCACGGTGTGCTTGGGGACGGTGACGCCATGGCCGCCGGTCACGTACACCTTGATGATCTGGGCGCCGCGCTTGATCTCGTCGCGGACCGCCTTGCGGAACTCGTCGGGACCGTCGCACATGCGCACCACACCCATGGCGCTCGACTCGTACCACCACGGAACGGTGTCGTTGCCGTCGGCGGTGGTGATGAGGTCGCGCGATGCCGGCACCACACGGGGCCCTTCGACGACACCGTCGCGAATTGCCGCGGCGAGTGAGGCGTCGACGTCGAACGCCGCGCTCGCGCCCACCACCGAGGTGAAGCCCCGAGCCAGTGCCAGCTGGGCGTTGGCCAGGGCCCGCAACGCCTGGTAGGCGGGGGGCCGCTCCAGACCAAACGGGAGCGACTCGCCGCCCACGTTGTGGTACGTCGTGTGGAAATGGCCGCTCACCATCCCCGGCATCAACGTGCGGCCCGCCAGGTCGACGACGACGTCATCGGGACGAGCCCCGTCAGCGCGAGTCCCGCCAGTGGGAGCCCCGCCGGTGAGAGCAGCGCCGGTGACCCCCGTGATCCAGTTGCCCTCGACCACCACGGTGCTCTGCGGCGTCGCCGGATGCACACCATCGAGAAGCACGGCATCGGTGAAGACGAGGCGACCAGTCATCGCGGGAGCCTCCCAGGGGAGGCCCCGAGCGTCAAACGTCCTACCCTGGGCCGGTGCGATTCCTCCAGGGCACCAACTCCGGCTTCGAGCTCACCTACGACGACGTGTTCATGGTCCCGAACCCGTCGGCGATCACCTCGCGTCTCGACGTCGATCTCGCCACCGTCGACGGGGTCGGAACCACCATCCCGGTCGTGGTCGCCAACATGACCGCGGTCTCGGGTCGCCGCATGGCCGAGACCGTCGCCCGTCGCGGCGGTATCGCCATCCTCCCGCAGGACGTGCCCGTCGAGGTCGTCGCCGATGTCGTCGACTGGGTCAAGCACCGTCATCCCGTCTACGACACCGCGGTCACCCTGGGCCTGCGCGACACGGTCGGCGACGCGCTCAGTCTTGTGCCCAAGCGTTCCCACGGTGCGGTGATCATCGTCGAAGACGGCCGTCCCGTCGGTGTGGTCACCGAGGCCGACTGCACGGGCACCGATCGGTTCACACCCATCAGCCACGTGATGTCCACCGAGATCACGGCCCTGGCGGCGGGAGTCGCCCCGTCGGAGGCGTTCCTCACGCTGCACGACGCCCGCCGCCGCCTTGCTCCTGTGGTCGACGGCGACGGTCGGCTCGTCGGCATCCTCACCCGGATGGGCGCCCTGCGCTCGACCCTGTACACGCCCGCCCTCGACGCTTCGGGGTGCCTCCGCATCGGGGCGGCCATCGGCATCAACGGCGACGTCGTCGGCAAGGCCCAGGCGCTGCTCGAAATCGGCGTCGACGTGCTCGTGATCGACACCGCGCATGGCCATCAGATCCAGATGCTGCACGCCCTGAAGAAGGTACGCGACCTCCAACCGGCCATCCCCGTGGTGGCCGGCAACGTGGTCACCGCCGACGGCGTCCACGACCTCATCGGCGCCGGAGCCGACATCGTGAAGGTCGGGGTGGGGCCCGGCGCCATGTGCACCACCCGCATGATGACCGGCGTCGGTCGTCCACAGTTCTCGGCCGTCATGGAATGCGCGGCGGCCGCCCGCGAGGCCGGCAAGCACGTGTGGGCCGACGGCGGCGTGCGTCATCCCCGTGACGTGGCCCTGGCTTTGGCCGCCGGCGCCAGCAACGTGATGATCGGCTCGTGGTTCGCAGGCACGCACGAGTCGCCGGGTGATCTCCACCACGATTCCAATGGGCTCATGTACAAGGAGTCGTTCGGGATGGCCTCGGAACGGGCCGTGCTCAACCGCACCACGGGCCATGATCCCCTGGAGCGGGCCCGCAAGGCGCTCTTCGAGGAGGGCATCTCGACGGCCCGGATGTACCTCGACCCCGACAGCCCCGGCGTCGAGGACCTGCTCGACCAGATCGTCGCCGGCGTGAGGTCGGCCTGCACCTACACCGGCGCCCGCTCGCTCCCCGACCTCCACGCCGGGGCCGTGGTCGGCGTGCAGTCGGCCGCCGGCTACGCCGAAGGCCGTCCTCTCCACACCAGCTGGTGACCGGAACGACCAGCTGGTGACCGGCACGACCAGCTGGTGAGCTGCGGGCACCTGTCTTCCAGGGGGACCGCTATTCGAGGGGCGACCAGCTCCGGTCGGGATAGAGCGCGCACGCCGGGGCGTGGAGCCATTCGAGCCGGTACGCCCGACGGGTCAGGTAGGGCAGCAGCGTCTCGTCGGGCAGGGTCCGGGCCGTGATCCCCGCGTCGAGCGCCGCGAATCCAGCGGCCGCGGAGGTGGGCCGGGCCCCGAGCACGGCGCCCATCTCATCGCACTCGATGGCTTCGATCGCTGCGCCGTAGCGGCGGCGACGGTCGATGCAGGCCACGAGGATCCCCACGTCGCCGGCACGGGCCCGAGCGAAGGCGTCGCCGATCGCCGGCGCCACATCGTGGTCGAGCGCATAGCGAGCGGCCTCGGCCAGGACATCGGCCTCACCCGAGTCGGCGGCTGGCATCTCGGGCCGTTCGACAGCGATGCCCATCGACTCGGCCATCGACTCAGCAGACGCCCGGTCGCCCACGTAGCGGTAGGCGAGATACCAGGCGATCGACTCGCGGGGATGGGCGTTCTGGGTCACGTAGTGGATGGGGATCATGCCTCGCACGTTCTGCTGCACCCGGTAGTAACGAGCGGCATCGAACGACACCGGGATCCCCGAAGCCTTCTCGTACAAGGGAAACAGCCCCCGAAGACCGCCCGACGGGTTCCAGAATTCGCGAACGCAGATATTGCCCAGGTCTTCCATGGGATCGCCGAGATGGCCCCACTCCCAGTCGATGACCGACGTGACCCGGTCGCCGGTGAACATGAAGTTGACGGGCCCGGTGTCGCCCTGCACGAGCGAGACCCGGGCGATCTGCTGGGGCTGGAAGCGCCGGAGCCAGTCGAGGCAGTACCCGAGCAGCGGCTCCTGGGAGCGGTACGCGGCCACGAACTCGCCCCATTGGGCGAGCAGCAGGTCGAGCTCGCCGAACGCGCACTCGGCCGCGGTGGTGGGCCGGGGCATGGGCGGCAAAGGGATCGAGTCGAGGTCGAGCGTGTGCATCTCGGCCACGACCTCCATGAAGTGCTCCATGACCTTGCGCTGCTGAGCCGCGTCGTCGATCTTGTCGAGATCAGACCGACCGGGAACCCGCTCGAACAGCGTGCAGGCCAGATCGTCGTTCTCGCCGTACACGTCGGGAACGGGCACGGCCGTCTCCCGAAGGGCCCTGATGATCTGGGTCTCCTTGGCCAGCGACCACGGGTTGCCCGGCACACGCTCCCGTTCGAGGCGCAAGAAGCCCTCGCACACCGACCCGTCGGGCCGGGTCACGTCGACCACCCAAGCCTCTCGACGGGCCACGTGGCGGTAGAGCTGGGTGATCTCGCCGCCGCCTGCGCGAGCAACCCACTCGAACATGCCGTCGGGGAGGTCGTGGGTGAAGGTGGCCATCGTGAGTTCTCTCCCGGTCGCAGCGCACCCCGTCAGGAAAGCCGGGGCTCGGTCGGCGCACGCTAGAGCGTCACCTGCCGCCGAACCAGCGCTGCCGGAGCGGGAACAGGTAGCGGTCGGTCACCACGTTGAGGATCCGCCGGGCGTCGGCGAAGTGCTCGGCCACGTGCGCCACCGCGGCGACCGTCCCCGTGTGGGGTTGGGGGACGGCCTTCGCCGCGAGCTGGTACCAGCGCGCGCCCAGTCCCTCCAGGAGCACCACGGCATCGGGTTGGTCCTCGGGCGCCGCGTCGGGCATCCGTGACACGCGTGACAGCCGCCCCACGCTGATCGGATCGAGTCCGTGCAGCGCAGTGCGATCGGGGAACACCCCCGTGAGGAACAACGCCAGATCGCCCAGTCGTCTGAACACGCCACCCCGCTCGGCGGGCGGGACGGCCTCGAGCAGCCCGGCCAGGGCCACGGGGTCGAGCTCGCTGAAGCGGCGCTTGCGCCAGCCCCGATCGGTGTGGACCCAGGTGACGCCCGACGCCACATGCGTGTACGAAGCGAGCAACTCCACGAGCAAGAAGCGCCGCAGTGGATCGGCCACAAGGTCGCACAACGACGACACCCCGAACACCGGGAGGCGCTGGCGAGGACCGGTCCATTCGCGCACGAAGGTCGCCTCGTCGAGCGCAGCCGCCGTCCGGTGCACCGCCACGGCGAAGGCCAGGAACGGCGAGAGGAAGGCGATCGACTCCTGGCCTGGCATCTCCCCGAAGACGGCCGCCTCGGCCTCGGGCGACGCCAGCGACGCCAGCAGAGGCCCCGGTCCGAGCAACGCCAGATCGGCGTCGGTGAGATGCTGGCGATACAGGGCTTCCGGCGTGTGATGGGCTTCCGGCGTGTGATGGGCATCCGACATGTGCTGGGATTGTGGCATGAGCGACATCCTCCGGGGGCTTCACGTCATCGACGTCGACACGCATCTCACCGAGCCGCACGATCTGTGGACGTCCCGAGCGCCTGCTGGTTGGCAGGACCGGGTGCCGCAGGTGCGCGACGTGAACGGGTTCGCCAGCTGGACCGTCGACGGCACGGTGCTGGGTCGCGCTTCGGCCTCGGGGGTCATCGATCGCGACAACGTGAAGTCGCCCGGCTCGGCCTTTATCGGTTGGTCGATCGACGACGTCCACCCGGCTGCGTACGACATGGTCGAGCGGGTGAAGGTGATGGACGAGGTGGGGATCTTCGCCCAGATCCTCTATCCGAACGTGGCCGGGTTCGGCAGCCAGAAGTTCGGCGATCTGGCCGATCCCGAGCTCAAGCGCATGTGCGCCACGATCTACAACGATGCCATGGCCGAGATCCAAGAAGCCTCGGGCGGGCGCCTGTACCCCATGGCGTTGCTGCCCTGGTGGGACATCGAGGCGTCGGTGTCCGAGGCCCGCCGGGCTCACGCGCTGGGGCTCCGAGGCGTCGTCACGTGTACCGATCCGCAGAACCGGGGCCTACCCGATCTCGGGATGCGCGATTGGGACGCCCTCTGGGAGACCTGCACCGAGTTGGGCCTCCCCGTCAACTTCCACATCGGGGCATCCGAGACCACGATGTCGTGGTTCGGAAACTCGCCGTGGCCGTCGATGGGCGACGATCAGAAGCTGGCGATCGGCTCGGCGATGATGTACCTCACCAACGCCCGGGTGCTCGCCAACCTGATCTTCTCGGGTGTGCTCGAACGCTTCCCCAGGTTGAAGTTCGTGAGCGTCGAGAGCGGGATCGGCTGGATTCCCTTCGTTCTCGAGTCGCTCGACCATCAGTTGCGCGAGACGGCCCCGGGCTCGATGGACTACCTCTCCATGATGCCGTCTGAGTACTTCCGCCGACAGGTGTTCGGGTGCTTCTGGTTCGAGACCCTGGCGCCGTCGCGGCTCATCGACGCCGTGGGCGCCGACAACGTGCTCTTCGAGACCGACTTCCCGCACCCGACGTGCCTGTACCCGAACAGCAGCGAGCATCTGAACACCGTGCTGGCCGATGTGGCTCCCGAGGTGTGCCGCAAGATCCTCCAGGACAACGCCAGCGCGCTCTACCGCATCCCCGTCCCGGCGCCCGTCACCGTCTGAGGGCCGGGGGCTGAGGGTCCGAAACCTGCGAGCACCTGTCGCTCAACCGCAACCATTCCGGCTGAGCGACAGGTGTTGCACCAGAGGTGGCCGCCGACCGCCGACCGCCGACCGCCGGCGACGGCAGTCGGCGCCGGCGAGCACTAGCGCAGAGACGCCGGAAGCTCGTCGGGGCTGAGCTGGCGCATGTCGGCGAAGCCGTCGGCCGAGACGTAGC
>JANLSK010000093.1:0-23819 GCA_031362415.1 Actinomycetes bacterium | reverse complement strand
CCCCGTTTAACCCCCCCCGGGGGCCGCCCTCTCCCTCGGCCGGCCCACCCGCGATCACCATCACACCGCTGGGAGCGCATGATGAACCCGAAGCCGAAGAACGAGCACAGCACCCGACCTCGCGTGCACCGAACCACACGGGCCCTCTCGGGGCTGGCCCTCGTGCTCATGGTGAGCGGGATGAGCGGGTGCTCGGACGGCTCGGGCGCCGCCAAGGCCCAGCCGGGCACCGACGGTGCCGCGGCGGCCGCCGGGGCCGGCGTGACCGGGAGCGCCGCCGCGCCCGCGCCCACAGCCACGACGGTGACCATCATCGATCCCAACCAGCTCCTCGCCCAGAGCCTGGCCTCCACGTCGGTCTCCTACGACTTCACGACCGTGGTCGCCGTCGACGGGGTGGAAGCGACCCGGATCGGTGGACGGGCCGTCGGCCAGGCGGTGGCGGCCACGATCGACAGCACGGCCGGATCGCTCGAATACGTGTCCTCGGCCGACGGGCGCTTCGTACGTTCCATCGGTGAGGACTGGAGCGTGCTCACCGAGCCGGTCGTCGGGGCCAGCAGCACCGGTCCGCTGGCCGGTCTCGGCGCTCCGCTCAGCGTGGGGACGATCTCGAGCCTGGGGGTCAACGGAGCGGTCCTCACCGCGTCGTATCCGCCGGCTGCGCTGGGCCTGTCCGACGGCGATCCGCTCACGGTCGAGATCACCGTGTCGAACGGGCTCCTCTCGGCCATCAACTACGTGACGACCATCTCGGGCCAGACCGTCACGGTCCACAGCGCAATCGCCCCGGCCACGAGCTCGACCCCGATCACCTCACCCGTGCTGCTCGAAGCAGCCTGAGAGAGATCCACCAGCTCCGACGGTCCCCGCACGTCGACGACTCAGGGTCTCAGGGTCTCGGGGCGCCCGTCGGTGCTGAGCCATCGGGTCACGGTGTCGAGGAACCACGGCGGATGCTCGAGTTGCGGAACGTGCGCCCCGGTCTCGTGCAGCACGAACGTGAAGCCGGGTCGGTGCTGGGTGTGCGCTCGGGCCCAGTGGTGGCGGACCAACCGGTCGCGTCGACCGTGCAGGACCAGCGTGGGGCAGCGGACATCGTTCAGGTCGGCGATCATCCCGGAACCATCGGGACGGGTGAGGTAGTGGAACAGGGTTCGGGCCGCATCGGCATACGCCCCAGACGCTTCCGGCCAGGTGAGTCGTTCTCGCGTGCCGTCGACCAGGGCCGAGCGCACCATGGGGTCGACCCGGGACGGGTCGGCGAAGGTATTGCGTATCCCGGCGTCGACGATGCGCTCGGGTCCGCGCCGACGGGCCCGCAACGCGACGGCCGTCGCCCCGTACCGAGGTATCAGCGCCGGGCCCATGAATGCGGCGAAGAGGCCCCGGTGCACGCGATCGCCCACCGGACCGAGCCGCGACCGCCCCGACTCGTACGGGTAGGCCGCGTTCACGAGCACGAGCGAGGTCACCAGCTCCGGGATCCGTGCCGCCAACCGCACCCCAAGGCAGGCCCCCATCGAGTTGCCGATCAGTGCGCACGGCCCGAGGTCGGCGAGCAGACCGGCCAAGAGGTCGGTGTTGGCGTCGAAGGCCGACGTGCGACCCAGGGCCCGACTGAGACCGAACCCGGGTAGGTCGATGGCCAACACCCGGCGACCGAGGCGCTCGGCCAGCTCCGGGCCCGCCAGGCGCCAGGTGACGGTCGACGCGCCCAGACCGTGGACCAGCACGATCGGCGCCGACCCTGTCGCCACACCAGCGCCGGGAATCCACTCCTCGGCATGCAGCGGGAGCCCGTCGACCTCCACGGTGGTCCGCTCGCTCATCGCTCGGTGACCGTGCGCACGTTGGCGAACGCGTCGCCGAGCGCGCTGAACACGGCCGACCTCCGACCCAGGGCCCCGACATCGCCCTCGACCGTGAGCCGGCCTTCGATGAGCAACGTTTGGGCGTTGGCCTCGCCGCTGAACACCGCCCAGGCCGCGCCATGGTCGAGCCGGAAGGTCACGTCGGCCCCACGTGCCCGATCGATTGCGCCGACCGTTGCGCCCTCGCCGGTCAGCTCGATCTGGTATTCCACCAAACGGTCGTCAGGTGGGCATCCGGTGATCGATTGACGAAGCACGAAGGAAGCACCGGCGCCCCCGCGCCCGGCAACGCCGGTATCGGCGGCTCGGTCGGCCGGCCTCGGAACGGCCAGGGCGGTACCGACACCGGGGTCCTCGTTGGCCGCACTCTGCAGGGCTGCCAGCCACTCGCGGGAGAGAAACGTCACGGGACCACTCGAGCCCAACCCCTTCAGGCCGGTTCGAGCCTCACGTTGGACCGACCGGTCTCGTGGATCTCGATCATCGTCGCCCCGCACGGTGGCACCCTTCTCCGATGGCACGCTCGTCGGCTCCCGTTGTCGCTTCGGGCCAAGCCGTCCCCGACTGCGCTGTCCACGGTAGGCGATGCGTGTTCTGGGTCGGCTGCGTCACCAGCCGGTAGGGTGCGGCTCGATGGTCGATCGACTCGCGCGCTGGTGCCTGCTCGTCGGAGTGATCGGTGTGGCCGGTATCGCTGGTGTGGTGGGGGGCTGCTCCCTCGATGAGGCGAACGACGCCGAGGCCCGGGCCGGCGCCGTCTACGAGGCGGTGGTGCGCTGGCTGGTTGGTCCTGTGCCTGAGGGAGCCGACCCGCACGTGGTGTTCGTGGAGGCACGCGGTCAAGGCGCGGGCATCGGGGTGAAAGTCGAAGCCGCGCTCATCGGGGCGGTCGACGACGTCGCTTCCGTCCGGTTCATCGACGAGCGCACCGAGGCCCTCACCGAGATCGACGGTCGGACGGTCGTGCGTGACGACGGGCTCCTGCTGCGCTTCGACCCCGTGGTCGAGGAGGGGTCTGAGGTGACGCTCGATGTCGACCGCTACGTCGGCGGTGACGTGGCGTTCGAGTCGATCCGCTTCGAGCTGCAAGCGAACGGCGCCGAATGGAGCGTCGTCGGGCGCCCGGAGACCGAGGGCGGCTGAACCCGGTCACCCTCGTCCCTGCGAACCATCGGACCGACTGAGCGACCAACCAACCCCAACGAAGCCCAACGAAGCCCAACCGAACCCGGCTATCCCGAAATCTCAGGGGCCTCAGGCTGCTCGCCGTGAACGCCTTGCTGCACGCCGGTGAGGATCGACTCGATCGTCTTGCGTGCGGCGCCGAGCAGAGCGAGGGTCAGCGCCCGATCCGGCATCGTGTCGGCTCGAATCACCGCCTGAACCTCGACCTCGTGTCGCGCCCAGTTCGAGGCGGTCGGGCTCCCAGAGCGCAGCTGACCGCGTTCTTCGAGCACGCGAACGGCGCTGGCCGCCACCACGACGGCCATGCGATCGGCGCCCATGCCGGCCAGTCGATCGGCTTCGCCCATGAGCGCCCAGGGCAACGCCAGATGCCGGGCCGGGCCGGGATCGCCGAGCAGCGCCCGTCCCGCCTCGACCCGGAACGAGACCCGCACCCGGGCTCCGTAGGCGAAGCCACCGACCAGCAAGACGCCGGCGACCACGGCGAATCCGACCCGGGTACCGGGCGCGGCGATCACCGGGAAGGCGGCACCGATGATCTGAGCAGTCTGGAACTGGAGCTCGCTCCGAGCAACGATGCGCCCACGAGCCAGGGTGGAGACGCTGCGCCCGTAGAGCGACTCGACGGCTCGCGACGCGACGCTGGCACCCACGCCGACCGTGGTGGCCATGGCGATGGTGGCGAACGGACCGGACGTGAGGACCCCCAGCGTGGTCACGATGCCGGGGACGGTGAGGGCCAGCACGATCATGCGGTCCTCGCTGAGCACGCGATGGAGGATCGGGGCGAGAAAGGTCCCGAGGAAGCCGCCGACGCCACCGGCGACGATGGCCGCAGCGAACACCCACTTGTCGGCGCCCTCCCGCTTGAGAGCGAAGGCCAGCAGGAAGGTGATCGCTCCGACCGCCGCTTTGGTGACGGCGGCGGCGCTCGTCGCCATGCGAACCGCGGGGGCGATCGGCGTCTCGGCCTGCGCGGCCACGGCATTGAGCTCCGGGCGGGTGTCGAGCACGGGAACCCGCAACGCGCACAGGGCCGCGCCGATGTAGACCGCACCGGCCACGAGGAGGAGCGAACGGGCATCGCCGGCGGCGAGCAGTGATCCTCCGATCGCGAATCCGACGGCGCCTCCGATCGTGCCGACGCGCGACAGGCGGGCATTGGTTCGCACCAGATCGTCCGCATCGCCGACGAGTTGGCCGACGATCGCGGTCTTGGCGATCGAATACCCCTTGCGGCTCAACAGGATCCCGAACGTGAGGGGGTAGAACGCCAACGACCGAAGGGAGCCGACGAGCGTCAGGGCCAAGGCCGCCCGGGTGATGTGGGAGGCCACGATGATCGTGCGGTAGCCGGCTCGCGTGCGCTCGACGACCACACCGAACACGGGGGCGATGCCGGCCAGCGGCGCCAGGGTCAGGATGAGGTACAAGAGGATGCGGCTCCGCGATGCCTCGAGCGACAGGCTGAAGAACAGCGAACCGGCCAACGAGAGCGTGACCAGCGCGTCGGCGAGGTCGTCGAGTGCATGGGTGAGCACGAGCCGACGGGACGGCGGCTGCCCCACGGCGAGCGCGACGAGTCGACGCGCCTGGCGAATCGACCGGACCCGCCGGGACCCGACACGAGAACCGCGCTCTCGGCGGTGCATGGCCATCGGCAGATGCTCCCACGCGAGCTCGGGCACGAGCGTGGTGTTGATGCGAATGGTGCCCTCACGGGTCACGACGCCCGTCATTGGGCGACTCGCGCGCCGGGCCCGGTGACGGTCGGGGCCTTTCGGCCGTTCCAGGCGCGGGCGTCGTGCGTAGAGTTGCATCGTGTTGTGCCCGTCGTGCTCGTTGCCGGCGCCTGAGGGTGCTCGGTTCTGCCCAGCCTGTGGTGGTCGTCTCGACGTGCGGGGCGACGAGCGACGGGTGGTCTCGGTCGTGTTCGCCGACATCGTGGGCTTCACCGGGTTCAGCGAGGGCCGCGATCCCGAGACGGTCAAGAACCTCGTCGACGCGTGCTTCGACCGTCTCGCAGCCGACGTCCACACCTTCGGGGGACGGGTCGACAAGGTCATGGGCGACGCCATCCTGGCGGTGTTCGGCGCTCCCGTGGCCCATGAGGACGACGCCGAACGGGCGGTCCGGGCGGCGTTGCAGATGCAGGGCTCGGTTGCCGAGTTGGCCACCGAGGTGCGGGTTCCGATCGAGGTCCGCATCGGTGTCAACACCGGTGAGGTGCTGATGGGAGCGGTCCGGGCGGGCGCCGATTACACCGCCATGGGCGATGTCGTGAACACCGCCAGCCGCCTTCAGTCGATGGCCCGTCCCGGACAGGTTCTGGTGGGCGAGGCGACCGAGGCGGCGACCCGTGAGGTGATTTGTTACGAGACGCTGGGCCCGCTGGCGCTGCGAGGTCGCGACGAGCGGCTGGCCACGTTCGTGGCCCTCGAGGTGACAGCCCTGCCGGGATATCGCCCTCGGCGCAGTGCGGCCCCGCTCGTGGGACGCGACTCCGAGCTCGACGTTCTCCGGCACGCACTCACGCTGTCGTTCCGGCACCGGAGGGCCATGCTGGCGTTGCTCACGGGAGATGCCGGACTGGGCAAGCAGCGCGTCGCCGAGGAGCTGGCCGAGATCGCCGCGTTGGAGCATGGCTCGACGGTGCTGGTGGGCCGATGCGTTCCCTACGGGGAGGCCACCGGATGGTGGCCCATCGCCGAGACGATCCGCCAGGCCTGCGGTGTGGGAGTGGTCGATGATCCCGATGTCGTCGACCGCAAGGTGCGAGAGGCCGTCGTCGCCACCTTGGGCGAGCCGGCCGACGACGCCGCGGTCGTATCGCTGATCCCCGGGCTCAAGTACCTCGTCGGCGACCACGCCGCGCTGGCCGACCTCGAGCCCGGTCGGGCGCGCAGCGAGGCTTCCCGGGCCGCGCTGGTGTTCTACGAGGCGATGGCCAGCCAGTGGCCCCTCACGATCGTGCTGTGCGAGTTGCACTGGGCCGACGAGGTCGTCCTCGAGTTCCTCGACCGTCTGTTCGAGCGCCTGGGCTCGTCCCCGTTCGCCTTCGTCGCCACGTCGCGGCCCGGTCTGAAGGAGCGGTGGACGCCCACTCCCGGGCGCGCCAACGTGATCGCGCTCCAGCTCGATCCCCTCGAACGCCCGGCGGTGGCCGCGCTGCTCGCCGGGCTGCTGGGGCGCGAGCCCGTCCCCGAGCTCGTCGAGCTCATGCTCGAACGCACCGGAGGCAACCCGTTCTTCCTCGAGGAGGTCGTGGCGCTGCTCGACGACGCCGGCCTCATCGAGGCCGTCGCCCGCGGCGACGTGGCCGCGGCCCGTGGACTCACGAACCTGCCCGCGACCCTCCGGGGACTGGTGACGGCCCGCATCGACGGACTGGGCCGGCCCGAGCGCGACGTGCTCGATGACGCCGCCGTGGTCGGCGCCCACGGCGATCTGGCCGCCCTGGTGGCTCTGGGCCGAGGACGCGGCCAGCTCGATGTGAGGGGAGTGCTCGATCGGCTGGCTCGGCGTGAGCTCCTCGTCGTCGACGGGCCCGAGTTCCGCTTCCGGTCCGATCTCGTTCGGGAGGTCGCCTACGAGACGCTGACCAAAGCCGACCGGGCCCGGCGCCACGCCCGTGTGGGAGCGCATCTCGCCGAGCTGGCCGCGGCGTCGGGCCGCGACGACGACGTGATCCTGCCGATGGCTCATCACTACGGCACGGCGGCCGAGCTGGTCCGGGAGCTGGGCGGGGTCGAGGGGCTCACGGGCGTGCGCGAGCTGGCGATCGACGCCTTCCGACGGGCCTCGGCGTACACCTCCGAACGCGACGACGTCGTGGCCGCTCTGCCCGTCCTCGATCAGGCGCTGCGGCTGATGGAGACCGACAGCCCGCACCGCGCCGGCCTGCTGTTGCGCCGGGGCAGGGCGCTCACGGCCCTGGGCCAGACGGCGGCAGCTCGTGTCGACCTCGAGGAGGCCCGGGCCCGATACGAGGCGTCCGGTGAGCCGCGCTCGTCGGCCGCTGTGCTCACGGCCCTGGGCGATCTCGCTCGGCGAGACCTGCACACCGACGAGGCCCTCGCGCTGCTCGACGAGGCGATCGGGCTCTGGCGTGAGACCGGCGACCCTGCCGGGCTGGCCGAGGCACTGCGCAATCGCGGGATGGCGCTGATGTTCGCGGGACGGTCGATCGACGCCGAGTGCTCGATCCAGGAAGCGCTGGGGTTGAGCCGGGCGCTCGTCGATCGCCGGGGCATCGCCTGGGCCCTGCAGAACCTGGCGTGGCTAGGTTTCCTCAAGGGCGACACGTCGGAGTCGGAGGTCTGGCTCAACGAGTCGGCCGCGCTCTTCACCGAGATCGGCGACTGGTACGGCTTCGGGTGGGCGTTGGGAATGCTGGCCTGGGTGCGCTTCTACCAAGGTCGCCTCGACGAGGCCGAGGAGCTGTGCGAGGAGCTCATGCCCCACCTCCGCGAGTCGGGCGATCGATGGGCTGCGGCCATGATGACCGTCCTGAAGGCCTCGCTGAGCCTGTGGCGGGGACAGGTCGAGGATGCCGTGGCGTTGGCCGAGGACGCCCGCCGAGGCTTCGACGTCATCGACGACCGCTGGGGTCGCTCCCAGGCCCTGGCGGTGCTCGTACGGGCCCTCACGATGTGCGGTCGATCGGTAGACGGGCAGCGGGCGCTCGGCGAGCTGCTGGCTGAGGCCGAGGGTCTCGCCGACCTCCGGGTCTTCACCGTGTTGGTCGCGGCGGCCACGCAGATGCATGTCGGCGATCCCGAACGGGCGCTTGAGGCCATCGCCATGGGGCGAGCCGTGGGGCCCGAGCAGTTCTGGGAGCCGGGGATGGAGGCCGACAGCTTCGAGCTGTGCGCACTGCTCCAGTCGGGTCGGCTCGATGCCGCCGTCACGCTCGAGGCCGAGGTGGCCAAGGCGCTGGCCCCGTCAACGGGCAACGAGAGCGTGCGCGCCTCGTCGGCGGCCGCCCGGGCGCTCGTCCTCACCGCAGCCGGACAGCTCGACGCCGTCGACGAGATCGTGGCCGAGGCCGCCGTGCTCGGCGTCGGCACGTTCCTCGATCGGGCTCGGATGGCCGTGGTCGAAGGCCTCCTCGCCGCGGTTCGCGGCGACGGCGCCCGGTGCGCAGAACGGTTCAGCCAGGCCCAGACGATCGTCGACGGCACCGACGACCGTCTCGACCAGGCCCTCGTGTCCCTGGCCCACGGGCTGGCCCTGGCGACGCTCGGCGCCCCCGACGCCGACGACCACCTGGTGTACGCCCGCACTCGCCTCGCCGGCATCGGAGTCTCCGCCTCCGGGTGGGAGCGGGCGTTCTCGCTGGCGCTCGAGGGTGCACGGGTGCAGGCTCCGAGGTCATGACCGACGATCGCACGCTCGAACGACGCCACGATCCCGCGGCCCATCCCCTGTGGGAGGAGTCGTGGTACGTCGACTTCTCGCAGGACGACGGGATCGGAGGGTTCGTCCGACTGGCCCTGTACCCGAACCTGGGTGTGGCCTGGTGGTGGGCGTACCTGGTCACGCCCGAGGGACTGGTGGTCGTGCGCGACCATCAGGTTCCGCTGCCCCGTCGCCCCGAGTCGCTCGAGGTTCGCTCCGACGGGCTCTGGGGCGAGCTCACCTGCGAGACCCCGATGGTGCACTGGAGCCTGGCCATGGAGGCGTTCGGGTTGGTGCTCGACGGCCCGAACGATGCGCTGCGTCCCGATGGCGAGCTCGGCGATCGACGCCCGGTCGGCGTCGACCTCGAGTGGGAGGCGTTCGGCCCGTCGTACGAGCATCCGCACGCCGCGGGCAAAGCGGCGCAATCCCGGGGCCACTACCAGCACGCCGGACGGGTGCACGGCGAGATCATCGTGGGCGCCGAGGCCTTCGTGATCGACGGTACGGGTGAGCGCGACCACTCGTGGGGCTCGCGGAACTGGTGGCGTCAACCCTGGCACTGGGCTGCGTTCCAACGCAGCGACGAGTGGAGCCGGGCGTTGGCCCGTCCGCTGCAGCCGGGGATCGAGTACGCCTCCGGGTACGTGGCCGACGCCGATGGAGATCCGCACCCGGTCCGGCGCTTCACCGTGGCCACCCGCCACGACGCCGCCGACCTCCCGGTGTCGGCGCACTACCAGGTCGAGGACGACATCTCGATCCACGCCACCGTGGTGGCTGTGGCCCCCATCGTCCTCGGCCGACCCGACGACCCGGCCGCCCCACCGTCTCGTCTCGATCGAGCGCTGTGCCGGTTCGAGACCCCGGCCGGGACGGGCCTGGGCTGGGCGGAGTGGCTCAGCGTGTCACCGACGCCTCGGGGCTGAGTGGGCTCAGGGGGCTGAGTGGACTGAGGGGGCTCAATGGGCTGAATGGGCTCAGCGCGGTCAGGTCGACCGATGCCGCCACGCTGACGGGGATCGCGTCGAGCGCTCCGGGACGGCCGAGGTGGAAGCCCTGCGCAAGATCGCATCCGAGGGCTTTCACCGCCTCGAGCTGCTCGAGCGTCTCGACGCCCTCGGCGACGACGTCGAGATCGAGCGCGTGGCCCAGTGTCACGATGGCGGCGACGATCGATGCCGACTGGCGGCGACCCAACGCGAGCGGCGACACGAAGCTCCGGTCGAGCTTCAGCGCGTCGACGGGAAGTTGCTGCAACCACGCCAGCGACGAGTAGCCCGTCCCGAAGTCGTCGAGCGCGGTGTAGACACCGAGATCGCGGAGCTGGGTGAGCCGGCGTGCGGCTCCCTCGTGATCGTGGATCAGGGCCTGCTCGGTGATCTCGATGCCCAGGCAGGTGGGCCCCAGGCCGCTGTCGGCGATGGCCCGGCTGACATGGTCGAGCAGGCGGGGTCCGGTGAGCTCGTGGGGGAACACGTTGACCCAGGTGCGCCACCGCCGTGGCCCCTGGGGGCTGGCCTGGGCCGACAGCCAGGCGTAGGTTTCCATCGCAGCTCGGCGCACGACCCACTCGTCGATCAGGTCGGTCAGGCCGAAGTCGACGGCGGCGACGAGGAAGTGCGCCGGGCTGATCTCACCGCGCTCGGGGTGCTCCCACCGCAGCAGGGCCTCGGCCCCGTCGACAGCGCCGGTGTGGAGATCGACGACGGGCTGGTACACCAGCCGCAACTCGTCGTGTTCGAGTGCTCTCCGAAGCTCGTAGCCGAGCGCCATCCGCCCTCGGAGCCGTTGGCGGAGCTGGGGATCGAAGCGCGCCTGCTGGCCTCGACCGCGCTGCTTGGCCTCGAACATCGCCAGGTCGGCGTCCTGGAGGAGTTGCTCGGCCGTGATGCCGTGGCGACCGACGGCGACGCCCACGCTGGCGGTCACCGACACCGAGCCCCGACCGGCGACGGGAACCGGGCGCTCGAATGCCGCGCCCACCCGGGCCGCCACGATCTCGGCCTGGTCGAGGGTCGCCAGGTCGCTGCACAGGACCACGAACTCGTCGCCCCCGAGGCGCGCCACGGTGTCGGCCGGGCGGATGGCAGTGACGAGGCGCCGGGCGACCTGTTCGAGCACGGTGTCGCCGCCCGCGTGACCGAGGCTGTCGTTGACCATCTTGAACCCGTCGAGGTCGACGAACAAGGCCGCGACCCACCCCGGTGTGCGGGCCGTTCCGGCGATGGCCTGGGTCATCCGGTCGATGAGCAGGGCCCGGTTGGGGAGGCCGGTCAACGGGTCGTGGAGGGCCTGGTGCTCGAGCGCCAGCTGAACCGACACCCGTTCGGTGACGTCACGGCCGACCACGACGAGGCCGTCCACCCCGACGACACCCACCTGGTTGTGGAGGCGAACCTCGAGCCAGCGCATGACCCCGTCGACCTCGACCCGGACGATCTCGTCGCGGGTCGCGCCGGGCGAGCACCCGATCACCGTGCGGGCCGCCGCGGCCAGACGGTGACGGTCATCGGCGACGCACAGCGCCATCAGGTCGTTCCAGCTCGGCACCACGCCGACGGCGGCGCCCGCCAGTCGGGCCAGCTCGGGCGTGAGGTACTGCACGACACCGTCGAGGCCCACGATGACCAGATGGTCGCTCAGGTGCTCGACCAGCGCTCGGAATCGACCGGTTCGGTCGGAGACGTCACGCGTCCCGAGGACGATGAAGCCCACGGTGGGATCGGCGAGGAGGTTGACGCCTCGGGCCTCGGTGTCGATCCAACACCCGTTCGCTGCGCGGACGCGGAACTCGCGGCCGACGGTGCCTCCGGGATTCGCCAGCAGCTCCGCGAGGGCCCCTTGGACCATGCCCAAGTCGTCGGGGTGGATTCGACTCCACAGGTCGAGCCCGGCCCACTCGCCGGGCGCATACCCGAGCGCCCCGGAGTCGTCACCCGATGACCAAGCGACGCGACCCGAGGCGTCGACCAGGGTCACGACCTCGAGAAGGTGACCGAGCAGGGCCCGGGCGACCGCGCCAGGGACCGGTCTGCGGAGTTCGTTGATCAGCACCGACCACCCCTCGGTTCGATCGTTCGCATCTGTGCGTCCGGTCTTGGCTGTTCGCCGTCAGCACCCATTCCAGCACAACGCGCGAGGGTCGATTGGCGGCACGATCATCCCAGTGCGCGACGGGTTCGCTTCAATCGGCCGCCGTCATTCGGCAACGAGCTCGGCGGCCCGGGCCCGCAGCCGCTTGTGGTCGGCCTTGCCGGCCGGCGAGCGCTCGAGTGAGCCCACCGCAAAGAACCGCTTGGGCCGCTTGTACCCCGCCATCCGCTGTCGGCAGAAGGCGTCGAGCTCTTCGGCCGAGGGCTCGACGGCGCTGTCGCGCACGGTGAAGAGAGCCACGACCATCTCTCCCCAGCGCTCGTCGGGTACGCCGACGCACACGCAGTCGAAGACCGCAGGATGCGACTTCACGATCTCCTCCACCTCCTCGGGGTAGACCTTCTCGCCTCCGGTGTTGATGCACGCCGAGCCCCGGCCCAGCAAGGTGATCGAGCCGTCGGCCTCGACGGTGGCCATGTCGCCGGGGATCGAGTGCCGGCGACCCTCGAAGCTCCGGAACGTGCGGGCGCTCTTGTCGGGATCCTTCCAGTACCCCAGCGGCACGTGACCAACGACGGCGAGGAGCCCGACCACGCCGCTGCCCGGCTCGACCTCGCTGAGCTCGCCGGTCGTGAGATCCTCGGCCAGGACCCGCATCGTGGCCGACACCGCGAACCGGGCTCGTCCGATGGTCGTGTCGGCACCGGTCGACACGCTGCGCGACAGGATCCCCTCGGTCGATCCGAGCGAATCGATCAGCTGCGCCGCCGGGAGCCGATCGAGCATGCCCCGCTTGGTCTCCGGGCTCCACATCACGCCCGACGACATGATCACCTGGACACAGCTCAGGTCCCATCGGCCCGGATGGGCGTCGAGCGCAGCCAGGAGGGGACGAGCGAAGGCGTCGCCCACGATCGCCAGCAATCCCACCCGTTCTCGGGCCACGGCGTCCCAGACGGCCTCGGGTACGAGCCCGGGCGCGTCGACGAGGACGACCGTCCCACCCCCACACAGCGTCGACATCGACATGAACAACGACGTGCCGTGCATGAGCGGCGAGCCCGGCAGCATCGTGACGGCCCGCTTGCCGGCGCGCACCGAGACGAGCGGGTCGATGGGCGTCCTGCCGGGGCGGGCCGACTGCCACAGCGACAGGTACAGCTCACGGCTGGGCCACATCACGGCTTTGGGCATCCCCGTGGTGCCCCCCGTGTACACGAAGATCAGATCGTCACCCGAGGGCGTGTGGCCGGTGCGCGGGCGCTCCGGGGCACCCCCGTCCAGTGTGCTCTCGTAGTCGCGGGCGCCGGGCACCACGGCGGTGCCCGGTTCGGCGGCTGTCTCGGCGGGGCGGCCGCGATCGACCTGCAGCAGCACGGCCGGGGGACGGGCGAGCTGGCCGACGGCCGCGGCGACGGTGGCCGAGAAGTCCGTGTGGAAGACCAGCGCCCGGGCCTCGGCGTTGTCGAGGAGGTACACGAGCTCGGTGTCGACGTAGCGGTAGTTCACGTTCACGGGCACGCACCCGAGCTTCAGCGCCGCGAAGAACGTCTCGAGGTACTCGGGCCCGTTGACGAGCTCGATGGCCACCTTGTCGCCCGCACGAAGTCCGGCCTCGGCCAGCACGTTCCCGAGCCGGTTCGCCCGCTCGTCGAGCTCCCCGTAGGTGACCCTTCGATCGCCGCACACGATGGCCACCCGCTCGGGCACCTCCGCGGCGATGCGCTCCCAGATGTCGGGATAGGCGAAGTCGACGGCCGGCTCGTCCTCGGATCTGCTCACGGGCCCCGAATGTAGGCCCGCCCCCCCGACCCGTTCCGACCGACGGGCCGCACGAGCACACCCGCCCGAACGGGTGCCGCCCGACATCGCGGCGGTGATCGAGCAGAATGGGCGCAGATGACCCTGGCGACGGTGACGTGGAACGAGATCAGCACATGGGCACGCAGCAGCGGCCTCGAGATCGTGATGCTGATCCTCGGGTCGATCCTCATCGGACGGTTCGCCTCCTGGTTCGGCGAGCGGGTCACGAGGCGCATCGAGTCGAGGGAGCGGCCCGACGTGGGCGATGCGATCGTGCGTTCGGAGCAGGAGAAGCACCGTCACGCCCTGGCCCAGGTCTTCACGTGGAGCGCGATCGTGCTCGTGTACGTGATCACGGCGTTTCTCGTGCTCGAGCGGCTCAACGTCCCGCTCACCAGTCTCGTCGCTCCGGCCACCATCGCCGGCGTCGCGATCGGCTTCGGCGCCCAACGCATCGTCCAGGATCTGCTCTCGGGGTTCTTCATCATCTCGGAACGGCAGTACGGCTATGGCGACGTGGTGCGGATCTCGGCGCCCGGCTCGTCGACCGGCGTCTCCGGCACGGTCGAGGAGGTGACGCTGCGCATCACGCGGCTGCGGACCGTCGACGGTGAGCTCTTGATGCTGCCCAACGGGGAGATCCGCCAGGTCACCAACCTGTCGCGCGACTGGGCCCGGGCCGTGATCGACGTGCCCGTCCCGATCGGGAGCGACATCAACCGGGTGAGCGATCTCCTGCGCTCGATCGGCAAGGAAGCCTTCCTCGATCCGACGCTGCGCCTCCAGCTCCTCGATCCGCCGAGCGTGATGGGCGTCGAGAGCCTCGACGTCGGGCACGTCAAGATCCGGATGGTCGCCCGCACGTTGCCCGGCAGGCAGTTCGACGTCAGCCGCGAGCTCCGAGCCCGCATCGCCCTGGCGTTCCAGAGCGAGGGGCTGAACGCTCCGCCGACCCTCGACGGCCCCGGGCCGGACACCTCGGCATGACGGGGCCCAGGCCGGTGCGGCGCTCGACCATCGTCGTGTCGTTGGCCCTGGCTGCCGCGATGGGCGCATACATCCCGCTGCGCCCCGACCCGCCGCCACCGATCCAATTCGGACCACCGCTTGCGCCACCGCCCCTACCGGCGCCGCCCCAGCCGCCGCCAACCGAGGCGCAACCTCAAGACCTCCCCGTCCCCCCGGTCGACGACACAGCCGCCGTCCCCCCGACCGGTGACGACACCGAAACCTCGTTCCCCGAGTCGACGTTGACAGCTCCGCCGACCGAGCCCGGAACCTCGACGACCTCCAACGGTGAGACGACGACGTCGAGCTCGCTGCCGACGACCTCCAACGGTGAGACGACCACGACCAGCTCGCCGCCGACCACGACGACCTTCACGGGCAGCCCGTCGGCCCCATCCACCACGGGTCTCCCCAGCGGCACGACCACGACGCCTCTGGCGACCATCGCGGCACCCGGCCTTCGATCCCTTCGGAGTCCACCGCATCCACCTCGTGACATCGCCGGCGACACCGAGCACCGCCGCCGACCGCGTCGAACGCGACGGAGGCTCCGAGTGCCTCGACGATCGATGGCGATGCATCCCTGAGGCGGTGCGAGGCGGCGGCGGACCTCGGTGATGCCCGGCACCTCGTCCCGTGGCGCCAGGGCCGGTCTGGAGGGCTCTTCACGCCGCCTACCATGCCTTCCGATGACAGGACCGAGGGCCGGGTGCGGCTCGTGATCGATACCAACGACCGCGACGCGTTCGACAGCGCCTGTGGTCTGCTCGTCGACGACTTCGCCGGGTGGGCCCGCGATCGGACCCTCCCGATCGACCCGTGGCTGGCTCGGGTCGTGCTCGAGTACAAGTGGGGCAGCGTCGACGGGCATCTGGCGCGTTGGAACGGTGAGCATCTCGCCGACCTGCTGCTCGAATGGCTGCCGCAGCGGGTCGAGCTGGGCGAAGGCACGGTGGTCGAGGTCGTCCCGACGATCCTGGCGCTCATGGAGTTCCTGGCCGACAGTGGGCAGATGGAGCCCGGGAGCGAGCCGTTCGACAAGCTCGAAGCCGCCCTGGACGACCTCACGCCTGAGTTCCTCGAAACCATGGGCGATCCCGCCCGGGCCGGGCTGGGCGCCTCGCTCTCGCGAGCCATGCGGGCTGACGGAATCGATCTCGCCGACGGCGACGCCGTGCGCCGTTGGATCAGCGCCCTGAACGCCCACCCCGGCCGTCAGCGGGCCTGGGTCGGCTGGGATGGCACCGATCGGGGCGACGAGACCGATCTCGACGACCTGCTCGAAGCGCTCGAGCCGGACGAAGAGCTGCTCGTCGAGCACGCCTTGGCCTCGCCCATGCTCCGACGACTCGATGTCCTGCTGGCGTTCGTGGGCTCCGGGAGAGCGCTCACCGGTGCCGGGCATCTCCGCATGCGGGACGCCATCGAGCTCGTCGACGCGGCCGAGCGCGCTGGTGTCGCCTTCATCGACCCGGCCACCGAAGCGTCCCCGTCTCCCAGGACCATGGCCCGTCACCACGAAGTCGTGTGGACACTCTCGTGGGCGGCGCGCCTGGGGATCGTCGAACGGGTCGGGGGCTGGCTGTGGGTTGCCGATCCGGTTCCGATTCCGGGCATCAGGTTGTGGGAGCGCGGTCTCGTCACCATGCTCCGCATGGGGCTGTGCACCGCGGGCCGGCCCAGCGGAGCACTCTGGTGGCCGCTGTACGACGGGGCCGCCAACGACGTTCTCGCGTATCTCGACATCGAGGCCGTGCCCGTCGGCGAGGTGGTCGACGTGCTCGTCGCCGACGCATCGCAGACCCTGGGTCGAGCCATGAGCGGGGCGTCACTCGCTCGCGCGGCGGTCGATGCCGAGGCCATCATCGACCGCCTGCGCTTCGCCGGGCTGGTCGAGGACGAGCCCGGGCGGGGTCGCAAGCGCCGTCGGGTGCGGGCCACGCCGTTGGCGCACTGGATCTCGCCCGACGTGCTCGACGTGCATCCCGCGTCGGCGTCGACGGGCGACGCGTCGGTTGGCTCCGATGCCGACCTCATCGCCGTCGATCCGGCTGCCGACGCCGCCCGGGCCCTCGAAACCCTGGCCGGCCGGAGCCCCGGTGCGGTCGTCGAACCGCTGCGCGCCTGGCTCGACCGGCGTGGCTCGGGCGCCATCGAGGCCGTGGCCGAGGTCATCGCTGCCAGGCCCACCCCGGCGCTCGTCGAAGTCGCCTTCTCGGCCTTCGCCATGGCCGGCATCGGTGCGGAGGGCGTGGTGCGATCACTGGAGGGCGTCGCCGAGCTGGCGCCTTCGGTGGCCGTGTGGCTCTACGAGTTCACCGCCGAGGTTCCGCCCCCGCTCGAGAGCGGGCAGAGTCCCTCGCAGGTGATCGCCACCATGGCGCATCTGTGGCGGACGGGTGACGTCGGAACGGGGCTCGCCCGCCTCGGCGACCTGGGCACGCTCGACGAGGTCGCCGCGCTCGTCGCCGAATGGTGGACGATCGTCAGCCCACTCACCGAGGAAGTGCTCGACGTCATCGCGTCACGGCATCCCGATCGGGTTCTGGCCAAGGCGGCCCGCAAGTCGCTCATGAAGCTGAGAACGGCCCGCACCCTGGCCTGACGGCGGTCCGCTCAGCCTTCGACGCAGGGGACCTCGCCCGGCAGCATGGGCCGGAAGATCAACTGGTAGGCCGGCTCGGCGCCCTCGGCGCCCAGCCAGGGCGTGAGCTCGTTGGCGTCGGTGCTCACGACCTCGAGCAGTGTGGCCACGTCGGCGCCGGTGACACCGATGCAGCCGAAGCCGGCAGCGACGGGCTCCTCGAAGGCGCCGGCGAGGTCGCTGGCGAGCGGCCAGACCGCGGCCGCCAGGCGGATGTCGGCCGGGGGCTCGAGGTCGTACGAGTTGACGAACACGGCGATCGCCTCGGGCAGGTACGTCGTGGCGTCGGCCGACTCGTGGGCCGAGAGACCGCCGATGAAGTCCTGCAGCCGGGCGCGGGCCTCGCGCTGCTTCGTCGTGAGGCCGTCGTCGCCGTCCTCGAAATCAAACCCCAGCGCGTACGCCGCATGCTTGAACACCGCGCCGTCGGCGGCGATGGTGACGGTCGTCGTCGGGTTGTCGGTCACACCCGGCGAGCCATAGTCGATCTGAGCCCCGTCACCAAGGAGCCCGGCCGCTTCAGCATCGGCCAGCAGGGCCTGGATCTGGTCCTCGGTCAGGCGGCTCTCGAACAGCGGGGGCAGGGCGGGCCCGGGGTACGACGCGATCTGGGCCCCGGTGACGACCAGGCGGCCGTCACCGAAGAGCGCGAACGACGGCATCTCCCGGAGGCTCCCCTCGACCGGAACGTAGCCCCCGCCGGTGAACACCCGGACGATGATCTCGTCGGCTCCGCTCGGGTGGGCGATCGCCGAGCCCGAGCCGACGGTGGTGGGACCCTCGCCGGCGGTCTCGGTCGTGGGCTCACCATTGCCGGCGATCACCGTGTCGTCGTCGCCGCAGGCGGTGAGAAGCAGGCCGGCCAGGGCCAAGCCGAAGATGAGGGAGCGCCGGGAGCGCCGGTTGTGGTGGCGTGTCGTGGTTGTCATGTGCCATCCGACGGGCATCGTGTCGGGGCGGTTCCCCAGATCGAGCACACTGTGGCATACGACACGCGGGAACCTGAGTCGCATCCGGCACCGTTGTCGAGAGCGAACGAACTATCGGAACCGGCTCGACGCCGCCCGTCTCGGGCGCACCCGAGTCTCCAGGAGGTCCACCGAACATGCCAGCGCCCAACTCCTCCGGACCGGGCCGGCCTCCGCGACCGCCCAGCCCGCACAAGCCCAGTCCGCCCAAGCCGGGGGCCCCGTCGGGAATCCGCCGATGGCTGATTCCCTTGGTGTTGCTGGCGATCGTCGCCGGTTTCGTGCTCAGCTCCCTGGCGAGTGACGATCGCCCGGAGACCGAGGTGAGCTTCACCGATCTCACCGAGCAGGTCGGGGCGGGCCAGATCGCCTCGGTGGAGATCAATCGCGACAACGGCGAGATCCGGGCCACCTTCGAGACGGCCACCGGCCGCCCCGACATCGTCGCCCAGGGCCCCCGCGACGGTGAGCTCTCCGACACCACGCTGGCGCTGTTCCAAGAGCAGGAGGTCGAGATCGAGTACAGCTCGTCAGACACCAACGTGCTGCTCTCGGCCCTCATCACCATCTTGCCGTTCGCCCTCATCATCGGCCTCGTGGTGTGGGTGAGCCGACGGGCCAATCGGCAGATGGGCGCGGTCACCTCGATCGGGCGCTCGAAGGCCAAGCTGTACTCCACCGAGCGCCCCCGGACCGTGTTCGCCGACGTTGCGGGCTACGAAGCGGTCAAGGAAGAGGTCACCGAGGTCGTCGACTTCCTCACCAAGCCCGAGCGGTTCCGCGAGATCGGCGCCAAGATTCCCAAGGGGATCCTGCTCGTCGGCCCCCCGGGGACGGGCAAGACGCTCATCGCCCGGGCCGTGGCCGGCGAGGCCGGGGTGCCGTTCATGTCGGTCACCGGATCCGACTTCGTCGAGATGTTCGTGGGTGTCGGCGCCGCCAGGGTTCGTGATCTCTTCGAGAGCGCCCGCAAGCAGGCTCCGGCCATCATCTTCATCGACGAGATCGACTCCATCGGCCGTCGACGCGGCACCGGTCTTGGCGGAGGACACGATGAGCGGGAGCAGACGCTCAACCAGATCCTGGCCGAGATGGACGGGTTCGAGACCACCGAAGGTGTGGTGATCATCGCCGCCACGAACCGGCCTGACACGCTCGATCCGGCGCTGCTGCGACCGGGCCGCTTCGATCGTCAGGTGGTCGTCCCCCTGCCGTCGCTCGAGGAGCGCTTCCAGATCCTCGGCGTGCACGTCAAGGGCAAGCGGATCGACGACAGCGTCGACCTCGGTGTCGTGTCCCGGGGCACACCGGGAATGAGCGGGGCCGAGCTGGCCAATCTCGTCAACGAGGCCGCGCTGCGCGCCGCCCGACGTGACGCCCACGAGATCACCTCAGCCGACTTCGAGGCGGCCCGCGACCGGGTGCTCATGGGCCTCGAACGCCGTTCCCTCGTGCTGTCGGGGCACGAGCAGGAGCTGGTCGCGTTCCACGAGGCCGGCCACGCCGTCGTGGCCTATCTGCTCCCCAACGCCGACCCCGTCCACAAGGTCACGATCCTGCCCACGGGCATGGCCCTCGGTGTCACCATGCAGCTTCCCGAGGGTGAGCGCCACCTGTACCAGCAGCCGTATCTGGAGGATTCCCTGGCGGTTCGCCTGGGCGGTCGCGCCGCCGAGGAGCTCTTCTTCGGGACGACGTCCACCGGGGCGAACAACGATCTGGTCGGGGCGACCGAGCTGGCCCGCAAGATGGTGAGGGAGTGGGGCATGTCGGATCGGCTCGGCCCCATCGCCTTCGGCTCGCAGGGCGCGATCTTCCTGGGCGAGGACCTGATGCAGACCCGCGACTACTCCGACGACACGGCCCGCGTGATCGACGAGGAGGTCGAACGGATCCTCCGTGAACAAGACGCCCGGACCCACGAGCTCCTCGAAGCCCACCGGCCCGGCGTCGAGGCGGTGGCCTTGGCCCTGTTGCAGCACGAGTCGATCGACGGGGCCGAGGTTCGACGCCTCGTCGACGAAGCCGCCGCCGTCGCCGCCGGAGAGTCGGTGCGGCTCACCAAGGTGGCGGTCCCCGAGAGCGTCTCGGCTATGACGAATGTCACGGAAGGCTCGGGAACAAGCGGTGCCGCTGAGGCGTTCTAATCAGTGATCGTCCGGTGCGCTTCGGATCCCCCCTCCGCCAAGCTCACCGGCGACTCGTGCCCCGGGATCCCCCCCGGTCCCGGTGAGGCCACCAACGGCCCGTTGTTTCGGATCCCCCCTCCGAAACAGCGGGCCGTTGTGTTTGTCCTGGCGCTTCGGGCGAGTGCAGCCTCAGGTGAGGTGGCCGCCCTTGGAGCGGTTGCACGTCTCGCAGAGCAGTTGCAGGTTCCGGGCCGTGTTGGCGCCGCCGAGCACGAGGGGGATCACATGGTCGAACTCGAGGTCGGCCGTGGTGGCGCAGCCCACGCACCGCCCGGCGTCGCGCTGCCAGACGAAGGTCTTGACGTCGTCGGGAATCGTCCCTCTCCGGGCTTCGGCCGGTGTGAAGCCCCGCTCGGTGCCTGACCCGGGGCCGGCGGTGGTGCCCGAGCCTGCTCCCGTTCCCGCTCCGGTGACGACCTTGGCCCGCTGGATGCGCCGGGTGAGGCGCCGTTCGCGGTCGAGCACCAAGGCTCGGACCTCGTCGAGAGCGAGATCGTCGCGCTCCCACCAGAAGCGGTCGCGGAACCACCAGTACGTGCGTTCTCCCAGGTATACGAGCGCCACGGGATCGTCGTGCTGGGAAGCCGTGATGCGTCGGTAGGCCCGCCCGCTCAGGCGCAACTCGATCGGGCGTCCGGCCCCGGGCCAGAACCAGGTTCGGCGGGGGAGCCATCCGGCCCGGGCCAGCTCGGCGTTCTCGGCTCGGTGCAACATCGCGCGCACGGTACCGCGCCCCTGAGACACCTTCGAGGGATCGTCGTCAGGCGCAGCGGCTCGTGGCGGCGCGTCGTCCCCGCGAGCGGCGACGAACATCGGGCCCATCGATGGACCGTCACAGGGGCCCGGTATGGTGCCCGAAGCATGGACGGGGAACACAACGTCGACGAAGCTGCGCTCAACGAGGCGCTCGATCGGGTCGTCGCGGCACTCCCTGGTGGGGGTGAGGTCCGGCCCGGTCAGCGAGCCATGGCTCAGGCCGTCGCCCACGCGTTCGTGAGCGGCCGCCACCTCCTGGTCGAGGCCGGGACCGGCACGGGCAAGTCCTTGGCCTATCTGGTCCCGGCGATCCTCAGCGGGCAGCGCACGATCGTGGTCACGGCCACCCTGGCGCTGCAGGAGCAGCTGGTCCACAAGGACCTGCCCTTCCTCAAGCGCCATCTCGACGTCGATTTCTCCTACGCCCTGCTCAAAGGCCGCAGCAACTATCTGTGTCTGGCCAAGCTGGCGGCGCTCGACGATCCCGCCCAGCAGCAGTTCGTGGGGATCGATCCCGACAACCAGGGCGTGCGCGACATCAGGCTCTGGGCCCAGACCACAGCGAGCGGCGACCGCTCCGACATGTCGTTGGTGGCACCGGGCTGGGTGTGGCAGGCGGTGAGCGTCGACGCCCGCGAGTGCCCCGGGGCCGCCAAATGTGCCCAGGGGCCGCGCTGCTTCGCGGAGATGGCACGCGACCGGGCGAATGCCGCCGACATCCTCGTCGTCAACACCCACTTGTACGGCGTGCACCTGGCCAGCGGTGGTTTCGTGCTCCCCGAGCACGATCTCGTCGTTCTCGACGAGGCCCACACCGTCGAGGACGCCATTGCGGCCACGTTCGGGCTCGAGCTGGCCGCGACGCGCTTCGAGAACCTGGCTCGCGCCGCTCGCGGCGTCTTCACCCGCGACGCGCAGGTCGTTGACGCCTTGAGCCGGCTCGGCTACCACCTCGAGCGCATCCTGGGGGATGCCGGCGGTTCGTCGGGCCAACGCATCGATCCCAGCGCCGATCCGCTCGGGAGCTTCCTCGTCCAGGCCAACGAGGCGCTGGCCGAGATCGGGGCCATGACCCGGCGGATCTCGGCCCAGGGTGAGACCGAGGCGTCGCGCCTGCGTCTCGCCTCGCTGCTCGACGCCCTCCGTGGCGACCTTCAGGAGGTGCTCGAGTCGGGCCCGGCCAGCGTGGCCTGGATCGAGGGTGGCGGTCGCGGTGGCACCCCGACGTTGCGGATCGCCCCCGTCAACGTGGGCCCGAGGCTCGCTGCGACCCTCTTCGCCGACAAGACGGTGATCGCCACCAGCGCCACGCTCGCCGTCGGCGGGGAGTTCGACATCGCAGCCCGCCGCCTGGGCCTCGCGGCCGACGAGTACGACGGCCTGGCCGTGCCGAGTCCCTTCGACTACGCGAACCAGGCCCTGCTCTACTGTCCCGTCCACCTTCCCGATCCCCGTGATCCCCTGTATTCCCAACAGATGCTCGAGGAGCTCGAGGCCCTCATCCTCGCCGCAGGCGGTCGCACCCTGGCCCTGTTCACGAGTCGACGCGCGTTCGAGGAGGCATCGGAACGGCTGGCCAAGCGCCTGCCCTTCAAGGTGCTCGTGCAGGACGCCATGCCCCGTCCCAAGCTGGTCGAGGAGTTCATGGCCGACGAGCAGTCGTGCCTGTTCGCCACCATGGGGTTCTGGCAGGGCATCGACGTCCCCGGGCGCACCTGCTCCCTGGTCACCATCGACCGGCTCCCGTTCCCCCGCCCCGACGAGCCCCTGTACGTGGCTCGCCGGGCCGTCGCCGCCGCCGAGGGGCTCGACTCGTTCCGGGCCATCGACCTGCCCCGAGCGGCGATGCTCCTGGCCCAGGGAGCCGGGCGGCTGGTACGTACCCGAGACGATCGCGGGGTGGTCGCCGTGTTCGATCGCCGCCTGGCCAAGGCCCGGTACAATTGGACGCTCGTCCGGTCGCTCCCGCCGATGCGCCGTACCCGGCATCGCCACGAGGTGGAGGCCTTCCTCCGGGCCGCGAGCACGGTCACGGCCCCCACCGTCGACGAGGTACGCGCATGAACCCGCCTGGACGCTCCCGAGCGTTCTCATGAGCAGCACCAGCGGCGATGGCGACGCGAGCGATGCGAGAGACGCGAGCGATACCCGCGCCACGTCCGTCGGGGCAGTCACCCTCGGCCCCCGATTTCGGGAGGCGCTGGCCGAGGCGGCCCTGGTCCACCAACACCAGCGGCGCAAGGGCTCCGACACGCCCTACGTGAGTCATCTGCTCGCCGTCACGGCGCTGGTCATCGAGCACGGTGGCGACGAGGACCAGGCGATCGCCGCGCTCTTCCACGATGCCGTCGAGGACCAGGACGTCTCCCTCGACGACCTGGCAGCCCGCTACGGCGAGCGGGTCGCTGCGATCGTCGAGGCCTGTACCGACACGCTGCCCGACACCTCCGAGCGGGGCGCCGCCACCTGGCGGGCCCGCAAGGAGCGCTACCTGGCCCACCTTGCCGTGGCCTCACCCGACGTGCTGCTGGTGTCGGCATCCGACAAGGTGCACAACGCCCGGGCCATCCTGGTCGACGTCCGTGCTGCCGGCATGGTGGCATTGCGCCGCTTCAACGCCGGTCCCGACGGGGTCCGGTGGTACTACCGGTCGCTCGTCGAGGTCCTCGGCGCGCGCCTCCCCGGTCCCCTCACCGATGAGCTGTCGCGAACGGTTGCCGAGATCGAGTCGATCTTCGCCGCAACAGCCCCCCAAGGAGACACGACATGAGCGCCATCGTCCACGATGTGCGGGTGAAGGCGGGAACCCCGGCTCGGCTCCTCGAACGCGATCCCGCGACGAGGCTCGGGGTGGGCGACAAGGAGGACGGCGCAGCCCGGCTGGCCGAGCGCATCG
>JANLSK010000065.1:0-9963 GCA_031362415.1 Actinomycetes bacterium | reverse complement strand
CCTGCGCCGCACCGGACGGGTCGGCCGCGCCGCTCACCACGACCTCGTCACCCCCTCCCGAGAGGGCCAGCGCCACCCCGGCCAGGCCGACGAGCACGATCGCTGCCGTTGCCCCGACCAGCATCCGGCGCCGCCGCTTCGGGCTCGGAGACGTCGGCATGGGACCCGGGGACGGCGTCGGTGGCGGGGTGACGGCTGTCGGCCCGGCTGGTGTGACCACCGGCGGTGGGGTCGATGCTGGTCGGAGCACGGTGTCGGGCGTCGGCCCGATCCCGAGGCTCGGCCCGATCCCGAGGCTCGACTCCGCCCGGGGCCGTCGTGGAGACACGTCGCGAATGGCCATCAGGTTGGCCGAGACCGGTGCGCCGGATAGAGCGCCGGCATCGGCCAAGGCTCGTCCGAACGCCTCGGCCGACGGGTAGCGCCCACCCGGCTCCTTGACCATCGCCTGCTCGATGACGCCGACGACCTCGCTCGGGATCCCGGCGGGTCGGAGATCGGGGACGGGCTCGGTGAGGATGCGCGTGATGATCGCGACCACGCCTTCGTCGGTGGGGCGGAGGAAGGCGGGTCGTCCCACGAGGAGTGAGTACAGCGTCGAGCCCAGGGAGTAGATGTCGGACGCCACCGACGCCGGTCGGCCCTCGAGCACCTCGGGGGCGGCGTGGACGACGGAAGCGGTGATGTTGCCGGTGGCGCTCACCGTCCCTTCGATCATCGAGGCGATGCCGAAGTCGGTGAGCTTCACCTCGCCATACGACGACACGAGCACGTTGTCGGGCTTGACATCGCGGTGCAACACGCCCACCCGGTGCGCAGCCTCGAGAGCTCCGGCGATGCGGATCCCGACCTCGACGACCTCCTGCCATTCGAGCGGTCCCTCGCTGGCGAGACGGTCGGCCAACGATCCGCCGTCCATGAGCTCCATCGCCAGGAACGGCCATCCGAGCTCGGTGAATCCGGAGTCGAAGATCGTGACGATCGACGGGTGGCTCGACAGTGATCCCATGACCGTGCGCTCACGGTCGAATCGCAGACGCGAGCGGTCGTCGAACGCCGCTCCTCGGAGCACTTTGATGGCGACGTGGCGGTGCAGCTCGACCTGCAGCGCCCGATACACGATCCCGAAGCCACCCCGTCCGATCTCGACCGGTGCGGCGTAGCCCCGGATGCCCAGAGTGAACTCGGGCTGCTCGTTCATGTCCCAGACCGCGCTCGAACGCGTGGTGTTGACGTGGTGGCCTGCGCCCTGCCCGCCCTGCCCTCGGTGGGATCGGTGGGCTTCCGGGGGTGGCGCCCGGGGTTCACCCCCGTGTTGAGGTGCTGCTCGCCGAGCCGTTCTGGCGCGACCAGCGCAGGGCCAGGGTGCCGGCAGCGATGGCGATGGTGGCCACGGCCATGAGCGGGAAGATCGTCGAGCCCGTGAAGGCGAGCTGACCGCCCGAGCCGGCTGGTGCGTTCTGGAGCCCGCCACCGCCTGCCGGGGGAATCGCCTGGGGCGCGCTCGCCGGCGTCGTGGACGGTGTCGTCGTCGTGACCGGTGCCGTCGTGGTGGTGGGTGCGCTGGTGGTGGGTGCCGCCGTGGTGGTCGTGACCGGCGCTGTCGTCGTGGTCGTGGCGACGGTCGTGGTGGTGGTTGCCACCGTGGTCGGGGTGGTTGTGGCCGTCGTCGTGGTGGTGGGCTGACACGGCGGCGGCAGGGTGACGGTGGCGCTGCGGACCATGTCGGGGAAGCCGCCGATCAGGTAGTGGCCCGTGACCGTGAGGGTGACGGTGCCGGTCAGCGAATCGGGGAGCAGGGTGGTTCCCGAGACGCTGTTCTGGATGCCGGGCTCGAGGCTGGCGACGCTGCCGCTCCAAGCGATCGTCGCGGGAGCCTGGCTACTCGTGGTGACCACGCTGCTGGTGAGCTCCAAAGGCTCGATGCCGCCAGCAGAGTTGTTCCAGACCGACCAGGTGATCGTGAACTGGCCGTCGGCGCAGGCGACGGTGCCGGTCACCACCGGGAAGTGGGCGAACGCCGTCCCGACGGTCCAGAACAGGGTGATGGCCAGCGTGGCCAGCACGACCAGAGCGCGGCGTCCGTGAACTCGACTTCTCGTCATCGGCACAGTCATCAGAACCTCCATCTCGCGGCCGGTTGCCGGCGCGTCCATCCACCCTGGTCGTCCAGTGTACGGATCTGACGTCGCCGACGACAGGCGGGGGACGGGTGCGACACCCGGATCTCGCCCTACGCGTTGGTAATGTCACCGACGTGTCGTCGATCCGGGCGCTTCGGACACCCTGGCGGACCCCAACTCATGCATGGCGATTGACGTGGCGACGGTCGCTGCGCAGGTCGATGCGTCGGGGATGTGGAGTTCACTGAATCCGACCATGGATTTAACCTCGCCATACCCCGGCTCGTGGTCTTCTCACCCGCATGCCCCGACCCCGCCCTTGGGCGCTCCGCGCCCTCCTGACCGTTGCAGCTCTCGCCATCAGCGCCACGGCGTTCGTCGTGAGCACCACCGATGTCCTGGCCGGCTCGGCCAGCGCGGCGCCCGTCAGCGTCGTCGGGATGGCTCCCACGCCGAGCGGCACGGGCTTTTGGCTGGCGTCCTCTGACGGGACCGTCACCCCTGTGGGCGACGCTTCGGCGCTGGGCTCGATGTCGGGCAAGACGCTCAACTTCCCGATTGTCGGAATCTCGGCCACGTCCACGGGTCGGGGCTATTGGCTGGTGGCGTCCGATGGCGGGATCTTCAGCTTCGGTGATGCCAGGTTCCTGGGTTCGACCGGGGGCATGCGTCTCAACCAACCGATCGTTGGAATGGCGGCCACCCCGACCGGCCGGGGCTATTGGCTGGTGGCGTCCGATGGTGGGATCTTCAGCTTCGGTGACGCCAAGTTCCAGGGCAGCGCCGGCAATCTGAAGCTCGTGCAGCCCATCACCGCGATGACCTCGACGGCATCGGGGAACGGGTACTGGCTCACCGCAGACGATGGGGGGATCTTCAGCTTCGGTGACGCCAAGTTCCTCGGCTCCGGCGGAGGACAGACCCGCGCCGACGCCATCGTCGGCATGGCTTCGTCGGCCTCGGGGCGCGGGTACTGGCTCGTCTCTCAGGGCGGGGCTGTGCTGGCCTACGGCGACGCCGCCAACCTCGGATCGGTGGCCGTCGGCGCTCCGGTGGTCGGCATCATGCGCCAGCCCGTGAGCAACGGGTACGTCGTGGCCGTGGCCGATGGATCGGCCCGGGCCTTCGGGGGATCGACCCCGATCCCGACCGCTCCCCCGATTCCTGCGGCTCCGAGCCCGGCACCGGCACCGGCCTCGATCGAGAGCCAGATCGCCGCCGACATCGTGGCTCGCATCAACGAGGAGCGAGCGACTCGGGGCCTGTCCCCCCTGGCCTGGGACCAGAGCCTGGGCGCGCTGGCTGGCGACTGGTCACGCACGATGGCCTCGACCGGGAGCTTCGTGCACCGCGATCTGAATGCCGCGATGACGGTGACCGGGATCAGCGGGCGGTTCGAGGGTCTCGGCGAGAACATCGCCTGGGCGAGCGGAGGGGCCCTGTCGTCGGGACGGATCCACAGCATGCTCATGAACTCGAGCAGTCACCGGGTGAACATCCTCCAACCCGGCTTCGACACCATCGGGGTGGCCGTCACCTGCGTCAACGGCAAGATCTACGCCACCGAGAACTTCGGTCGGGTCTCGAGCTCGCCGGCCCCCGGCTACGCAGCCGGCATCCCACCGCTGCAGCCCGTGGTCCGCAACGACAGCACCGGGCCGGCCTGCTGAGGCCGTTGAGGAGCTGCTGCCGCTGCCGCTGTGCCGCTCGCTTGCCTGTGCCGCGGCCCCGTCAGGCTGAAGCGGCGTTGGTGCTGAGGGTCGAGCTCCCGGGCGTGTCGGGAGCTGCAGAAGGTGCGAGCGTCGGGATGCGCAGGCCGCGCAGCCCGAACCACGAGAGCTCCATGAGCCATTCGGCGAGCTTTTCGGAGCTCGGAAGTCCGGTCTCGATCGTGGGATCGGTGAGCACCCAGCGACCGACCGATTCCGCCATGCCCACGAGCGCATGCGCCAGGGCGGCTCGTTGCTCGGCCGGCCCGTCGATCTCGATCAGGCCGACGACCTCGGCGGCGATCCGCTCGATGATCTCCTCGCAGATGTCGCCGAATTCGGGATCGTGCCTGACAGTCGCGCCGAACAGCAGCCGGAACGCGGCCGGATCGGCGTCGAGGAAGCGGAAGTAGGCGGTGAAGCCCCGCTGCACGGTGTCGCGCGGTGATGTGGCTGCCAACGTGGCCGTCGACCACTCGAGCACCAGTTGGTTACCGATGTCGGAGAGCAGCTCGCCGAAGAGCGCACGCTTGGACCGGAAGTGCTGATACAACACGGGTTTCGTGACGCCAGCGGCGTCGGCGACATCGTCCATCGACGTGAGGTGGAATCCCCGCTCAGCGAAGATCGTACGCGCGACGCCCAAGAGTTGTCGGCGTCGCTGATCGGCGGGGAGGCGAGCATTCACGGTGACTCCGGAAGAAGGGCTCGACCTGTGTCGGGGAACCCGAGTGTACGTGCCGCCGACACCGGGATCTCTATGGCATATCGGGTGATTCGGGCCCGGGGACGGTTGTCGACGGCTGCTCGACGGGCGATGGCTGCCCAGCCGGCGGCGCCGGTCCCGAGCGGTGCGGTTGCTCGGCGGCGGCGTCCCGGTCGTCGCGCTCGGCGGCGCTGATGCCGTAGCCGAGGATGATCGATGGCAGGAGGGTGATGGTCGCGATCACGAGACAGGCCACGATCACGGCCATCAGCGCCTCGGGAAGGTCCCAGTACAGCGCCACCGAGAAGACGGCGATGGCGATCACCAAGGCCAGATAGCCGATCCGCTTGCCGCGCTGGGCCCAGGATGCGATGAACGCCCGGCGCTCGGCGACCGGGTCGGACGACGACGGCCCGTCACCGTGGGGCCCCGTCTCGAGGTCGTCGTTGCGCATGTCGCTCATCCTCGCCGATCGAGCAGCTCGGCGAGGTGTCGGGGGAGATCGGCCAGGTCGAGATGCCGGGCGACGGCGAGACGGTTGGCCATGATGGCGTCAGGATCGGGATGCTCGATAGCCGAGGCGATCGCTGCCGGATCGTCGATCGGCAGCCAACCGATCCCGAGGGCGCGGAGCTCGTCGAGCGCGGGGTAGCTCCCGGCGGCGAGAGGACGCCCGGCCACGATCGACTCGATCACCGGATTGCCGAAGCCCTCCCAGGTCGACGGGAACGCCACCACGTCGCACGCGGCATAGGCGTCGGCGATCTCCAGCCCGCCGTGGGGCCCGCCGTGGGGCCCGTCGTGGGGCCCGACCTCGGCCCCGACCTCGGACCGGGCCCGAGGTCGCCACAGGCCGCGGCGGACAGGCACCGTCGTCTCGGCGAGGATGGTCTCGAGCGTCGGCGCATAGCCGTCTTCGGCCGGACCCGACAGCCAGTAGAGCACGGGCCGTCCGGTCAGCTCGCCCAGCGCCTCAGCCAGGGCCACCGCCGCCGGGACGTTCTTGCGGGCGATGGCCCGGGTCGGTTGGAACACCACGATCGTGGCGTCCGACACGCCGAGCGCGGCCCGCGCTCGGGTCCGATCGCCGTGGGGGGCGGTGAGATCGAAATGGTTGCGGACGGTGACCGCAGCGAAACCCCGGTTGGCGAGCTCCCGACGGGAGTGGTCGTTGATGGCGACGTGCACGGCCCCGGGGAGCTCCGGCGGGAGCTCGGTGATCGCGCGGTACTGCTCGCGCTGCCACGCCAGATCGTGATGGTGCAGCACGACCTGTCCCGGGAACCCGTGCAGCGTCGAGGTCACCACGCGGGCCGCATCGAGGTTCATCGGCAGCGACAGCAGGTTCTCGACGACCACCAGATCGACGCCGTCGAGCGCCGCGGTCAACGCGGGAGCCGAGACGGGGGTACCGGCGTCGATCGCCAGGCCCGGGAGCACGACATCGTGGACTCGGCCGGGCTCGACCGTCCCGAACTCCCCGGCGATCCGGTGTACCGCGAAACCCAACGTTCGCAAGGCGTGCGCCCATTTCGCGGCTTCGATGGAGACACCGTCGGCGCCGCCGAGCCGGAACGAGAGCATGACGGCGACGGGCACGGGCACGGGCACGGGCACGGGTTGGGCCGTCAGGCCGGGGACGAGCCGGCGACTCGACGCGTCGACCGCCGGTCGAGCGGTGGAGCCCGGTGGGTGCCGGCGGGTCGCTGGTAGGGGGCGCCAGCGTGCAGACCCGGGGGCCGGCCGACACGGAACAGCACGCCGACGAGCCCGGCGAGCAGGACGAGGTCGCCGTAGGAGACGGGAACGCGTGCCGGCCAGGGAATCAGCAACACGTCGCCCAGACGGGTCAGGCGGTCGTCGTCTCGCTCGACGTGGTGGCTGGCCGAGTCGGCGTAGGCGGCGAAGTCGGCGGTGGAGGCGTCGGACGGCAGGCGGACGGGCATCCCCTGGTTGACGACCACGCACACGGCGTTCATGGCCACCCCGGCGAGCACCACGGCCATGCACCGGAAGCGCAGGTTGGCGAGCACGAACACCAAGGTCAAACCCACCGAGAGAACCAGCAGCACGGTGGCGCCGGGTGGCGAGCTCCGACGGAGGATGGCCAAGAGCACGGCGCTCACGACCACGAGGGGCCAGGCCCGGAGATGGAGGTCGAGGACGCGTCGGAGTCGCCCACGGGTCACGACGATGACGAGCAGGCCCACCGCAAGTCCCACGGGCACGAGGAGCACGATCTCGACGGTACCCCGCCGAGAGGGCCCCGCTGGTGGACTGCATTGGTGGGATCGCTCCGGTAGCCCGAGCTGGGGAAGGGGGCCGGCCGCGTGGCCCCCGAGACCCCGGGCCCCGTAGCGTCAGGCTGGGCGAAGGGCGCCGAGGGGGACACGTGATCGAGATCCGGGCCGAGATGACCGCGAACGTCTGGCAGGTGCTGGTCGTCGTCGACCAGCACGTCGGAGCGGGGGAGGAGTTGGTCATCCTGGAGTCGATGAAGATGGAGATTCCCGTCGAGGCTCCGGTGGCCGGGCGGGTGGCCGAAGTGCTGGTGGCGCCCGACGATGCCGTGCAGGAGGCCCAGGTCCTCGTCGTGATCGATCCCGACTGAGATGGGCGCTGCACCGGCCGTACCCGTTCCGCCGGCCGGGCCGCTCAACGGCATCCTCGTCGTCGACCTCACCCGGGTGCTCGCCGGGCCCTTCTGCACGATGGTGCTGTCCGACCTGGGGGCCCGGATCGTCAAGGTCGAGCATCCCGACGGCGGCGACGACGCCCGGGGTATCGGGCCGTTCATCGACGGCCGTTCGGCGTACTTTGCCTCCGTCAACCGGGCCAAGGAATCGATCGCGCTCGATCTCCGCACGGCCGACGACCGTCGGGTGCTCGATGCCCTGCTCGATCGGGCCGACGTGCTCATCGAGAACTTCCGGCCCGGCGCCATGGAACGCATGGGGTACGGCTGGTCGAGCGTGCACGAGCGCTGGCCCCGGCTGATCTACGCCGCCGTCTCGGGCTTCGGTCACACCGGCCCGTACGCCGAGCGTCCGGCCTACGACATGGTCGTGCAGGGCATGGGCGGCGTGATGAGCATCACGGGGTGGCCGGGGGGACCCCCGACCCGGGTGGGCACCTCGATCGGCGATCTCACGGCCGGCCTGTTCACGGCGATCGGGATCAGCGCCGCGCTCTACGACCGCGCCACAACGGGCGAGGGCCGGTTCGTCGACGTGGGCATGCTCGACTGCCAGGTGGCGATCCTCGAGAACGCCATCGCCCGCTACTGCTCCACGGGACGCTCGCCCGGTCCGCTCGGGGCGCGCCACCCGTCGATCGCCCCGTTCGGAGCTATGGCCACGGCCGACGGGCATCTGATCGTGGCTGCCGGCAACGACGCGCTCTTCCGGGCGCTGTGCACGGTGGTGGGCCGGCCCGAGCTCGCGCTCGACGCCCGGTTCGTCTCCAACGATGCGCGCTCGGCCCACGTCGACGCGCTCCATGCTGAGCTCGACGCGGCGTTCGTCACCCGCTCGACCGACGAGTGGCTGGCAGCCTTGGGCGACGCCGGTGTGCCCTGCGGCCCGATCAACGACATCGCCCGGGTGCTCGCCGACCCCCACGTCCTGGCCCGCACGATGGTGGTCACCGTCGACGGGGAGGACAGCTCCGTTCCGGGCGGGGGTCTGCGCCTCGCCGGAAATCCCATCAAGATCTCGGGCTTCCCCGATCCGGCGATCCGCGGCCCGGTGCCCGTGCTCGACGCCCACCGTGCGGTGCTGCTCGCCGAGCTCGGCCTGTCGGAAGCGCCCGACCTGGGCGAGGCATCCCCGGTGGCGTACTCAGAGCTGACGGACGACACCCCGACGAGCGTCGACCTCGACAACGGCGCCGTCGGCGATGAGGCGGGTGGCGCCCCGGGCACCGATCACCGCCGGTAGCCCGAACTCTCGAGCGACGATCGCCGCGTGGCAGAGGGGCCCGCCTTCTTCGACCACGAGAGCGCCGAGCACGGGCAGGATCGAGTTGCAGGGGCGCACTGGCTGAGGGCTCGGGCCACCGGGCTGAGGAGCTGGGCCGTCTGGACGGTTGCCGGCGAGCTTCCCCGCAGGAGGGCCGCGGCGTTTACCGGGATCGATTCCCCAGGCCTCGCAGTGAGCCAGCAGGTCTCCGACCGGCATGAGGTCGCCGCCATGCGTCTCGAGATTTCTCCGGGCCTGGACCTCGAAGTGATCAGCTGTCTCATGTCTACTCCGGTGGCGTCGTGGTCGGCGATGTTGGAGCGATGGGAGGACGTAGCGGCGACGCGAACGGAAATCCTCGGCCGATGGCTGTTGAATACCTAACCATACAGTAAATCACCGGTGATGTTTCTCGATCGCACTTTTGCCGTTCTTGCCGACCCGCATCGCCGCGCGCTGACCCGCAACCTCGCTGGTGAACTCGGGGCTCACGGCGTCCGCGTGGCGGCACTGCGCCGAATCTGATTCCCGACCGCCCGACATGTCCATCTGCGACCTGGAGTCGTTACTCAACGACACGTTGACCGGCCGCCTCCCCCTCCTGGACGTGGTTGCCAGCGGTACCGCATTCCTCGCGTCAGATCAAGCAGGCGCCCTCACAGGCGCTGCGGTCAACCTGACCTGCGGGGCAATCGTCGGCTCAACACTCCCGCCGGGTTGTTGCACGATGGGTCGACCGGTGGGAGCACCACGAGGTCGCCGCGAGCGACCGCGTGGTCGTGGTCGTGGTCGAAGTCGACATCGTCGACCTTCGCCGAGGTCATCATGTGTTGCTGCTCCGAGAAGCTCGGGCCGCCAGCGCTGTCCGGGGCGGCGATGAGGACGTCGGCGGCGGCGGCAGCGAACCGGCTCAGGTCGTTCGGTGGGGTGGTTGCTGAGCTTCCTCCGACTGTTTGCGCGTTGAGGGGGGCACCGACTGCTGTCCAGGTGAACTGGTGAGCGGCGAGCCACGGGTCGGCGACACGCAGGTTCCTGCTGGCGGCGAGGTCGGCGATGGTGTCGGCGAGCGCGTTGATGTTGCTGGTCCAGCTGTCGGCAAGGTACGCCGCGGCCGTTTCGGGGAATCGGTTGGACTCAGCGGCGACCAGGCGTCGCATCCGGATCACGTCGGGGGCCAGGACCGCAGCCTGGAGGATGGTGGCGAGCTCGACGAACGCGCGGTGAAGGTCGTCGGCTGCGAGGAGCCGATCGAGATAGGGCCGCATCGCACCTCTGCCGTGCGCGGCCCAGTCCGTCACCACCGCCGAGAACAGCTCGTCCTTTGATGCATGGTCCCGGTAGATCGACGTCTTGGAGATTCGGGCGCGGGTTGCGACCTCCTGCATGGTGGCGCCGCCGAAGCCGAGCTCGAGGAAGACCTCGCGCGCGACCGCAAGCAAGTCCGCTCCTCGCCGCCCCGACGGTCG
>JANLSK010000206.1:0-3747 GCA_031362415.1 Actinomycetes bacterium | reverse complement strand
GGCGTCTGGGAGCTGCGGCCTCTGACGGAACTCCGCTTCCGCCCTGGCAGTGCTCGAAGGCCGTCAATCCGCCGGGAAACCCCGACCCCAACTCCGGCAAGGGATACTGGGTCCTGCTCTTCAACGGCACCGTGCAGGCGTTCGGCGCTTCGCATCTCGGCGACCTCACCACGGCCGGTGTGCCGGGCAACGCCATCGGCCTGGCCGAGACGCCCGACGGCGCCGGGTACTGGATCGTCAAGAGCGACGGACGGGTCTTCGCGTTCGGCACGGCGCGTCATCACGGCGACGCCGGGGGGCAGGGACACACCATCGTCTCGATCGCCCGTACCCGTACGGGACAGGGCTACTGGCTGCTCACGTCCGGGGGCCGCGTGATCCCGTATGGCGACGCCAGGCACTTCGGTGATCCATCGGCGATGCGACTCAACCAGCCGGTCATCGCCATGACCCCGACCGCCGACGACGGTGGTTACTGGGTGCTGGCGCTCGACGGCGGCATCTTCTCCTACGGAAACGCCACGTTCTACGGCTCCGCCGGCGCGATGCGCCTGAACGCGCCGGTGATCTCCATGAGCTCCACGGCCACGGGCAAGGGCTACTGGCTCCTCGCCCGCGACGGCGGCATGTTCGCCTACGGCGATGCCCGTTTCCACGGATCGGCACCCGGTCTCGGCCTGTGCTCGTCGCCGAACGCCATTGAGTTGCGGCGGACGGCGTCGGGCCGGGGGTACTTCACGCTCATGGCCGACGGTGGCATCTACAGCTACGGCGACGCCGCCTTCTTCGGTGCATCGCCGGGGGCGCTGTGGTTCAATCCGCCCGTCGACATCGTCGTTCGTCAATAGCTCCCGAGAGACCGACGTCCGGCCGAGCCGGGGGAGGTCCGCAGCGGGTAGTCAATCATTGACTTCCCGCGTCGTGAGATCGGACGTCGGACCGTGGTTCGATGGACGCGGTGATCAATGGTGCGAAGGGTGACGGCGCCTAGGATCGAATGAGCCGCAGTCGGTCGTGGATGGTATGCCTGGAGGCGTCACGTGACCCCGGATGATTCCGTGACCATCGATGTGGCTGCGCCCGGGCGCGACGTGCCACTGAAGATCACGGGGTCGGCCAGTGATTTCGGGGTCATGGGTGCGGTGGCTCGCGGTGGCGGGGCCTACGAGCCCGGGCCCATGGCCTTCATGGCGCGCACCATCGAGCCCGGCTGGCAGTGCCTCGACATCGGCGCCAACATCGGGATCCTCGCGTCGGCGATGGCGCAGGCCTGCACGCCCGGCAAGATGGTGGCCTTCGAGCCCGCCGAAACCGCGTACCGCTACCTCTGCGAGAACCTGAGAGCAAACGCGTCCACCAACGCATCCGCGGTGCGCGTCGGCATCTACTCTGATTCCGGGTCGATGGATCTGAGCCATGCCCAGGGCCATCCCGGCGGTGCACACCTCTCAGTAGATCGAAGTACCACCGACGACAACCAGGAACAGGTGCCCGTCGTCTCGCTTGATACCTGGATCGGAGACAACCAGTTCGGTCGCGTCGACTTCATCAAGATCGATGTCGAGGGATCTGAGATGCACGTCATCGACGGCGGGTACAAGATATTCTCTGGGCGGCCGGCGTTGCTCATAGAGTGCAATCCTCTCGCGCTCGGACGCTTCCACGGCTCGTCGGCCATCGACCTCTATAAGCGTCTGGAGAAGATCTACGGCGAGGTCGGGCACCTTGGCGGCGACGGGCTCGCCATCAAGATCGCGTCTCCAGCTGAGTTGACCGATCTGCTCGGGCGTCAGGGAATCGTCGATCTCGTGGCCGGCGTGGAGCTCCACGATCGGCACACGCTCAAGACACGTGTCTTCTCGTCAGTTGTGCGCGTGGCCAGCTATCTCGCTCATCGCCCGACTGCCGTGACGGTGTCGCGCCGCCTCGGCGTCACCCGGTTTCCCAGGGCGCGTTTCGTTCTCGAACCCGCGTACCTTGTTCGCTTTCCCGTGAATCGCCTGGTCCTGTCGGCATCGTCGTTGGTGAGCATCCCGGTCACGATCACCAATACCAGCACCGGGTGGTACTCGAGCACCTTCCCCAATCATCCGGTATGCGTCTCGTACCACTGGGTGCGAGAGGGCGAGGTAATCGAGCTCGATGGAATCCGAACGTTCCTCCCCCAGCCCCTCGGACCGGGCCGAACGGTGGAGCTCGAGCTCACCGTCGCCGTGCCCGAGGAACTCGGTGACTACGAGCTGCAGGTGGGCTTGGTTCAGGAGTCGTTCGCCTGGTTCGACCAGATCGACGACCGTCTGGCCTTCCGCCTGCCCTGTCTCGTTCGATCGAGCTCGGGATAGGCTGGGCCCGACAGCACGGTATGGCTCGGAAGGAATCTCATGGCACAGGCAGAGGAACCCGGCTACACGGCCCCCGATTTCTCGCTGATCGGTGAAGAGCATGTGCAGCGATACCGCGAGACCGGCGGTGCCGTCGGCTATCTGTGGAACGGGGCCACGATCTTGTTGATCACGACGACGGGCCGGCGCAGCGGCGTGGCTCGAACATCGGCGTTGATCTTCGGGCGCGATGGCGACGATCTGGTGCTCATCGCATCGAAGGGCGGTGCTCCGACTCATCCCGCGTGGTATCTGAACCTCGTCGCCCATCCCGAGGTGGAGGTTCAGGTGCAAGGCGAGGTGTTCGCGGCGGTCGCCCGTACGGTCGGGGCCGACGAGAAGGCCCGACTGTGGAAGATCATGACCGAGGATTGGCCCAACTACGACGCCTACCAGGCCCGCACCGATCGCGACATCCCGCTCGTGGTGCTGACACGGACGTGAAGCGGGACGGGCCGTCCCAGCCAGTCCCCGTCCCGGCCGTCCCAGCATGATCGCTCAGAGTGCAGATCGCCCAGGGGTATCGGGATCGACCGCAATCCGAGGCTGAGGTCGGTTGGGCCGATGCCTCGACGGTGCACATGATCGGCGAGGAGCCCTGGTGAGCGTGATGCCGTCTCAGGGCGAGATCTGGTGGGCCGAGGCGCAGGACAAGCGCCGTCCCGTTCTGGTGGTCACGCGCAGCGATACCGTGCCGGTCCTCGGTTGGATCATCGTCGCCCCGGTGACCCGTACCGTACGTCGGATCCCGCCCGAGATCGCGTTGGGGAAGAGGCATGGCCTCACGGCACCGTGTGTGGCGTCGTTCGACAATGTGCAGCCGATCCGGCGCAGCTTCCTGACCGAGCGGGTCGGGGCGCTCGGCGTGGAAGACCTGGGTGAGATCTGCCGTGCGTTGCTGGCCTTGGCCGACTGCTGAGCCGCCCCATGCAACCGGATCGCGTTTCCTAGAATCGCTCGCATGTGGCGACGGATCGTCGGTCGGGTCTGAGCGCCAGCTCTCGGTGCCGCGGCTCGGCTACGCCATGGGAGTGCGAGACGTGTTGCTCAGGCGGCGCAGCGGGGGGAGCGTGGGCGGGGGCTGCCGGCGAGGCGGGAGCGCCTGGAGCAGGTCACGGGTGGCCTCGGTGATTCGCAGAACCGCCAACTCCACCAGATCCTCGGTGGCGACGGACGCCTTCTGCACGCCGCTGACCTTGCGCACGTACTGACGGGCGGCGGCCTCGATCTCCTCGGCGGTCACCGGGGGTTCGAGACCGCGAAGGGTCGTGATGTTTCGGCACATGCCCCAAGCCTGCCACCAATTTTCGAGGCCCGTCGAGCGTCGGATGGCGTTCATTCGGCGGAGCGGGCCGGGAAGGCCGGT
>JANLSK010000041.1:0-8425 GCA_031362415.1 Actinomycetes bacterium | reverse complement strand
ATCCTCGACATCAAGATGCCAGGGATGGACGGGCTCACCGCAGCCCGCCACATCGCCGACGAACGCCTCGCCGCGGTGCTCATCCTCACGGCCTTCTCCCAACGGGAGCTCATCGAGGAGGCCCGCGACGCCGGAGCGCTGGCGTACATCGTGAAGCCCTTCCAGCGGGCCGATCTGGTACCCGCCATCGAACTGGCCCTGGGGCGCTTCGGCGAGCTCACGGCATTGGGCGACGAGGTCCGCGACCTCACCGAGAGGCTGGAGTCGCGCAAGCTCGTCGATCGGGCCAAGGGCATCCTCATCGACAGCGGGATGTCCGAGCACGACTCGTTCGCCTTCTTACGCACCGACGCCATGCGCCGTCGCCTCAAGATCCACGAGGTGGCCCGATTGGTGATCGACGACGGCTTGCGTCCCGGCGCACCAGACGGCGACGGACCGTCCCCCGACGCCGACGGCGGCGGCCTACCGGGCAGCGCCCCCGACCTGCCATCACCGTCGACGTCTCCGTGAAGCTCGTCCTCCTCGACGGTTACTCGCTGGCGTATCGGGCCTTCTACGCGCTCCCCTCCGATCTGGCCACGCCCACGGGGACCTTCACCAACGCCGTGTACGGCTTCACCACGATGCTCGTCAAGCTCTTCGGTGACGAGCGTCCCGACGGCATCGCCGTGGTGTTCGACGCCCCCGGCGGATCGTTCCGCAACGCGCTCGACTCGGAGTACAAGGCCACCAGGAAAGAGACCCCCGAGCTCTTCTCGGGCCAGGTGCCGCTGATCCACGAGGTGCTCGCCGCGCTGGCCGTCCCCACGATCTCGGTGGCGGGTGTGGAGGCCGATGACGTGATCGCCACCTTGGCCCATCGGGCGGCCGAGGAGGGGATCGACGTGGTCATCGTCACCGGCGATCGCGACAGCTTCCAGCTGGTGAGCGACCCACATGTGAAGGTGTTGTACAACCGCCGGGGCGTCTCCGACTATGCCCTGTACGACGTCGCCGGAATCGTGGAGCGCACGGGCGTGCTGCCCAGCCAGTACGTCGACTATGCCGCCATGCGCGGCGACACGTCCGACAACCTCCCCGGGGTGGCGGGCATCGGCGAGAAGACCGCGGCCAAGCTCATCAACGAGTACGGCCACCTCGAGGCGATCTTCGAGAACCTCGACCGCCTCCCGCCCAGGCAACGGCAGTCGTTGGGTGAAGCTCGCGACCGGGTGTTCCGCAACCGAGAGATGATGCAGCTCCGCCTCGACTGCGACGTGCCCACCGCTCCCGCCGAGCTGCGGCAGGGTTCGTTCGACACCGAAGCGGTCAGGGAGCTCTTCAACCGCTTGGCCTTCCGCCAGGTGTACCCCCGCCTGCTCGATGCCCTCGGCATCACCGCCGGCGGCGGGGAAGGCGACGGCGGCTCCCGGGCCGGGAATTCGACGGGTGACTCCACCGCCGGCGTCACCGGCGACGGCGGCGGGTCGCTCGAGGTGACCGTGGTGCTCGTCGACGATGCCGCCGCCCTGCAGGCCGTGATCGAGCGCCTCGTCGCGATCGGCGCCCCATACGCCATCGAGCCCCGGTGGGCCGCACGGGCGGGCAAGAGCGCCCTCCTGGGTCTGGGCATCGCCGTCCACGTCGGGCACCTCGTGGACGCTGCACACGCCGTGGACACCGTGGATATCGCGAGCGTTGTGGCCGATCCCGGGGTTCCGGGCCGGTTCGACGCCTGGTTCGTGCCCGCCGCGTTGGCCGGCGCATTCGTCGAGGCGGCCGGCTCCACCGGTCTGGTCGCACCCGGTGGACCGTTCCTCATCGCCCACGGGGCCAAGGAGCTCATGCGGGGCCTGCCCGCGCTCGACGTGCGCAGCCTCCACCACGACATCCCGATCATGGCCTACCTCCTCGACCCCGGCGCCGGGAGCTACAAGCTCGAGGACCTCGCCCAGCGACTCCTGGGGTTCGATCTGGCCGGGCCCGATGGCCAGTCGGCGGGCCAACTCGACTTCGACGGCAGCGCTTCGGCCCACGAGACCTGTCGACGGGCTGCCGCCGCCCTGGCCTTGGCCCCGGTGCTCGATGAGGGCCTCCGGGCGCAGGAGCTCACCTCCCTGTACGAGTCGGTCGAGCGGCCTCTGGTGCGGGTGCTGGCGGCCATGGAGGAGATCGGTGTCGGGATCGACGTCGAGTTCCTGAACCGGCTGGCGACCGAGCTCACCAAAGAGCGCGACGAGCTCGAGCACCGCATCCACGAGCATGCCGGCGAGCCCTTCAACATCGGCTCGACCCAGCAGCTGCAGAAGATCCTGTACGAGAAGCTGGGCCTGAGCCCATCGAAGAAGACCAAGACCGGCGCATCCACCGATGCCGCGTCGCTCCAGAAGCTCGTGGGCCTCCACCCGATCATCGACGATCTGCTCCGCTATCGCGAGGTCGACAAGCTGCGATCCACGTACGCCTTGGCGTTCCCGCCGCTCGTCGAGGCCGACGGCCGCATCCATGCCGTGCTCAACCAGACGGCCACGGCGACCGGTCGCATCTCGAGCGAACAGCCGAACCTGCAGAACATCCCGGTGCGATCGGCCGACGGCCGGGCGTTCCGACGGGCGTTCATCCCGAGCGAAGGATGCGTGCTGCTCGTTGCCGACTACTCGCAGATCGAGATGCGGGTACTGGCGCACCTGGCCGACGATCCGGGTCTCATCGACGCCTTCGAACGCGACGCCGACGTGCACACCGCGACGGCGGCCCGGGTGTTTGGCGTGCCCGAGAGCGAGGTGACCCTCCAGCACCGCCGTTTCGCCAAGGTCGTGAACTACGGCCTGGCGTACGGGATGGAGGCCTACGGGTTGGCGCAACGGGCCGAGATCGAGGTCGATGAGGCCAAGGCCATCCTCGAGGCGTACTTCGCCGGCTTCCCCCGGGTCCGCAGCTACATGGACACCGTGGTGAAGGACGCCCGATCGTGCGGCTACACCACCACGCTTCTGGGCCGGCGTCGGCAGCTCCCCGAGCTCACGTCCGACAACTTCCGTATCCGCGACATGGGCAAGCGGATGGCGCAGAACGCCCCGGTACAGGGCTCGGCGGCCGACATCTTCAAGCTGGCGATGGTGCACCTCGACCGAGCGCTCGACGATGGCCGATTCCGCAGCCGGATGGTGCTGACCGTGCACGACGAGTTGGTCCTGGAAGTGCCCTTCGACGAACGCCCGCAGGTCGGCTCCCTTGTGCGGGAGGTCATGGAAGGGGCGTTCCCGTTGCGCGTGCCGCTCCGGGTCGATCTGGCCTTCGGCGAGACCTGGGCCGACGCCAAGGGCTGAGCGCCCTGGCCACACCACGATCGTCGCCTGAATCTGGATCATTCAGGGGACGATGGTCGGTGCCGAAAGACCCAGCGTGTCGGAGTCGGCCACGATTGATGCTTGGGAGCACAGATCAGGTCGCGTGGCTTCCGCGCGCATCCTGATCGTCGGGCTCCTCGTCATCGGGATCGCCGCCGGCCTCTTCGTGGAGCAGTCGCGCTCGGCTGCTCGCAATCGTGACCGGGCTGCGGCCGATCATCTGGCCAACGCCATGGCGTCTGAGGTCGCGACGCTGCTCGAGCAGTGGCGGGGCGAGATCCTGATCGCGGCCCAGAACCAAGCGTTCAGCGACTGGAGCACCGAACCGTCGCTGCGACCAGCGGCCCGGGTTTCGTTCGAGTCGGCGCTGCTGGCGATCCACACGCTGTACCCGAGCCGGGTGGGCGAGGCCTGCGTGATCGACCGGACCGGACGCGAGCTCGCGCGCCAGATCAACGCCGAGATCGCGGCAGTCCCCGATCTGTCGCCCGACGAGACGGGGAATGGGTTCTTCACCCCGGCCCTCGAGCTCGATCCCGGCGAGGTACTGCAACACCTGCCGTCCCGCTCACCCGACACGGGCGACTGGGTGATCTCGGTCGCCACGCCGGTTGCGGTCGCGGGCACGAACGAATTCGTGGTGCACTTCGAGGTCCCGCTGATCGAGATCCGCCGCCGGCTTGCGGACCTGGTCGACGGCGCGGGCCACGCTCGGATCGTCGATCACTCCCGGGGCATCGTGCTCGTCGACACCGGGGCACCCGCACAGCTCGACTCGGAACCGCTGGCGCTCATCTCGTCGGCGCCCGTCGAGGGCGTCATGAGCGACCGGTTCGTCGAGCCCGATCGGGTGGATGGGGTGGTCAGCGACAACGAGTGGACCATCCAGGCTCTGGTGCCCTACTCCGACGCGTTCTCCGGCTCGATCGTGGCTCAGCTCGTGGGGCTCATCGTCGCTCTCGGGGCGTTGGTGGGCCTGACCGTGAGCCAGGCCAAGCGGGTCTCCGCCGTCGAGGCGCTACGACTCGAGGAGGAGCAGTTCCGGAGAGCTTTCGACGACAGCCCGATCGGCATGGCGCTGATGAGCCTCGACGGGACGGTCCTGCGGGTCAATGGTGCCCTGTGCACCATTGTGGGAACCGATGCCACCCACCTGCTGGGGAAGCTCTCGAGCGAGGTGCCGGGCGGAACGATCCTCCAGGTCGAAGCGGCCGATCTCGGTCGTCTCGTCGACGGTCGCACACCGATGCTGCAACGTGAGATGCGCCACGAACGGTCGTCCGGGACCTGGTGCGACTGTCGGGTGACCCTCTCGGTGTTGAAGCCCTCCGCCCGGGCTCAGGCGCGCATCGTGGCACAGGTGGTCGACGAGACCGATGCCCGCATGCTCCGACACCGGCTCGAGCATCAGGCAACACACGACTCGCTCACCGGACTCCCCAATCGGGCCCTGCTCATCGAACGGACGACTGCTGCACTCGAACGAGCGCGTGAAACGCGATCGACCGTGGCGTTGATCTTTCTCGATCTCGACCATTTCAAGGTCGTCAACGACTCGCTCGGACACGAGGCGGGCGACGAGCTGCTCGTCGCCGTGGGGGAGCGGCTCGTCGAGGCGGTCAGATCTTGGGACATGGTCGGGCGCCTCGGAGGCGACGAGTTCGTCGTGCTGTGCGATCCCATCGAGGACACTGCGGCTGCCGAGACGGTGGCCGAGCGCATCACACTGCTCATGTCCAGGCCCTTCGTGGTGCGCGGGCGGACGCTCCACGTCAGCGCCAGCCTGGGTGTGGCGTTGACTGCGGGGGGAGGCTCCACGACTCCCGCCGATCTGTTGCGGGAGGCCGACACGGCGGCCTACCGGGCCAAGGAGCGCGGTCGGGCCCGCTACGAGCTCTTCGACGACGCCATGCGAGCCCGCGCCGAGGCCCAACTCGATCTCGAGGACGGGCTCCGCAACGCCCTCATGCGCGACGAGCTGCGCGTGCACTATCAACCGATCATCGATCTGGCGTCGGGGAGCGTCGGAGGCGTCGAGGCCCTCGTGCGCTGGGAGCATCCCGAGCGGGGGCTGCTGTTGCCGGGCTCGTTCATCGAGGCGGCCGAAGGTTCGGGCCTGATCGTGAGCCTGGGCCTGCGTGTGCTCGACCAGGTCTGTCGCCAAGTGGCCGTCTGGGACGCCCAGCTCGGAGATCGAGCCCCGGGGATGGTCACCGTCAACGTCTCGCCCCGCCAGCTCATCGAGCCCGACTTCGTCGACTCCGTCGGTGAGGTCTTCGAGGCCACCGGCGTCGATCCCGGCCGGATCTGCCTCGAGATCACCGAGAACGCCCTGATGGAGGACGTGGACCTGTCGCTCGGGGTGCTGGCGGGGCTCAAGGCGATCGGTGTGGGTCTGGCGATCGACGACTTCGGGACGGGGCACTCGTCGCTCAGCTACCTCCGACGTTTCCCGGTGGACGTGGTCAAGATCGACCAGAGCTTCATCCAGGACCTGGGCCTCGACCGTGAGAGCTCCTCGATCGTGGAGGCCGTTGTGAACCTGGCCCACGTCCTCGGGCTGCTCGTGGTGGCCGAGGGAATCGAGACCGTCGAGCACCTCGCCGCGCTGGCGCCCCTCGGCTGCGACAAGGCCCAGGGGTACTACTTCGCCCGTCCGATGGCGCCGGAGCCCCTCGCCGAGCTGCTCGTCATGTGGAAACCCCACGGACCGGGCGCCGAGCTCACGGGTAGCGTCGGTTCGTCGGCGCAGTAGTGGGTGTCGCTCTGAGGCGCACTGAGCCGCTCGAATCGCTGGGATCGTCCCTGCGTCGCGTGCCCCGTCACAGCCCACAGCGAGATCGTGCGTGACCGAGACGACCGACAGCCACTGGTTCCAACCCATCGCCCGGTTTCTCGGCCCGGCCTATCTCCGCAACGCGTTCACCAAGGGCACCGGCCAGGAGATCGACTTCCTGGTCGAGCACCTCGGACTGCAGCCCGGCACGACAATCCTCGACGTGGGGTGCGGACCCGGGCGCCACGCCCTGGAGTTGGCCCGGCGGGACATGATCGTGACCGGGGTCGACCTGTCGGAGGAGTTCGTGGCCCTGGCCCGGGCTTCGGCGCGTGCGGGTGGTGTCGACGAGCGCTGCCGCTTCGAGTGCCTCGATGCCCGAGACCTCGATCGCGACGCCGAGTTCGATCTTGTGCTCTCGTGCTGCCAGGGGGCGTTCGGGCTCCTTGGCGACGACGATCCGCTGGTGTTGTCTCGGATGGCCCGGGCCTGTCGCCCGGGAGGAATCGTCGTCCTCGACACCTTCAGCGCCTATTTCGCGGTTCGCTTTGGCGAGGAGCAAGATCGATTCGACGCCATGACCGGCGTCAACCACGAGATTGCCACCGTTCGAGGCCCGGCCGGCGACGAGCGACCCTTCGACCTGTGGACCACCTGCTACACCCCGCGGGAACTGCGCCTACTCGCCGAACGAGTGGGCTTGGTCGTCGAGTCGGTGAGTGCCTCGACGCCCGGTAGTTGGGGGACGGACGCGGTCGACCTGGAGCGCCCGGGCGTGATGCTCATTGCCCGTCGGCCTGACTGACCGGCAACGATCCCATCGAAATAGTGCACAAGGTCCAACCTCCTGTAGCCTGGGGTCGCGGTCGCGCCCAGATGACGCGCGCGCCCGACTCCCGTTGCCCTGCCCACTCGATCCCCGTCCTGACGAAAGCTGTCCTCCGATGTCCGACGAGACCCCCAACGCTACCGCCGAGTCCGTTTCCGAGACCCCGGTCGAAGCTCCCGAAGCACCCGTAGAAGCTTCCGACGATGCCCCGTCTGCCCCGGCCGAGGTGACCGAACCCCCGGCCGAGACCGTGATCGACACGGTCGTTGCCGACACCGTCGTCTTCGACGACCTGGGGGGCATGTCGTTCGCCGACGCCGTCGACGCCACCATCGTCGAGTTCGACGAGGGCGGCATCGTCAAGGGCGTCGTCGTCCAGATCGACAAGGACGAGGTCCTCCTCGACATCGGGTACAAGTCCGAGGGTGTCATCCCCAACCGCGAGCTGTCGATCCGTCACGACGTGAACCCCCACGAGGTCGTGGCGCTGGGCGACGTCATCGAGGCGCTGGTCCTCCAGAAGGAAGACGCCGAGGGTCGGCTGATCCTCTCGAAGAAGCGGGCCCAGTACGAGCGGGCCTGGGGCACCATCGAGGCCGTCAAGGCGGCCGAGGGCGTCGTCAAGGGACCGGTCATCGAGGTCGTCAAGGGCGGCCTGATCCTCGACATCGGCCTGCGAGGCTTCCTGCCCGCATCGCTGGTCGAGCTACGCAGGGTTCGCGATCTCATCCCGTATGTGGGTCGAGAGCTCGAGTGCAAGATCATCGAGCTCGACAAGAACCGCAACAACGTCGTGCTCTCGCGCCGGGCCTGGCTCGAAGAGACCCAGAAGGAGCAGCGCGACGAGTTCCTCACCAACTTGAAGCCGGGCGAGATCCGCAAGGGTGTGGTGTCGTCGGTCGTGCCGTTCGGCGCCTTCGTCGACCTCGGCGGCATGGACGGTCTGGTGCACGTCTCCGAGCTGTCGTGGAAGCACGTCGACCATCCGTCGTCGGTCGTGCAGGTGGGCGACGAGGTTTCGGTGCAGGTCCTCGATGTCGACCTGTCCCGTGAGCGGATCAGCCTCTCGCTCAAGGCCACCCAGCAAGACCCATGGCAGATCTTCGCGAATAGTCATGAAGTGGGCCAGTTGGTCTACGGCCGCATCACCAAGCTCGTGCCGTTCGGCGCGTTCGTCCAGGTCGGCGAGGGAATCGAGGGTCTGGTCCACATCTCGGAGATGGCGGAGCAGCACGTCGAGGCCCCCGAGCAGGTCGTGACCCCGGGCGAGGAGCTCTGGGTGAAGATCATCGACATCGACCTCGAGCGCCGGCGGATCTCCCTGTCGATCAAGCAGGCGGCCGAAGGCGGAGAGGTCGCGGCCGAGTACCGCGAGTTCTACGGCGAGCACGCCTACGACGACCAGGGCAACTACATCGGACCTGAGTTCGAGGCCCCTGCCGAAGGTGCCGTCGAGAGTGCGGTCGAGGGTGCGGCCGAGGGTGCTAC
>JANLSK010000027.1:0-18684 GCA_031362415.1 Actinomycetes bacterium | reverse complement strand
GACGGTCGGTACGACGTCACCGTCCGAGAAGGCGTACATCCACAGCGACCCCGAGATCTTGGCATCGCTCACCACGGTCTCTCCCGGTCCGACATGACTCTCGAGGTAGCGAAAAGCCAATACCTCGTCAGACCCGATCGGGGTCTTGACAGACAGGGTGATCGCAATATAGGGCTCGATCTCGTCGCGACTCTCGTGGGCAACGCCAGCAAGTACTACGACCGCCGACAACGCAGAGAGCGCCCATGAGCCCCGAGCTCCGATGTGGGGGACGTTAGCCAGCAGCTCGACCAAGGCCATGAGAGCCAGCGCCCCGAACAGGGCAGCAAACACGGCGATCGTGTACCCGATCCGATCGGGGCGGTGGTACCACGGCAGGGTGAGCCGCTGTGCCAGGCTCTCTTCACTTGAGGCCGCCACGAGATACAAGATGACATTGAATGAGAGCGCTACGACTAGGGCGCCGGAACACCGGCGCCGGAGCGCTACTCCGACCCCGACCAGCATCGCAAACGCCAGCGCAGTCTGTAGGAATGAGATGTTGGGCGTGAACGGTGGGACTCGGAGCGTCAACAGGTCCCCCAGCGCGAGCCGTAAGGGCACGGTAGCGACGTCGTCGTAGCTCTGACGTCCACCGGCGTTACTTAAAAGGTCGGGGACGACCGGGGCGAGGAGAACCAGGCACACCGTCCCAACTGTCGCGGTCTGCATTATTACCCGGCGGGCAACTCTTCGCCGGTGCGGAGAGGCTACGATGTGAGCAACAAGAAAAGATACCGTGAAGAGCAGCAAGGTCGGAACCTCGCTTGTGTGTGTGCCGAAAGCACCGACGAGCGTCAAGACTGCGAGGGCGAACGCGCCCCGGTCCTTCCAGAGGGTGAACCCGTCGACGAGGATAGGCACGCACGCTGGTACGCAGGCGATACCCAACATCATGGGGATCGCGCCGATGTACGTGGGGCCGTATGGGAACAGTGCGATCGCCGGGGACAGTAGAGCGGCGGTCCCGGCGATGAGTGGCCGCTCAGGCCATAGCCTCCGGGACCATGAGAACACGCCGAGCGGGAGCACGACTGACGCGGCAAGGACCATCGCCGCGGTCAGCAGATCGGCGATCTGGAAGCCGGTCGTCGTGTGGACGATCGCTGCCGTCACGTGAAGGGCCAAGGGATAGAACGTGTAGTCCTCGGGAGGGGCGTCGGGATCCGGTCGGGGGTCGGTCCACCAGACGTCTTGGAAATCGATCGTTTCGGCTTCGGCGATCCGTGCGACCATGAAGCCGTGGTGGGTCGCGTCGAAGTCCGGTGGCGTAACCGTGTGATTCCTGAGCGCACCCGTCCAGGTCATTGTTCCGATGACGATCGCCCCACCGAGCATAAGGACAGCTCCCAAGCCAGCCGGAGTCGGTCGGTGAGAACTCGTGTTGCCGGAGGAAGCGCGAACTACGCGGGCAACCGCTGTGGCCGCCGCGACGCCGACGGCGCAGAACCACAACGCTGGCCCAACTGGGAGCCCCGTGAGGAGACCCACGACCCCGACAAGGTAGCTCAGGGCCAGGCCCAGCACAGGGGCCAAGGCGACCGCTTCGACCGTTCGTCCGCGGGGGACAACAGCACGGAAGGCCACGAACCCAGGGACGAACAGGAACGAAGCGAGCCAGAAGGTCGAGAACGCGAGATCCCCCACCGAATTCCTTCCTAGGACGGACCGATGTCATCGGGTGTTCCCGATCCAGAGTGACAACGGTGTCATTATCGTGCACAATAACGCCGCTGAAGGCATTCACTGCCGTCCAGCAACAGAAGAGTTTGCTGCCTACGATCGCGCTCGGATGAGGCACGAGGCACAGATCGCGAAGAAGGTTGCTACGTCTCGCTCCCGCCTCTTCAAGGAGCCGATCTTGGGAAGCAACATGCGGGGACAACGAGCATGACCCGTGCGCGTCGTCGGCATTTCGTAGCGCTCACCCCGACTCGCCGTGGGTACAGGCTCCTCGACACCTCCGGCGTGGTCGAGGCGCTTGGTGACGCTGAGCATCGTGGCGATCTCAGCGCGCTCGGCTATGAGGGCGACGACATCGTGGGGATGACATCGAGCGATGGCGCACGTGGCTACTGGGTCGTCGGAGCCAACGGAGGCGTCTACACGTTTGGCGACGCGGCATATCACGGATCGCTCCCCGAGGATGGGGTCGCCACCGACCGCATCGTGGGGATGACTTCATCGGCGAGAGGCCGCGGGTACTGGATAGCCGATCGGGCCGGGAACGTGTACCCGTTCGGAGCTGTACCGTTTCTTGGGACCTTGCCCGGCATTGGGATAACCGATGCCCAGATAGTCGGGATCGCTGCGACCCTCGACGGTACGGGCTACTGGCTGGTCGACCGTTACGGCGGGGTCTATACGTTCGGCGCCGCCGGCTTCTTCGGAAGCCTCCCTGGAGTCGGTATCGCGACGGAGCAGATCTGCGCTATCGCAGCGAGCGCTGGCGGCACCGGGTATCGGCTGTTGTCGAGAGATGGGAACGTTTATGGCTTTGGGAGCGCCTCGTGCACGGCCAGCGTTGTGGTCGATATGTCGGCAGGTCCCGAGTCGGCCGTGGCGATCGCCACCGCGGCCACGGGCGACGGTTGCTGGATCCTGGATACTCATGGTCGGGTGTGGCCGTTCGGAGAGGCTCGATTCCACGGCTCGGCGCGAGTTGTCGACCTCGACCACGACGCTCGCTCCGCCGAGACCCCGACCCTCGCGCTGGGTGACACCCCTGACGTCGCAAGCCATACGCGTGGTCGCGCCGACGCCGTCGAGTCCTTGGGAACATCATTCTCGATCAGGTTGCCGGTAACCAACAGTTCTGAGCTCATCGACCGGTTCGCAGAGCATCACGTCGTCTCCCTCGCCGACATGGTCCCTCGAGAGTTACTCGACCGGATCGACGACGAATCGCCGCACCGCACACCGATCGCCGCCAAAACGTATGTTGAGGCGCGCGAGCGGGTGCTGATCCGGTCGAGTGAGCACCTGAGCCTCCTCGGGCCTGCGACGATGAAACTGTTCGCTGCGGTCGGCTCCCCCGCGACGTTGTCCTGGGCCGAGCAGCTCAGCCGGATCGAAGGACTGATCGATGACCCATACCTCCACGAGGCTGGGCCTTTCGCCACTGCGGGTCCCCCCGATAGCCCTGCCTTTGGCGACAGCGGCATCCACCCGCTCCTCGGACTCGTCCGTCGGTTGACGCTCGTGGTCATCACAGGCGACAACGGTGCCCGGGCGATGCTGGAACAAGGACCCGATCTCTCGCCGCTCAGCCCCGGCGATCTCATCGTATTGGATCGGGCAGCCGAGCTCCCGCGTATTCTCGTACCTCAAGAAGGGGAACTACGCGGGTTGACTTGGCACTACTACTCAATATCCGCCAACCGGCACTCGGCAGGCTAGCGGGGCGTGATCACACGGGGCTTCGGCGGCGCCGACCCCAACGATGACTTCGCGCGGCAAGGACGACTTCAAGCTCGGACGGCGCCCTCGAAGCGACCTCGTGCGCGGCGCGCTCGGCATCGTGAAGCACGCCGAGCCGAGCCGTCACCTGATCGAGCGACGCAGCCAAAGCGTCGCGCTCACGGGCCCGCACGGCGAGCTCAGCGATCAGCTCTCTAGCTGACGCGGTCGCCAGGATCTCCTGCTCGGCCGCTCGACGCTGGCCGGCCTCGGCAACGTGCACCTGTCGGGTCGCTTCGGCGAGCGACTCGCTCAGCTCGGCACACTCGGCCTGAGCGAGGACGAGGTCGCTCTCCAATCTAGACATGCGCACGGCGGCCTCCGCGAAACGGGCCGCGTAGCCGTCCGTACCCGAGATCTCGTCCTCGAGGTGGTCGATGTAGGCAGCCCGCGACCCGGACTCGCGCTCGACCGCAGTCACGTACTCCGAGGTCTGGCGAAGCACATCCTCGAACTGTTCGGCTCGGCGTTGCCAGATGCTGGCAAGGCCCGGGCACACGGAGTGCGGCTCAACATCGTCTGAGAAGCGACGCCCAGCTATCACGACGAATTGGTACGTCTCGGCGTCGCGTTCAGCCGTCGCGATTGAACGAAGCTCGGCCGGTAAAGCGTCGAGGTCGACCTCGATCTCGGTTTCGTCGACACGTCGTCGAACCCGGAGCTCATCAACGATGTTAAGCCCGGCATCGCGGATCAGGGCGCCCAGGGATCGACGGTCGAAGAATCGGAGATGGGTCTCGTCGAGCAGACCCGTCTCGCTGTACTCGAAGCGCCCCTGTAGCAAGGCCAGCCGAACCGCCGCATGGGCGACGTTCGGAATCGAGACGATCACCTTTCCACCCGGCGCCAACCACGCGGTGACGTGGCGCAGGGCACCGAGCGGATCGACCACATGCTCCAAGACATCGAGGAGCAGGATCACGTCGAAGGTTCGGCCGTCGAGAGATTCATGGGAGACCCCTGCGACATCGCCGACGACCACCGCCTCGCAGGAGCTCTGCGCGGCGACCGCAGCCTCGGGATCGATCTCGATGCCCCACACCTGGCAGCCCCGTTCGACAAGTGCTGCCGCGACATGCCCTTCACCGCACCCCACATCGAGGACGTCGGATCCGGCTGGTGTGGCGAGCACAGCCATGGAATGACTGCTCGTGGGGTCGTCGAGGTCGATCAGGCGGGTGTAGCGACTCGCATCGTGTGCGTCATGACCGTTCGACACGGCGGCACTCTACCGCCCAGACCTCCGGGTCACCCGGGGACTCGCGACCCTGATCGCTGAGGTGTCCTCGTCGGTTCGGCCGTCAACATCGCAGGACTCGGTGGACGTCCACGCGGGGACAGCACCCCGACGCTCGCGAACGTATCGACGAGCGACTGCTCGAACGCCCGCTTCGAGAAGGTCGAGTCGACAAGTTCAACGAGCAGACGGTGCACGTGCTCCCACACCGAGTCGTCGATCATCAATCGTGCGGCGAGCCCTGCGATATCGGCAGGCTCCGACGCCACCAAGAGCGGCTCGAGGGGCCCGAGAGGCAGCCCCTCGGCCGTGATCCCCGTCCCGACGAACGGGGTCCCCGCAGCGATCGCATCGAGCAGGCGCAGCTTGAGCCCGGCGCCGAAGCGCATGGGGATCACGAGCAGGCGATAGCGCTGCAGATACTCGACGGGGTCGGCAACCGCACCGATCACCGAGACATCGGCGCCGGCGAGGGCCTCGACCGCTTCCGTGGGGTCGGCGCCGACGATGTCGAGACCGATCCCAGGCACGAGCCGCCGAAGGTGCGGCCACACCGAACGGACCAGATGCACGACGGCGTCTTCATTCGGTGAACCAGGACCGCCCATGAACCCGCCGTAGAAGGCGATTCCCGGCCGCTGATCCAGGGTCCTCGTCGTTGCGGCGCGCTCACGATAGTGGGGGACGACGAAGCTCGCCCGACCTGGCGCGTGCAGAGCAACGATCTGGCGTTCCTCCTCCGATACGGTTGTCACAGCATCCACCTCGCGGAGCGCGTCGAGCTCGATGTTGCGATAGCGATGGAGATCGCTACGGATCGCGTCACGGTGGTCACCCGGATCGGTCACCGCAACCATGCGCTCGAGGCGACGGAAGTAGAACGCCTCGGCGTCGTACACCACCGCAGCCTGGGGCTGCGTGTCACGGACGGGGCGGAGAAAGCGCCCGATGTTGTTGGGCCGACTGACGATGACGATCGTGTAGTGAAAGGCCCGGGAGCGCAGCCAGGCCTCCGGGTCCCGGGGGCCAGCGACGACCTCGACACCCATTTCGAGGAGCGGGGGCGAGTACTGGTCGGCGCCGACCCCGTCGACGGCGAGCAGGGTCACGCGGGCTTCGGGCCAGAGATCGACCAAGGCCTGGAGCACCAGCGCCATACGCGGGTCACCTGACCCTCGATCGTGGTGTGGCACCCGATCGTCGATCACCAAGATGCGCTCGGTGCAGTAGGTGTCACGGGCCCCGATCAACCGGTGCGGGAACGAGACCGGATCGTCGACCAATGGGTGCAGGCGCAGCAACCACGACCAGCGTTCACGCAGGATCACCTGGTTGGCGAGCATCAGCGCCGCGGCTCGGTCTGAGTCGCTTGTTCCGTGGCGCACGTGCCGCACCACCGACGAGGGTACGACGATGCACCGGTAGCCAGCCGCCCGCATCGACAGGCACAGATCGACATCCTCGTAGTAGCCGATGGGGTAGACCACGTCGAAGCCACCGACGGCGTCGAACGCTGCACGCGGCACGATGGCCGAGGCAGCCGACGCATAGTCGACCTCACGCCGGAACCAGCCGACTCCAGCACGAATCGCGCTCCCTGACCCAACGGATTGCGTCGCCCCGTCGCGGCCGACAACCGAGCCGACCTCCTGCGCGGAACCGTCCAGGTTGAGCAGTGCCGAAGCAGCGAAGCCGATCAGCGGATCGGAGTCGATGGCCGCCATCAGAGGCTCGAGCCAACCGGGCTCCACGATCACGTCGGGGTTGAGGAACACCAACCTTGACGCACGAGCGTGAAGCACGCCCAGGTTGTTCCCACCACCGAAGCCCAGGTTCAGGGCGTTCAGTAAAAGCGTGGCTCCTGAGACCGTGCGCTCGAGCTGGTACGGGGTGTCGTCGGGTGAGGCGTTGTCGACGATGACGACTTCGTAGACGGGGGGAGTGTGAGCGAGAAGGGCCTGGAGGGCAAGCTTCGCCCAGCCCCATCCACCGTAGGTGACCATGATGACCGACACCGCCGGGTCGTCGACCGGCGGGAAGACGATCACGGGGAGCCGACCCGACTCGTCACCGAGAATCCCTGTCGGTCGAGGCAAGGCGCGCACGGATCTCGCGCCGGGCCGCAACGCTTTGAAGGTGCAGCATGGATTCGAGCTTCGCAACGTCGGTCATGGCCCCGGCCAGCTCGGTACGGGCCAGTTCCAAATCCCGAACGAGCTCGAGAAACCGGTCGGCGAGAGCGACACGCATGGTTGCCTCGCGTCGGGTCGACTCGGCCGCCTGGGCCCTGAGCGCCTCGAGCTCGTATTCGAGATCATCGATCGAGCGAACCGCTGCTCCGGATGCTGGAGCCGCCAGCGCCCAGCCGACGTCGAGGTCGAGTACAAGGGCATCGATGTCTGAGCCAGCCTGGCGCTGGCGTTCGAGCCTGGCGGAGGCAGCGGCCTCCATGGCGGGGCCGTGCCGGCGTCTGACATCGACGAGATCGATCGGCGGACCGCTGATGCCTGCCTTGCACGGTGCCGTTGCGCGCGTTTCGACATCGAACGCCTCAGCTACCACGGCGAGGTCGCGGTCGTCGGTGACGACCAAACTCGCCCCTCCGATGATCGCGAGTACATCGTCGATACCGAGGAGCGCCGGCGCGTAGGTGACGCCTTCGACCGAGCGACGCTGCGAACCTGAAGCGTGTCCCGACGCCGCACCCTGACCAAGCGCGTCATCGATGACCACGAGTCGACGACGCGCCGGACCCGGGCAGCCCTCAAGCCACGAGCTTGCCTCGGACGGGCCGATGGTGCGCAGGTCGACAACGATCGGTTCGGGCCCCGTCGGGACGAACCCGGCGAGTGAGAGGAACCGATGCCTACGCGCCAGAACGTCGGGCTGGCAATGCTGTGAAACCAGGATCAGGGGGTCCGTCACGATACTTCCCTCGACACCCAGAAAATCGAGGACATGCAGCGAATCCTGGTCGATGACAGTGACTCTGAGCGCTTGTCGGAGACTGCTCCATACCTGCTCGCGTGCGGAAGCATCCGCTTCGGTATGGAGTAGGGCCCCGAAGACGATGAGTGGCCGCGCCACGTCAACCGGGTCGAGCGGACGATGATCGGGGCCGACCGAGAGCCCGTCAAGCCAAGGCCCGGTGACGATCCGAACGCCGTACGCGTGAGGATCACCATGCAGGAGGCTGCGTGCCGCAACCCGGGCTGGCGGCTCGAACGTGGCCAAGCGACGTCGAGCACGCAACTCGCTGCGCACGACCAACTGGCGCAGTTCCGCGAAGATGCCGGTTTGTGCCGCTCCATCTCGAAGCTCGATGTGGTGGAGGCGCTGACCGGGCTCAGGCTGATGTCGTCTCACGGCGACATCGGTGCCCGAGCCACCAGGTACACGAAGTCGCTACCGATCACATCGTGATCGACGAGGACCCGCTCGTATTCGACAAGCAGCTCGAGCAGCGAAACATGCGCCGGATTACCGGGATCGAAGTTCATGGCGATCTCTGAGAGGACGAACTGCAGCAGGGTGCCGCCGAAGTCGATGCGTTCGACAATCTCGAACTTTTGGGCCACCACGTCCATGATCGCCGCCGACCGGATCGCCTCCGACGGGTCGACGGCTATTACCGCCTCCACCGAATTCCGCACGATCGCGCCCTTGGTCGAGCCGTCAGGCAAGATCTTGAGTTCGGCAGGTAGCAACCCGAGAAGATCATTCATCAGCTTTTCGACGGAGTCGGACCACTGGAAGCGATCGGGGCCGATGTACTCGTTCATGACGAACCAGCTGCCCGGTTTCAAGGCCTTCGCTACTTCGGAGAGCACGTGTTCGAGTCGCTCGATGTGATGAAGCGACTGCGCCACGAAAACGGCGTCATAGGTCTGATCGAGCTGCAACCCATTCAGATCGCGAACTTCGTAATGCAATCGATCACCCAAACCCGCCGATTCGGCTGCAGCGCGGGCCACCTCAATGGCGTCCGGGGCGACGTCAAAGGCATCGATGCTCCTACACACGTCGAGACGGAGGAGTTCCCGTTCGAGGCTCCCAGCTCCGCACCCCAGGCTCAACCCCCGTTCCACCGGCTGGATGATGTGGCGGCGCTTGGTGTACTCCACCCACCCTTGCGTCGGGTCCCCCGAGATCCTGCGGTTTATCGACGCGGCGGTGACGGGGTGCGATTGCCAGAAGCGCGCTCGCCAGGCCTCCGACTCCGAACGGTCTCGGGCGACCTGGCCCCACAACGAAGCCGTGACCGTTTGCCCGTCGGTGTCGCCCGTCGAGGCAGCGTCTCCGACCCCCAAGTCGGGATCCTCAGCTGCCGATCGAGCCGCCGCACCGGAGCGTTCGAGTTCGCGGCGATCGCGTGCCCGAGCGCGGGTCGCGGCAACGATCCGGCGGGCGACAGAGTTCACACGATCGCGATGCTCGGTGCTCGACATCGACGATGATCTCCATTGCTGGCTCGGTTCGTGGCCATCCGCACGCTATCGGCGTGGGTGCGACGACCACTCCTTCATGGGGCACCCGGCCCTGGCGTGCACCGACAAGATACCCTCGCACCCTTCGCTTGCCGAGAACACCATGCCTGAGGACTCGATGCCAGAGGAAACGATGCCGGCGTCAGGAGCGACCGAAAGTTCTGCCACCCGCGACGTATGGGGCGACTTCGCCAGCAAACGCGCCGAGGGGTCGTCGGTCGACCTACGAATGTGGCAGTTCCATCCGTTGACCGCCCGACACCACAACCGAATCCAGACGGGCGATGAGCAACTCCGGTGGCTCCCGTTCGTCAAGCAGCGGTTTGTTCCCCAACTTCGACCCAGCCGATCCCCATGCGCGTCTCGTCATCGACCTGCTGTGGCGCTACGAGCGCACGTGCCTCGAATTCGGAATCGTCGACAGCGACTTCAGCTTCCAGGTACTCGTCCCCAAGGGCACCCCATAACTGCCTTGTCAGTTCGCTCGAGCGTAGAAGTCCGGCGACTCGGTCAACGCTCTCCACTGTCGAGGCTTGGCCGGAGGCCGACGGTGGAGGACCATCGTTTCGAGGCGATGTGGCGGTTGGCTTGCATCATGGCGATGGCTCGGGCGGGGGGGCTGGAGCGGCCGCCGGCATGGGTGACGTGGGAGCGGGGCTCGACCACGACCCGGCCTCCGGCGGCGCGTAGGGCGAGGCAGAGGTCGACGTCTTCGTAGTACGCCTTGCCATAGGCCGCGTCGAAGCCGCCGACCGCCTCGAACCCCCGCCGCCGTACGACGAGGCAGGCGGCCGAGGCGTAGTCGACATCGCGGGAGGCCGGGTCATGGAGCGGCTGCGTCTCCATGCCGGCGTAGAGCACCGAGCCGGCCTCTTGCACCGAGCCGTCGAGGTTGTACAGGACGGGTGCCACGGCGGAGACGGTGGGATCGGCATCGAGCCGTTCAACCAGGGGCTCGAACCATCCCGGGCGAACGACGGCGTCGGAGTTGAGGAAGCACAGGTGGCGTCCTCGAGCCAGCGCTGCGCCCTGGTTGTTTGCGGGGCCGAACCCGAGGTTGGTGGTGTTGCGCACCAGGCGTAGGCCGACGGCGCTCGAGGCGAGCCAGTCGGCGGTGCCATCGGGCGAGGCATTGTCGACCACGACCACCTCGTAGCGGGGCGGGGTTCGATCGGCCAATCTGCCCAGGCTCCGGGCTGTCCAGGCTCGGGCCCCGTGGGTGACCATCACAACGGTGACATCGGGTCCCTCGACCGCCGGGAACTCGATCATCGCCCAGGCTCGACCGGCGCCGAATCGGCAGCGGCAGCAGCGGCCTCATCGGGCGGGTCGCGCGGGTCGACACCGAACCGGGCGACCATCCGCCCGGCCAGCCGTCGCTGCCGGAGGGCCAGGTCGGCGATGCGCTCCTCGCGGCTGCGAATCTCGACGGCCAACTCGGCCACGACCGACTCCACGCCGGCCTCGTACCCGAATCGTGTCTCGGTCGCGATCAGGCGCTCTTCGTAGAGCCGCTGCTCCAGATCCGCCTTGGCCTTCAACGCCGAGGCCAGTCGGGCCTCGCTGGCGTCCAGCGCCGATGTCAGGGCCGCCACCGCATCGACGACGCCCGACCGGGCGAGGGTGGCGGCCCGAACCTGGCGGGCGAGGTCATCAAACGAACGGTCGGTTGAATCGACTCGGGCACCATCGATCGGACGGGCGCCGCGCCCGTAACCCTCGGCGACAGCCGCCGCCCCGACCGACGGGCCGACATAGCGGTCGGCGGTGGCCAGCATGGCCACGAGATCCTCGACGCCCGTCGAGCCCTGGGCCACCGTGAAGGCCACACCAGCCTCGGCGAGCGCGCGCGCCAACCGGCCCGAGGCGCCCAGCGGCGTGTCGGCCGGGTCGGGCTCGATGACGGCGACCGCAACCCGGTCGGCCGCCGCGGCAGCCACCGCAACCGCGAGCGCCTCCCTGTCAGCGCCGAGGCGGACGTCGAAACACCGCACCGGGCGTAACGACGGAAACCATGAAACCCAGTGGAGGTAGGCCAGCCGCCGGGCGAGCACCTCGGCAGCCACGATCCGCGCAGCCAGCGCCAGCGCGTCGGGTGCTTCGAGAATCTCGACGCCAGCGTCGCGTAGAGCGGAGACAGGGGCGGTGGAGATGGCGCCGGCTTCGATGACAGCCACGTCGAACTCGGATGAGAACCGCGCCAGATCGTCGGAAGACCAAGGGCCCCAGGGCTCAGCCGGCTCACCAGCGTCGTAGCGCGACGGTCGACGCCACCCGTCGGGAGCGAAGGTCGTGATCTGTGCGCGCGCCAGCCGGCGGGTCAGTTCGGCCCGGACGATCCTGCTCGACAGGGCATCAGCCAGACGCTCGCGATCGGAGTGGCCGAACAACGCGACCCGGGGGGCCACGATGCTCACGGCGTGCGCTCCGGGTTCAGCCTGGTCATGCCGCGATCACCCGGTCGAGGAACGTCTCGAAGCGGCCGAGGAGCGAGCCCCATTCGTAGCGTGACTCCACGTAGCGGCGACCGTCGGCACCCATCCGAGTGCACAGCTCGGGATCGGCGAGCAGGGCATCGAGCCCGGCTTCAAATTCGGCGAAGCCCGAGTAGGAGATTCCACCGCCACTGCGCCTGCATTGCCCGGCCAGCACATCGCATCGCCCCTGCACCAGCGCGGGGCGTCCCTGAACCCAGGCCTCGCACAGCACGATCGAGAAGCTCTCGAAGTACGAGGGCTGCACGAGCGCCAGCGACCCTCGAATCGCCGCGTGCTTGGTGCGCTCGCTCACGAAGCCGGTCACGACGACATCGGGATGGTGTGGCAACGGATGGACGGGATCGCCGACCACGACGAGCTTGAGGGGTCCGGGGTTGCGGTTCTTGTACGCCGCGAAATAGTCGAACAGCTCGAGCGAACCCTTGCCCGGGTCGACCCGTCCCACGAACACCACGTAGGGATCCTCGTCGAGCCCTTGCAGGAGCCGGAACTCGGCGACATCGTCGGGAGGGGACGTTGCGGCAAGGTCGACCCCGACGCCAAGTACCACCGAGGGGGGATCGATACGGAAGCGTCGGCGAACGAAGTCGCCCTCCTCCTCGGTGAGGTACGCGAGGGCCTGGGGCGTCCGGAACATCAGGTCGAAGAGCTGGAGGTAGACGGGTGCCTCGTCGTGGGCCGTGGGGAACAAGACCGTGGGGGTGACCGACCGGGCCGCCGAGAGCCCGGCCCAGGTGGTGTAGTAGAGGTACGTGAAGAAGATCGAGGCGTCGTAGTTGCCGGCGTTCTCACGGATCCAGGGGACGATCGCGGGGACGTACGGCCCCTGCATCCGCATCCACTCCCGCTGGAGATCAGCGGCGTGGTGGCGACCCGGGCTCGTCCAGCCCATGCGCCCGCTCATGGGCCCGAAGACCTGATTGTCGCGCGGGCGCTCGACCCGGAGGCGATGGACACCCACCCCGTTCAGCTCCGACCGTCCAGACCCGTAGTAGTCGGCCCAGTCGACATAGCTCACGGCGCAGGTGGTGACGACGTCGACCTCATGATCCCGAGCGACCAGTCCTTCGGCGTAATCGCGCGTCGCGCGTTCCGCTCCCCCGGCCACCTCGAGACCGTACCGCTGCACGACCAAGAGCAGCTTCACGTCGCGAGCTCCCTGACCGTGGCGTGCATCGCAGCGCGCGTCTGTGCAAGATCGAAGTCGAGGACCCGCTCATAGCCCCGGGTCTCGAGTTCGATTCGCAGAGTCGGGTCGTCGAGCAGCTCGGCGATCACCTCGGCGAACAGGGCCGGGCCAGCGTCGACCGGGAGGAGAACACCGGCGTCGCCCATCGTTTCGGGGATGGCTGCCGCGGCTCGCGCCACGACGGGAAGGCCGAACGCCATGGCTTCGAGCAACGGCACGCAGAAGCCCTCGTGCTCGCTGGCCGTCACCAGGATGTCGCTGTGGCGGAAGAACGTGGCGAGCCGGCTCGGCGATTGCGGACCCGCAAGCCAGACGCCAGCCAGGTTGCTCTCGACCACGAACCGCTGGAGCGCTGCGGCATAGCTGGGCACCCGCGGTGTTCCAGCGATCACGAGGAACACCGGGATGTCGAAATAGGTGCGCAGGATGTGGGCTGCGCCGAGTAGCACGTCGGGTCGCTTGTGCGGCAGGAGCTGGCCGACGAACAGGATCCGGGGACCTTGATGGTGGAGGTCGATGTGGCGCTGCAACGATGGGTCGGTCGGCTGCGAAAGCAAGCCGGGGAAGTCGACGGGGGGAGCCACGACACGCACGTCGTGATAGCCCAGCGCCTCGAGCTCGTCGGCGTTGTAGCGGGAATCGGCCAGCGCTCCGGAGACCCGGGGTCGGAGTGCGGCCAGCTCGCCGCGGCCGATCTCGAGGAGGTCGGCCAACCGTTTGTCGAAGGGGCGGAAGAACCGGGCCGGCGTCATGTTGTGGTAGTGGACGACGAGGCGCTCGGGGCGGCCGTCGAGGAAGGCCATCACGTCGGGCTCGCCGATCGAGGCGTGATACACGAGGACGTCGTCAGCGCTACGGCGGGCCACCGGCAGCTCGTCGAGCGTGTGGATGTCGCCCGCGAGCACGGGATCGCGATAGCGGGCGTAGACCTCCGACGGTCCATCGAGGCGGAGCAGATCGCGCATGGCCAAGGCGATGCCGGTGACGGCGTCGCCGGGTGCGGCCCCCACGAGGATCTGGTCGACGGACACGATCGGCTCCGGCTCCGATCAGCGCCGGGCGGTCACGACGTAGCGGGCGGGGGCGAGCAACAACGCCGCCAGCCGCCCGTCGTCGGCGCCCGCAGCGGCGGCGCCCGCCGCCGCTCCGAGCTCGGCCGGGGGAAGCCCGCGCAACTCGATGGCCACCTCGCAAAATCCCGCGGCCTCGAACAGCTCAGCCACCCAGGTTGCCGGCCAGGTGGCGGTGACGGGACGGTCGCTGGTGGCTGTGGCCCACCAGGACGCGGGGTTCGCGCTCTCAATCAGCACAAGGCCTTCCGGGCGCAGGAGACGGGCCAGCTCCACGACCGCAGCGGGGAGCTCGCGCGTCGACAACGACGCCGCGGCATCGATGACCACGGCGGCGCCGAGAGAGCCGTTCGGGTACGACCCGAGTCGGGTTTCGAGAGACCCGTCGGCATCGCAGAGCACGACCTCCTCGGCCCTGAGCATGGCCGAGAACACCGGCGAGGCCGTGAGATCGAGAACCGGACCGAAACCCACCAGTCGGGCTACGAGATCGGCGTGGCCCACCTCGTCGACGATCGCCTCGCCGTTGACCGATCCGATGATCGTGGTGAGTGTGTGGTGACGGCGGCCCGCCAGCTCGAGCGCCCGCTCCACCTGATGCTGCCTGACATCGAGCAGCGCCTGGGAGTCCTGCACGGCGTCGATCTGCGCGAGCACGGTGGCCGGGAACGCGGCCATCGCCTCGATGACCCCGTCGAGCGCGTGACGTACACCCTCGGCGAAGGATCGGATCTGGTCGGCGAGATCGCGGGTCTGGGTCTCGACGGCGGCGGCAACCCTCGAGAGAGCCTTGGACGCGCCGGGGACGGACGAGCCAACGGGGATGGGCACCAGCTCGAACCGGGCCCGCTCGTCGAGGACCTTCAAGGCCTCGGTCAGCCGTTCGGGCATCGGCTGGGCGCGGTACGCGGTGATGCGCCGAAAGTGCTCGTCGAGATCCCACTCGAGGTCGGGGGGATACTCGCCCGCGGCCCGCCGGTGGGCGATACGAGCCTGGAGGCGGGCGACGAGCTCGGCGTTGGGGTCGACGGAAGAGGGCGTGTCCACGATGGGTCGAGGCTACCGGAGCCCCGTCGACCCGGGCCGGCTTCTCCGGCAAGCGCCTGCGCCGGGCGCCGTTGGCTCGACCCCACACGATCACCGGGACTCGCGCTCCGGGTACCCTGGACGGCATGTCGGGGATCGCCCGGGTGGTCGTCAAGAAGTCGATGCGAGAGCCTGACGACGACGCGGGGTTCTGGCTGTCCCGGCCCCCTGCCGAGCGCGTCGCGGCCGTCGAAGAGATGCGGCGCCAGTTCCATGGATGGCCAGATGACGATGAGCGTCAACCGCGACTTCCGAGAGTTGCTCGAGTGCTTCGCCGCTCGTGTGTTTCCCCGGCAGGTACCACACCCTGAGACCACCCGAGGTCCGGACGGGCCAAGCCCCCACGAGCAGTTACAAAGCGGCCATGGCGACGACGGTGTCGGTGATGGCTGATCCGGGGAGGGAACCGACGAAGGGGGCGTCGCCGAAGGCGAAGACGCCGCCGTCGCGGCCGACGAGCCAGTAGCCGGCGCCGGACGGGGTGGCGGCCATGCCGGCGATGGGCTGATTGAGCTTCAGGTTGCCGGTGGAGCCGAGGAATCGGGCGTCACCGAAGGCGAAGATCCCGCCGTCGAAGGCCGCAAGCCAGTAGCCGTTGCCCGACGGGGTTCGGGCCATGGCGAAGATCGGTTGGTTCAGGCGCATGTCGCCGGTGGAGCCGAAGAACCGGGCGTCGCCGTAGCTGAACACGCCACCGTCCTGGGCGAGGAGCCAGTAGCCGTTGCCGGACGGGGTGACGGCGATACCGGTGACGGGGGCGTTGAGCCGCTGTGCGCCGGTGGAGCCGAAGAACCGGGCGTCGCCGAAACCGAAGATGCCGCCGTCGCGCCCGAGCAGCCAATAGCCGTTGCCCGTGATGGTGGCGGCCATGGCCACGATGGGCGCGGCTGCGCCGCCGGGCAGTGCGGTGGTGATATCGCCGAACGACCGGGCGTCGCCGAAGCCGCGAACGACACCTGCGCTGGTGACCGTCCAATAGCCACATCGCTTCGGGGTGGCGGCGAGGCCGACGACGGCCGTTGCCGAGGCCGTACCCGAGGCACTGGCGCTTCCGAAATTGGCGGCGTCGCCGAAGCGGTAGATCGACCCGCTGCCTCCCGCCAGCCAGTAGCCGACGTGGGTGCTCGTCGCCGTGGCCTGGAGGGCTCCGAGCACGTCGAGTCGGCCGAACTGGTAGTCGACGCCGGTGGCGGCGGTCCGGGTGGCCGACACCCGCAGCCGGGCCTCGACGGCGTTGGCGTTGAGCGAGCAGTCCTGAGCGAGCAGCAGTGCGGCGGCCCCGGCGACCATGGGGGCGGCGAAGGACGTGCCGTCGGAGATGGCGTACCCGCCGGAGCACGGGATCCGTCCGTTGGCGAGCACCGACGTGGAGCACGTGGACACGATCGCCTGCCCGGGAGCGGCGATGTCGTTCCAGACGCCCCGGCTCGAGAACGGTGCCGTGGCGTCGACCGGGGTGCGGGCCGTGGCCACGACCCCGATGGCTCCCGGGGAGTTGGCCGGCGACACCGGGTCGGTCGGACCGATGCCGGGGGTGGCGCCGAAGTTCCCCGCCGCGGCGATCACCGTGGCGTCGTTGGCCCGGGCGTAGGCGACGGCGTCGTCGAGCACCTGGGACGTTCCCGGAGCCTCGATCGAGAGGTTGATCACCCGGGCGCCCGAGCTCACCGCACAGTTCACGGCGTTCACGATGTCGGCCGATGTGCCCGAGCCTGACGGGTCGAGCGCCTTGACCGAAAGGATCGACGATCCCCGGCCGACCGAGGCGATCCCGACGGCGTTGTCGCTGGACGCAGCGATGACACCAGCGACGAAGGTGCCGTGCCCGTTGTCGTCCTGGGTGGGGACGGCCTTCGGGGAGCAGGGCGCGCCGGTGACCCGACCGACGAGATCGGGATGGGTGGCCTGCACGCCGGTGTCGACCACGGCCACGATCACCGACGCCGTGCCCGTGGCGACGTCCCATGCGCCAGGGGCCCGCACGACGTCGAGGCCCCACTGCGATCCGGTGCCGTACAACGTAACCGTGCACGAGGAGTAGCACGGGTCGTTGGGGACGGCCGCCGTGTGCACCGCGCGGTCGGCCTCCGCGAACACGACGCCCGGACGGGCGACGAGGGCGGCGACCACCGCAGCTTCGGAGCCCGCTGCCACCTCGAGGACGTGCAGATCAGGGATGAGCTCCTCGGTCAACGCGTCCGCCGCCGCGGCCTTGTCGGCATCGTGGCCGAACCCCCGCTCCACGTCGACGGACGCCAGGATCGTCAGACGGGACTTGGGCGAGAGGGCAGTGTCGAACTTCACGAACACCCGTCCTGTCGGGGTCGTCCCGTTCGGGCTCGCGCCGACCGGCGCCACTCCATGGGAACCCCATACGGCGAGCGCCATCATCACGGCCGCGACCAGCCCGACGCCCGTCCGGCGGATCACCCGGGCGCGCCGGGCCGAGCCCCCTCGAGCGACAGCGGGGCGGGCACGGGCCGGGGACACCGGGCCCGCCGGAAGCGCAGGGCCCTCGAAGGGCCCTGTGGCCCCGAGGGCCTCGGTGGGGGCGTGGAGCCTTCCTCGGCTCATTGCTGCACCGCCACGGCAACGCCGAGCGCCGACGCTCCGCGACCGCGCATTCCCGAACCGCCGGCGCTGCCCAGGAAGGGGGCATCGCCGAACGTGAACATGCCGCCGTCGTCGCTCAACACGTAGTACCCCGCTCCGCTGGTGGTGCCCACGAGTGCCCGAGCGGCCGCCGGGGCCGCCAGGTTCAACCCGGGCAACGATCCGAGGAACGTCGCGTCGCCGAAAGAGAACACACCGCCGTCGCCGCCCAGCACCCAGTATCCCCGACCCGTCGGCGTGGGCCAGAGGTCGACGACCCGTGTGCGTATACCCACGCCAGGGACAGAACCGTAGAACCCGGCGTCACCGAAGCTGAACACACCGCCGTCGAGACCCAGCACCCAGTAGCCGTTCCCGCTCGGCGTCGGCCGCAGCTTCAGCACGGTGGTGGCCACGCCAGCACCGGGAACCGAGCCGTGGAAGGAGGCATCGCCAAACGAGAACACGCCGCCGTCGCGCCCGAGCATCCAGTAGCCCCGACCCGTCGGCGTCGACACCAGGTCGACGACCCGGGTCCGGACACCCAGCTCGGGCAACGACTGGTGGTAGCCCGCGGAGCCGAACGCGAACAGGCCGCCGTCGGCACCGGCCACCCAGTACCCGCCGGGGTCGTTGGCCACCGAGGCAATGGCGGCGAAGGGGCCACGCAGCCCGGCCCGGGCCGGATCGCCGACATCGTCGATCTCACCGAAGGCCGCAACCACACCGTCGGAGGCCAGGATCCGATACCCCACGATCCCCGAGCGCAGCCGAGCCGCCACCCGGACCCGCAGGCTCGGGAGCATGGCGTGGGTCACCCCGCCCGGGCACGACGTGACCCCCAGATCCCTATGACCGCACAGGTTGGGGAAGGGCCGGGTCACCCCTTCCCCGTTGGTGAAGAGGTCGTTTCCGAGCGGGTCGATCCCCGATCGAGCGCTGCGCCAGGCCAACAACGACACGAGCGACCTGACCGCCGCGTCCGACGGGGCCGCGGCGATATAGGTGCCCAGAAGGCACACGCCCA
>JANLSK010000009.1:0-17492 GCA_031362415.1 Actinomycetes bacterium | reverse complement strand
TCGAACCATCTCGCCAGCCGACACGAGGTGGGTCGGATTCTCGCGGCGGGCGCGGTGACCGTGACCGAGCTCCGAGCAGCCGTCATCATCGGTTCGGGGAGCGCATCGTTCGAGATGCTCCGCAACCTCACCGATGTCTTGCCTGCCATGATCTGCCCACGGTGGGTCACCAAGACCCTCTGCCAGCCGATCGCCATCGCCGATGTCCTGCACCATCTCGTTGCCATCATCGACCGGCCCTCTGATCGCAGCGAGATCTTCGAGGTCGGGGGGCCCGACGTGGTGACATATCGCGACATGATGGACCGCTACGCCGCGATCGCCGGGCTCCGTCGACGACTCATCATTCCCGTTCCCCTCCTCACTCCTCGCCTCTCATCGCACTGGGTCAACCTGGTGACGCCGCTCCCGTACGGCTTGGCTCGGCCACTCGTCGACAGCCTGATCAACGATGTCGTCGTGCATCCCGAGCGCGACATCCATCGGGTGATCGATCACACGACCTCCACCCTCGATGAGGCCATCGAGCACGCTCTTGCCGTTGTGCACGAACCCGAGCTCACCACGAGCTGGATGGACAGCGCCCGCACCACCACCCCGGCCGCGCCGATGCCCCAGGACCCCGACTGGGCCGGTGCCACCGTGTACGAGGATCGCCAGGAGCTCGTGAGCACGGCCAGCCCCGCCCAACTCTTTGCGGCGGTCTCGGGCATCGGTGGCGCCCGCGGCTGGTATGTCGCCGACCCGCTGTGGGAGCTCCGAGGTGTCCTCGACAAGCTCGTCGGCGGCGTGGGCATGCGTCGGGGTCGCCGCCATCCTGACGCCCTCCGAGTGGGCGACGCCCTCGACTTCTTCCGTGTCGAGGATCACGACCGTCCCGGCCTGCTCCGACTCCGAGCCGAGATGAAGGTTCCCGGCGATGCCTGGCTGGAATGGCGCATCGTCCCGAACGCCGACGACGGCACCACCACCTTCCGCCAGCTCGCCCGCTTTCATCCTCGCGGCGTCGCCGGCCGGGCCTACTGGTGGCTCCTCCTCCCGTTCCACAAGGTCATCTGGCAGCGCTTGGCGCAGCGACTCGTCGAGAAGGCCGAGACAGCCGAGACAGCCGGCGCGACCGAGTCCTGAGGGCACGGCAAGGCACCTACCTCGTGCCCCAGCGACGACTACCTTTCGTCCGAGACATTGCTCGCGGGTGTGATCGGAGAGCGCCGTGGAATACCGGGTTCTGGCTGCCAGCGGGGTCAGGGTGAGCACGCTCACGCTCGGGACGATGGTGCTGGGCGCGTGGGGCAATCGCGACCACGACGACTGCGTGCGCATCGTGCACCACGCGCTCGACGCCGGCATCAACACCGTCGACACGGCCGACGTGTACGCCAACGGCCAGTCGGAGGAGATCGTCGGACGGGCGCTGAGGGGTCGGCGCGACGACGTGGTGCTGGCCACGAAGTTCCACAACGGCATGGGTGACGACATCAACATGCGGGGAAACTCCCGGCGATGGATCATCCGGGCGGTCGAGGACAGCCTGCGCCGTCTGCAGACCGACCGCATCGACCTGTACCAGGTGCACCGGCCCGATCCGGCGACCGATCTCGACGAGACCATGTCGGCGTTGTCGGATCTCGTCCATCAGGGCAAGGTGCTCGCGTTGGGCACGTCCACGTTCCCCGCGGCGTACCTGGTCGACGCCTGGTGGCGGTCCGAGACACGCGGTCACGAGCGGTTCCGGAGCGAGCAGCCGCCGTACTCCATCTTCACCCGGCGCATCGAGCGCGACGTGCTCCCCACGTGCGCCCGGCTGGGTATGGGCGTTCTGGTGTGGAGCCCGTTGCAGGGCGGCTGGCTCACGGGCAAGTACCGGCGTGGGGTCGCGGCGCCGTCTGATTCGCGAGCCGCGACCAACGGCGAGCACTTCGATGCCGGTAACGAGCACAAGCTCACCCTGGTCGACGAGCTCTCTGCCATCGCCGCCGAGGCCGGGATCTCCTTGGCCCACATGGCCTTGGCGTTCACCCTGGCGCATCCGGCGGTCACGTCGGCGATCATCGGCATCCGCACCCTCGATCAGCTCGAGCAGCTCCTCGGAGCCGCCGAGGTGCGCCTCGATGCCGACCTGCTCGATCGCATCGACGGGCTCGTGCCCCCGGGTGTCACCCTCAACCCCCGCGACGACGGTTGGGATCCCCCGTCGCTCACCCCCGAAGCCCGCCGCCGGAGCTGACCTCGCCCGTTCTTTGTGTACGGCTCCGCGCCCGGCGCGGACCTGCAGGCAAAGAACGGAGGTGGCGGACGCCAGCAAACGCCAAGAGGGCGGTTCCCCATGTGACAAAAAGGGAACCGCCCTCTCGCTGGTGAGAACCAACCCGGCCGTCACCGTCCCGTAGCCGTGGAGGGGGCCGCCGTGCTCTGGTCCGGCCGTGCCGGGCACTGGGCGGCCATCAAGGCCAGGTAGACGAGATGACGGGCGGGGCTCAACAACAACGCGGGTCCGATGAACGGGACCCGCCACTCAACGCGGCGGACCATCCTCCGCTGCGGACCCGGTGCTCACGTAGGCACTCCTCCCGGTCGTCGCTGCTGCTGGCTCCATCATCGGACCCGGAGAGCGTGGCCACCTGCGACCACCCCACCATCGGTGGACCCGATCGATGTCATCTCTGATCCAACACCCTCAGCCCGCTCCCGTCAACCCCTGATTTCCTTGGGAATACTGGATTCGGACGAGTTGCGACGAACGTCGCAGGCCAGACCCCTTGTCCGAGCGCACTTGTCACAGAACCGCAACAGAGGAGCCTCGGGACCCGGCCGAATCAGCCTGCGGTCGACGGTGGGCCAAGAATCCTCAGGGCCGAATCGGTGGCGATGCCCTCAGCGACGAGTCCGTCCGGAGGGATCCGCCAGGACCCGCCGCCCCATGCCAACACCTCATCCCCGGTCCACACCATCCCGGCCGTTCCGATGCCGTCGAACCGCGCGACGTCCCCAGGCTCCAGGCTCTCGGCGGGCTGATGGCCGTCCCGGCCAGAGCCACAACAGGGGAGACGGGGGCGCGGCGGCGGGCGGTCACCGTCGGGGCCACTTGGCCTTGTCGGGGAGGCCCGAGCGGCGCGTGATGGCCTCCCCAGCGGCTTGGGACTGCTGGTACAGGGCGTCCTCGTCGATGGTGGTGAGCCGGTAGTTGTCGACGACCTTCCGGCCATCGACGAACACGGTGTGCACGCCCCGACCGTCGGCCGACCACACGAGCTGGTTGGCCACGTTGAGCAACGGGCGCCACTCGGGACGGTCGGTGTCGTGCAGCACGACGTCGGCCAGCTTCCCGACCTCGAGCGAGCCGATCTCGTGTTCGGCGTTCAGGCCCCGGGCTCCTCCGAGCGTCGCCATCTCGTAGGCCTGCTCGGCTGGGAACAGGTTGGCGTCACGACGGGCGTCCTTGAAGAGCCCGGCGACGAGATAGGTCGCCCGGTGCAGATCGCTGTAGTTCGAGGCGTTGTTGCCGTCGGTGCCGATCCCGATGTTGATGCCCATGGCCGCCATCTCGGGCATCATCCCGATCTGGGTGACGCCGTAGGCCACCTTGAGCGCGGTCGTCGGACAGTGGGCCACTGACGTCCCGGTCTCGGCCAGGATCTTCAGCTCGGCGTCGTTCACGTGCACGCAGTGCGTGGCGATGGTGTCGGGGCCGAGCACCCCGAGGTCGGCCAGATGCTCGAACGGGCGCCGGCCGAAGTACTGCGTGAAACCGTCGGGGTCCATGGCCGCGGGTGACATGTGGAAGCTCAACCCGGTCTGGTGCCTGGTCGCGATCCCGCGAGCCGCTTGCCAGAGCTCGTTGGTGCACGTGGTGTGGCCGACGACGATCGACCAGGCCTGGATGCGCCCGCCGGCGACGTTGCGGTGCTTGGCGATCGTGTCTTCGAGGTTGGCGATGGCCTGGTCGGTGCTCTGTTGGTAGACGCCCGGCTCGGGCGGGATGTCCCAGACCCAGCGGCCGATGCGCCCCCTGATGCCAATCTCGACAAGCCCGTCGACCACGGCGTCGACGAAGCGCACCGTGCCCGCTTCGAGGAAGGTCGTCGTGCCCGACTTGAGCATCTCGGCCGCAGCGAGCTGGCCCGAGAGCCGTTCCTCGGCCTCGGTATACACAGAATAGAGGGGGCAAAGCCACATGAACACGTTCTCTTCGAACGGCGTATCGTCGGGCACATAGCCTCGAGTAAGTGGCTCGCCGGTGATGTGGATATGCGTGTTCACGAGCCCCGGTGTCGCCACGAACCGTCGCCCGTCGATCGTCGACGAGGCGTCCCAGTCGCGCAGCACATCGACGGTCTTGCCCACGGCCACGATCTCGTTGCCGCGAATGGCCACGGCGCCGTCGCCGATCACCTCGCGACGCTCGTTCATGGTGACGACGAGCGTTTTGGTGATGATCGTGTCGCACTGTTGCGGCTGGGCCATCTGGGCCCCCTTCGATCGTGGTGGACGGGACTACCCGAGGACCTGGCCGTGCGAGAACTCGAGGCAATTGCCGTCGGGGTCGCGCACGATGGCGATGTAGCCGATGACGTCGTTCATGAACAGCGGCCCGAGGTTCAAGATCCCGTCGGCCTTGGCCATCTCGCCGATCCGATCGACGTCGTCTCGGCTGTCCATGCAGAAACCCAGATGCGACACGGGCTTGAGGCCACCGATACCCGCTGCGGCCCCCGGCACGATGTGCTCGGGAACGTCGCCGCCCATGAGCACGATCACGAAACGACTGGTCTCGTCGTGGGCGTCGGAGGCGTTGGTGAGCCAGATGGTCTTCTGCCCGGTGGTCTCGTCGATCCGGTCGTGAATGAGCTGCAACTCGGTGTACTTCTCGTAGAACGCTCGGGTGACATCGACGTCTTTCACGTGCATGGCAACGTGCGTGAGCAATGAATTGAGGGCCATCAAGATTCTCCTGGTCGTCGCTTGATCGTGGCGATCAGCACGTCTTGGAAGGGTAACGGACGGACGATCTCGATCGCATCGAGGCCCGCCGCGGCGAGCCACGCCCGAAACTGCCCGGAGCTGTAGGTGGTGCCGCCAGCGGTGGCCGCGGCCATGGTGGCACCCATCAGCAGCGCCTGGGCGGGACCGGAGCGGTCGTCGTCGACGAAATAGTCGGTGATCGCCAAGTGCCCCTTGGGATCGGGGCCGGGACCGGGAATGATGGCGGCTGCCGCAGCGGCGATGAGGGAACTGGCCCGCTCGGGGGGCTCGGCCCGGCAGACGTGGCCGAGCACCACGAGATCAGCCGGTGGAAGCTCAACCGAGAGGTAGTCGCCCTCCACGAAGCGGCATCGATCGATCACGCCGTGACGGGCCGCGGCGGCGCGGGCCACCGGAATCACCTCCGGCAGGTCGACGATGATCGCGTTGGCCGACGGGTTGGCCTCCAGCACGGCGATCGCCCACGGCGCCGATCCCGCTCCGATGTCGAGCACCGCCGACACCGGCCCCAGCCCGGCGACGGTCACTCGGGCCACGGCGTACTGGGTGGGGAACGTGGCGGCCACGAGATGGGCATGGAACGCTCCGTCGGCACCCACCGGGCACGGCGGCGGGCCACCGCTACGGACCGTCTCGGCCAAGCCGGTCCAGTTCTCGAGCGGGCCGGGGGAATGCCGTACCAGCGCTGCCATCGAGCGTGGTGGATCGGAGACGAGGTAGGTCTCGGCCACCGGGGTGAGTTGGTAGGGCCCCGACGTCTCGGAGGGGCCTCCCGGGCGAACCCGGGTGACGAGGCCCAGTGCGACGAGACCGTCGAGCAGGCTGGCCACCTTGGGCCCGTCGATCGACAGCGCGCGCCCGGCGGCGAGATCGTCGAACACCCCGAGATCGAGGGCGGCAACCACGAGCCAGTACGACGCCAGCCCCTGGATGATGCCCCACACCGGCCCCGGATCGACGGGAGGAGCGGCGGGCGCGCTCACACCGCCAGCACCTGTCGCTCCGCCGGGACTATCCCCGTTGAACGACAGGTGCTCGTTGGTGGTGGGCCCGCCCGAACGAGCGGTCACGGGGTCAGCGGTCCTGGGGTCGTTGCTCATGGGGCGAGGATGATCTTGCCCATGAAATCACCGGCCAGCATCCGTTGGTGGGCAAGGCCGGCATCGGCCAAAGGCAGCACACTGTCGACGATCGACCGGAACCCGCCCCTCCAGTAGACGTCGAGCATCCGGGCGAACTCCTCGTAGCGGTACGGGTCGGAGCCCAGCACCTGGATGCCCATGTGGAACCCGAAGCCGAGGTTGAGGGTCACCTCGTTGCCCGTGGTGTTCCCGCAAAAGACCAGCCGCCCTCGGGGCCGCAGCGAGTACATCGACGCTTCCCACAACGCGGGCCCCACGTGGTCGAGCACCATGTCGACACCCCGCCCGCTGGTGACCTCGTGGGCCCAGCCGGTCACGTTCCCCGTGCGGTTGTTGAAGACGTGGTCGGCCCCGAGCGCTCGGGCCCATTCGCACTTGGCGTCGGACGTGGCCGTGGCCAGCACCACGGCGCCGGAGTGCTTGGCCAGCTGGATGGCCGCTGAACTCACCCCGCTCGATGCCCCGTGCAGCAGCACGGTCTCGGCGGCGCCCAGACCGCCGATCTCGAACAGGGCATGCCAGGCCGTCATGAAGACCGTCGGCAGCGACGCCGCCTCCTCGAACGTGACCCCGTCGGGAACGGGGTACACGTGGGTGGCCGGCATGGCGCACAGCTCGGCGTAACCACCAGGCTCGGTGGCTCCGAGGATCCCCAAGTCTCCGTAGAGATCTCCCCGCCCGGCGAAGCGGGAGTTGGGCGCCACCTCCGACAGCGACGGGTCGGCCACGACCCGATCACCCACCCGGAACCCGGCGCGGGAGGTGTCGACCTCGGCGCCCACGGCCACGATCTCCCCGGCCAGGTCCATGCCGGCGATGTGCGGCAGCGTATAGCCGGGCATGGTGAACCACCCGGCCCGCTGGATCACGTCGAGATGGTTGACCGCCGTCGCCCGCACCCTCACCACGACGTCTCCAGCCCCATACGGCGGATCGGGTACGTTCTCGTGGCGCAACACGTCGACATCACCGTGGGCGTCGTAGTACAGGGCCTTCACCGTTGCTCCCTCAGCATCGCTCGATACCCGTGACTCGTCAGCGCCGGATGGGGAGCCTGACGGTGGCCGTCGTCTCGCCGGGCCGGGAGACGAAGCCGATCGATCCCCCGTGGCGTTCGGCCACGATACGCCGGGTGATGTCGAGGCCCAAGCCGGTGCCCTTGGTCAGGGGCTTGGTCGTGAAGAAGGGCTCGAAGACCTGCTTCAGCACGTCGGCGTCGATCCCGTGCCCGCTGTCGGTGACCTCGACCACGATGTGATCACCGTCGAGTCGCGTGGCGAGGCGCAGTGTGCCGCCACCCGACATGGCATCGATGGCGTTGCCGATGAGGTTCGTCCACACCTGGGTCAGTTCGGCCGCGAACGCCTCGATCTTGGGCAGGTCGATCGCGAACGACCGTTCAACCGCGATTGCCTTGAGGTTCGAGCCCAGCATCGTCAACGTGCTCTCGATCCCGTCGCGGACGTCGACGTCCTGCAGGGGCGCACGGTCCATTTGCGAGTACGACTTCGCCGCGTCGATGAGGTTGGCGATGCGGCTCGTGGTATCAGCGAGTTGATCGAGGAGCTGACCGGCGTTGAGGACCGAGCTCACCCAGCGCGCCGACGGCCCGACCTCCCGGGGGTCGTTGAGCGACGCCAAGCGATCCAGCCATTCGATGTCGGCCCCGGCGGACGCCAGCACCGCAGCGATCTCCCAGGCTTGGTGCACACCGTGATCGGCGAGCCAGGTACCGACGAGCTCCTCGCGATCCATCCGCTCGACCGGCGACTCGGCGACGACCGTGCGCTCGGCGAGTTCGAGCCGGAGCTTGTCGAGGGCGACGAACCGAACCGCTGCGGTCGCGGGATCGCTCTCGGCGGCGTTCTCGGCGAGGGCGCCCAGCGACAGCAGCATCTCCGAGCACGCCTCGCGCAATCCCTCGACCGCACGGAGCGATGCCGCAGCGGGATTGTTCAACTCGTGGGCCATCCGCGCCGCGTGCATTCCCAACGCCACGAGCTTCTCCTGCTCGCGAGCCGTGGCGTCGATGCTGCGGACCGTGCCGTAGATGCCCATGATCATGTGCTTGGCGAACGGGAGCCATTCGCCGACGAGCCGCCCCACCTCGCTGGACGGGACCACGAACATCCGCCCCCCGGTGAGCGCCCGCCCCGAGGCTCGATACACGGCGTCGGCGCCCGTCGCTGTCCATGCGGTGAAGCCGCCGGCCCACTGGCCCCTGTCCTTCATCGCGGCCACCGCGACCTGCTGCCCGCCCGTTCGTTTCGACAGCTCGATCGTGCCGTCGAGCAGCACCCACAACTCCTCTGCCGGGCGGCCCTCGTGGAACAGCTCATCGCCCGGCTCGAACGCCACCTCGCGCCCTGCACACATGAGCTCGGCGAGATGGTCGACGCTCAGCGTGCTCGTGAGCGGAGTGGTGCGCAGATCGTCTTCGAGCGTCACACCGTCTCCAGGTACGCATGCACGTTGCTGACCGCGCTGGAGCCCTCACCCACCGCTGAGGCCACCCGCTTCATCGAAGCGAGTCGCACGTCACCCGCAGCGAACACACCAGGACGACTCGTCTCGAGTTGCAACGGCGCTCGAGCCAGAGGCCAGCCGGCTGCGTCACCCAACGCCACGACATCGGTGCCGGTGAGGATGAAACCGCGACTGTCGCGAGCGATGGCGTCACCCACCCAGTCGGTTCGGGGAAGGGCCCCGATGAACGAGTACACCCAACTGGCCTTCACCTTCTCCTCAGCCCCACCCGGACCGGCCAAGGTCAGCCATTCCAGGTGGTCGGTCCCTCCGCCTTGCGTGATTTCGGTCTGCAGTCGCACCTCGATGTTGTCGGTGCTACGAATCCGCTCGACGAGGTACTGCGACATCGACTTCTCGAGTGAATCGCTGCGCACCACCATCACGACCGTGCGCGCTACGCGGGCGAGGTGCAGCGCAGCCTGTCCCGCCGAGTTGGCAGCGCCGACGATGTACACGTCATCGCCCGCCGTGGAACTCGCCTCGTTCGCCGCAGCCCCATAGAAGACCCCTCGGCCGGTGAACTCACTCAGGCCGTCGGCACCAAGGCGCACATAGGAAACGCCCGTCGCGACGATGACCGCTCGAGCCTCCACCTCGGTGCCATCGCCGAAAAGTACGGCATGAATCGACCCGCGCTGCTCGAGCGCCTCGACGTTGCTCGTCAAGACCAACTCGGCTCCGAGTCGTCGGGCCTGGGTCGTGGCCCGATGCGAGAGGTCCTCGCCACTCAGACCGTTGGGGAACCCGAGGTAATTCTCGATCCGGGCGCTCTGGGCGGCCTGACCCCCGGGGGCCTCGCGCTCGATGACGGCCGTGCGCAGGCCTTCCGACGCCCCATAGACCGCAGCCGCAAGGCCTGCGGGCCCGGCGCCAACGATGACGAGGTCGTACAGCGGCGATTCGGCCGTCGTTCGCAGGCCGAGGGCACCGGCGAGCTCGCGGGGTTCGGGGCCGCGGAGGACGGACGAATCGGCCAAGAGCACCAGGGGGAGCTGATCGTCGCTGACGTCAAAGAGGGCGCGGAGCCGTTGTGCCTCGGGATCGCGCGCGAGCTCGAGCCACTGGTAGTGGACGTGGTTACGAGCGAGGAACATGCGGGTTTCATGGGCCCGCTGCGACCAACGGGCACCAACCACCCGAACGCCGTCGAAGCGGAGGCTGTTGGCCCGGTCCCACTCGTCGAGCAGGTCGTCGAGCACGGGGAACAAGCGCTCCTCGGGCGGGGTCCAGGGCTTCATCAGGTAGTGGTCGAGGCTGATCTCGTTGATGGCCTGAATGGCCGCATCGGTGTCGGCGTACGCAGTGAGCAGCACGCGCTTGGCGCTCGGCGCCAGCGCCTTCGAATGGGCCAGGAACTCGATGCCGCTCATCTCCGGCATGCGAAAGTCGGAGACGATGAGGGCGACGGCCTCGTCGCGCTGGGCGAACTCCTCGAGGGCAACGAGCGCCTCGGCGCCGGACGTGGCGCGGGCGATGCGATACCGCTCGCCGTAACGGGAGCGGACGTCGCGTGTGATCGCCTGCAGCACGGCGGCATCGTCGTCAACGGTGAGGATGATGGCCTTCGACATCGTGCCTCGGTTCGGTGCGTCACTGGGACGTGCTGCGTGGCTGCGTAGCTGCAAGCGTCGGGTCTCTGCAAGCGCTGCGATCGTAGGGCTTGTTGCTCCGGCCCGCGACCCCGGTCAGCCTCGAATCGGTTGCTTCATTTCAACCCTCTGCGGAAGGGTCGAGCCAGAGCAGAAGGTTGCCGGACCCGCTTGGCGAACACGGCCATGGCCACGATGGTCACCAGGTTCGGGGCCATGTCGAGGAACGAGGAGTCGATGGCTTCGTAGCGCAGCACCGGGATGGTGTACCCCAGTGCGCCCACCAAGCCGAAGATGGCGCAACCCGCGGTCGTTCCTTTCAGGGTCCAACCCCCGAAGATCACGGCGGCGATGGCCAGGAATCCCCGTCCACCGATCAGGGAGTCCTCGAACTGGTCAGTGGCCAGGAAGAGGAAGCAGCCGCCGCCGAGACCGGCGAGGAGACCGCAGAGGTAGATCGCCTGGCGCCGCAGCTTGTTCACATGGAGGCCCGACACGTCGGCCGCGTTGGGGTCCTCTCCCACCGCTCGTACCTCGAGACCCCACCGCGTTCGGTAGACGATCCACCAGACCACGGGCACGACCAGATACACGAGATAGAACGGCCAGGGTTGGCCGAACAGGCCCGGGCCCACCCAGGGAAGATCTGAGAGCACCGGGATCGCGACCTCGTCGAGCCGCTTCGACTCCGGTTCGAGCTCGACCGTGAGGAAGCCCACCACGCCGAGCACGAGGACGTTGAGCACCAGGCCAACGACGAACTGGTCGGCCGGGAGGCGGTGGCTCATGTTGGCCTGCACCCACGACACGACCACACCGGCGATGGCACCCAGGCCCAGGCTCAACACTCCCGATCCGGTGAGGTCGAAGAACAGGGCCGCGGTGAACGCGCCGCTGAGGATCATGGCTTCGAGGGAGATGTTGATCGTGCCGGCTCGCTCGGCCACGAACTCACCGCTGGCCGCGAACACCAGGACCATGGCGGTGATGGCCGCGTTGATGTACATCGTCTCTGACGTGAGCACGTTGCCGGCCGCTGAGAAGAACTCGCCCATGTCAGACCCGCGCTCGGGCCCGGGCCAGCGCCCGGCGGCGTTGGCGGACGTACAGGACGGCGGGCGGCAACAGGAGCGCCAGCACCAACAGGCCCTGCACCACGTCGGCGATCCGGGTCGAGAGCCCGCCTGCGCGCAGGAAGTTCGACCCGGTGCGCAAGCAGCCGAACACGAAGGCCACGAAGATCGCGGCGATCACCTTCTGGCGTGCCACCAGCGCGGCCAGGAGGCCGGCGAAGCCGATGCCGGCGCCGAAGTTCGACACCAACTGGTACGAGCCGAAGTCGCCCCCGGCCAACATGAGCGCACCGGCGAGCCCGGCGAAGCCTCCCGAGACGACGAGGGCGCCGATTCCGTAGCGAGTCTCCGACACCCCGGCCCGCCGGGCGGTGCGAGGGTTGCTGCCGAGCATGGCCAGCCGGAACCCGCCAACGGTGCGCGCCAACACCAGGGCCAAGCCCAGTGCGAGCGCCACCGAGATGAACACGCTGATCGGGAACTCGTTGCCGAACACGGTGATGCGAGGGATGCGGGTGTCGGTGGCGAGCTGCTCGCTCACCTGGTTGCGATTCGCCCGCCCGGCCGCCGGGGCCAGGAGCAGCCAGCTCTTCCTCAGTCCGAACCCCACGAGGCTCGCACCGACCGCGCTGAGCAGCAGGGTGGTGAGCACCTCGGGCACGTTGCGGCGGTAGCGCAGCACCCCGGCGATGCCGGCCCAGATCGCGCCGCCGACCACACCGGCCAGGCACAGCGCGACCACGACGACCGGTCCCGGCCCGCCCATGCGGACGCCGACGTAGGCCGCCAACCCGGCCCCTACCACGAGCTGGCCCTCCTGGCCGATGTTCACCAGCCCGGCCCGGCCGCTCACGATCGTCCCCAGCGCCACCACGAGGACGGGTGCGGCCACCCCGAGCGTGCCGCCCCAACGTCCCGGGTTGCGGATGCTGCCGTCGATCATCGCCCGGTAGACGTCCTGCCAGGAACCTCCCGTGGCCACGACCAGCACTCCCGACAGCACCAGCGCGACGGCGATCGACGCGGCGTACAGGCCGACGATCTCGACCCGGGAGTCCTCACGGGCGGGGGCCGAAGCGACCACGCCGCCTTCGCCATCGCCGGGGCCGCGACCGGGACCGACGGCGGGGTCTACATCAAGTGTGTGCTCGCTGGCCTGGTTCATCGCGACGGCCCGCCGGCAGCGGCGGCGCTCGCCGGGTTGGTGGCGTGCTCGGCCTCGGCCCGCCCGGTGCCCATCAACAGGCCCAGGCGTTCGAGATCGACATCGGCACGGGTCATCTCACCGACCAGCCGGCCCCGGTACAGCACCACGATGCGATCGGCGAGCTCGAGGATCTCCTCCAGCTCGGTCGAGATGAGGAGCACCCCCACGCCCGACGATGCCGCGGCTCGCAGGCGCTCGGCCATGTACTCGATGGCCCCGACGTCGAGGCCCCGGGTCGGCTGCGCAGCGACCAGGACCTTGGGGCGGTGCGAGAGCTCACGGGCCAACACCACCCGTTGCTGGTTACCGCCCGAGAGCGACCACAGGGGCGCCGACGCCGACGAGCACACGATGCCGAACTCGGCGATCAGGCTGTCGGCCTCCGCCCGCATCCGCTTGGGATTCATGAAGCCCCGCCGGCTGAAGCGAGCCGGGTCGGCCAGGAACAGGTTCTCGGTCACGCTCATGTCGAGGATCACACCCGAGTCGTGACGGTCTTCAGGGATCACCGCGATCCGCGCCCGCGCCATGGCTCCGGCGACGCCGGCAGCCACCGGCTCGCCGTCGACGAGCACCGTCCCGACTGTGGTGTGCAGGAGCGACGAGAGCAGGTCACCCAGCGCCCGCTGGCCGTTGCCCTCGACCCCGGCGACCCCGACGATCTCACCGGGCCCGACCGTGAGCGAGAATTCGTCGAGGAGGTGGCGCCCGTCACGATCGATCACCCCGATGCCCCACAACTCCAAGAGCGGTAACGGCTTCCCAGCGGCCTGGATGACGGCGGCCTCAGCGTGGGGCTGCTCCGCCGGGGCGGTCACGACGGCGACGTTCCCCAGGGCCAACCCGAACGCGGCGCGCTCGGAACGCAGCGACACGTCGCGCCCGACCATGGCTCGGGCCAGCCCGGCCTCGTTGGCCTCGCTGGTGGCCAGGCTCTCGACCACCCGACCCTGACGCATGATGGTGATCTCGTCGGTGGCGTACATGATCTCGGCGAGCTTGTGGCTGACGAGCGCCACGGCCTTGCCCTCGATCTCGACGACCCGGCGCAACGTCTCGAACAGGAACTGCGACTCGGCCGGCGAGAGCACCGACGTGGGCTCATCGAAGACCAGGATCTGCGGATCGCGTCGCAGGCACTTGATGATCTCGACCCGCTGTCGCATCCCGGCGGGGAGATCGCTCACCCGGGCATCGGGATCGATCTCGAGCCCGTACTGGTCGCTGATGGCCACGACCCGTTCACGCACCCGCTTCGGCGTGAGCCGCCCCACGTCGCCGAGGGCCACGTTCTCCCACACGGTGAGCGGTTCGACCAGGCTGAAATGCTGATGCACCATGCCGATCCCGCGCGCCGCGGCCTCGACGGGATCGGCGATGTGGACGATCTCACCGTCGATGCGGATCTGTCCCCGGTCGGGCAACACCAGCCCGATCAGCACCTTCATCAACGTCGACTTCCCGGCCCCGTTCTCGCCGAGCACGCCGTGGATCTGCCCGCGACGCAACGTGAGGTCGACGGCGTCACACGCCGCGACCTGTCCGAAGTGCTTGGTGATGCCGAGAAGCTCGACCGCAGGCGAGGCGGCTGTGGTGCCCGCCCCGCCCGTGGTCGAGCCGACGTCGTCGGTCACGGTGTCTGTGTTGTCAGTGTCGTCAGTGCCAGACGCGGTCTTGGCTGGGCCTGACGATCAACCACCACCGAAGGCTTCACCGGCGATGGCTCCGAACTCTTCTGCGAACTCACCGGCGGCGATGCGCTCGTAGATGTCGTCCATCGCCGCCTGCTGCTCGTCGGTGGCGTCACAGATCTGCGCGCCCGGCTCGGGGTCGACGCCCACCTTGAACGCCTTGGTGTCACCCTCGGCGAAAGTGCCAGCGATGATCGCGTTCATGACGGCCCGTACGTAGTCGCCGCCGTCGAAGCGCACGGCGATGTCGTAGTCGAGCTCCTCACCCTCGTCGCACACCGTCGACGAGCCGGCGCTCATGGTGATGAGCCCGGCCTCCTCAGCCGCCTCGACGACGGGACGGTGCGCCCCACCCAGATACGGGTACACGGCGTCGGCACCCTCGGCGATGGCCGCTTCGAGAGCCGCCGTCGCGTTGGCGGTGTTGTCGAAGTCGAAGTCGAAGTCCCCCGACGGAACGTAGGTGAGCGTGAACCCGGGGTCGACCGAGGTGAGGCCGAGCTCGAAGGCCAGCTGAGCCTGCTTCTCGAAGCCCAGCTCGCAGCAGCCGATCATGTAGACGCTGTCGCCGCCGGTCTCCTGCAGCTTCAAACCCGTGGCGTAGCCGGCCGCGTAGCCGATCTCGCCGCCGTCATCGACGCTCTGCGACAGACCCGGGGTCTCCGGGAAGCCGGCGCCGCAGTTGCAGTACCAGAAGATGTCGGGGTACTCGGCCACCAGGTCGGGTAGCGGCTCGGCGATCTCCGAGGCTCCCACGATGATCACGTCGACGCCCTGCTCGGCCAGATCGCCGATCAGCGTCGCCGCGTCAGCGGCCTGGATGTTGTCGGCCACGATCGGCTCCTCGAAGCCGTTCTCCTCCGACAGCGCCTGTGCAGCGCTCACGACCGCCTCGTAGTACGCGCCGTCGTCGGCCGGACCGGCTGCGGCAATGCCGAACACGACCTTGCCGTCACCATTGGTGTCGAGCGCCAGCTCCGAGCCCTCGGGTGGAGCCGCCGTCGTGTCGACGGGCGCGGTCGTGTCGACGGGTGCTGCCACGGTGGTCGTCTCGGCCCCGGCCGTTGCTGCGGTCGTCGTGCCGTCCTCAGCAGCCGGTGCGTCATCGTCGTCGTCGCCGCACGCGGCTGCGAACAAGCTCATGGCCACCAGCAGCCCGCAGACGAGCTTTCCCTTGCGGTTTCTCATTGGTATCCCCCTTCGCCTGTTCCCAGGCATGCGTTCCCGGCAACGCGATCGCGCCCCCGGTGCCTCAGCTGCACTGCCAAACCACAACCAGAAACTAGAACGTGTTCTAGTTTGACAGGGAACCACATCGTGTCGACCGTGTCAATGGCCCCCTCGGGCTCGATCGCCATCACGGCACCGCTCCCGAGGCCGTCGGCCAGTGTTGCTTGTAGCGCTGCACCAGCCAGCGATTGAACTGCACGTGGCTCTCCTCCTGCCACGAGTAGCGCGACCGGGCAGCAAAGCGCGAGCGCAATCCTTGCTGCACCTTGGTCGTGGCGTCCTGATCCTGCACCACGAAGACCTGCACGCCGGCGTCGCTCGCCCGCAGCAGGTGCTCGAACATCGGGTGTTCGACGGCCTCCCTGGTGACCAGGTAGCCGATCTCGACGTCGATGGTGTTGGCCGTCTTGGGCCGCACCAGGAAATAGAACGCCTGATCGGGCGCCAAGCCCAGGCAGAGCGTGGGCGGCACGAGAGCGAACGTCGCCCGCCACCGTTCATCGTCGGTCAGACGGGGGAAGATGGGGAACAGCGCCTTGTGGGTGGCGTTGAAGCCACCGTCGATGTGGGTGAAGCCGTTGTGACGAAAGATCACGTTCGATGCGTCGTCCCAGGGCTCGGGGAACGACGCCATCTCCGACGGGCAGAAATCTTGGATCACCTGATGGAGCTTGTTGGCGTGGTAACCGTCGTTGAAATTCTCGAACATGACCTTCCAGTTCCACGGCAGGTCGCGCAACGTGAACGTGGGGAGGGCCACGGTGCTCTCGAGGTCCCAGTTGGCCAGGTGGGGCTCGATGCGGCCCAGGGTGGGCGCGAGCGGCGGCGCATCGGGGTCGAGGTTGGCGAACACGAACCCCTGCCAGATCTCGACCGTCAAGTTGGGCAAGCCCCACTCGGCCTTGACGAACTCGGCCGTGCGCTCCATCGCCGGGGCGCCCAGCAATCGGCCGTCGAGCCCGTAGATCCAGTGGTGGTAGGGGCAGGTGAACGTGGTCGAGCTGCCCTCGCCCGCGCACACGGTCATGGCCCGATGCTGGCAGACCGCCGAGAGCACCCTGACCTCATGGTCCTTGCCCCGCACAACGATGAGCGGCTCGCCGGCCAGCTCGCTGCAGAACCAGTCGCCGGGGTTCGGGATGCGCGAGGCCCGTCCGACACAGAGCCACTCGTGGGCGAACAGGGCCTCGTTCTCGAAGGCCAGGAACTCGTCGCTGGTGTACATCACCGCCGGCAGGGTGCGGGCCGTCACGAAGGATTCGATCGATTCGTCGCACGCCGCCAGCAGGTCGGGCGTGAACACCGAGCCGGCGCTGCTGCCGGAACGCCCGGTGGCCGGCTGCGCTCCGGGCCGGGCGTTGGGCTGGGTCGTGGGACGGGCGTCGGTCGTGGTCATCGGTCCGGTCCTCCTGTCACGATCGCGGGTTGCGTTCCCTGCAACATGAACTTGCGGATCTTGCCGACGCTGGTGCGGGGAAGCTCCTCGACGACGGTGATGCGCCGCGGCCGCTTCGACGGCGCCAGACGCTCGGCGCACCAGGCGGCGAGCTCGTCGACGTCGAGCGGGTTGGCCGGTACCCCTCCCACGCCGGGCGCGGCGACCACGAAGGCCACCGGAACCTCGTCGCGGATCGGGTCGGGCTCTCCCACCACCGCAGCCTCCAGCACCCCCGGATGCTCGGCCAGCACCGCTTCGACCTCCACCACCGACACGTTCTCGCCGGCCACCTTGAGCACGTCGCTGCGGCGACCGTCGAAGAAGAAACAGCCTCGCTCGTCGACGTGGGCCCGATCGCCCGTGAGGAACCAGCGGCCGTCGTACGTCGCCGCGGTGATCTCGGGAGCGTCGAGGTAGCCGGCGAAGAGGGTGACCCCCGGCGTTCCCCCCACGACCACCTCGCCGGTCTCACCGGGCTCGCACAGCGAACCGTCGGCCCGGTGCACCTCGACCTCACAACCCAGCGTGACCCGGCCCATGGCGTGTGGGACCGGCCCAACCGAACGATTGGTCAACACCGCGGGGATGGTCTCGGTCATGCCGTAGAGCT
>JANLSK010000296.1:0-11877 GCA_031362415.1 Actinomycetes bacterium | reverse complement strand
GCCGGCTCCGAGAACAGCTGGCACCAGAGCTCACGGCCCTCCACCAATGGGGGAAGGAGGCGGCGCTTCTGGTCCTCGGTTCCGAACGCCAGGATCGTGGGAGCCGCCAGCGAGAGGCCGATCGTCAAGGGCCGCAACGACGGCGAGTCGAAGCCGTTCAACTCCTCGGCCACAGCAGCCGCGTGGGCCCGGCTCAGGCCCCGGCCTCCATACTCGACGGGAAGGTCGACCGCAGCGAACCCGGCCCGGAACAGATCACCTTGCAGCGCACGGGCCCGGGACACCAGAGCGTCGTGACCGTCGGGTGTGCGCGTGATGATGTCGAGGCGATCGTCGTCGAGCCTCGGGTCTCGCACCTCGAACCGCTCGGCCAGCCAGGCCCGTACCTCGGCCCGGAACTCGTCGACCATGGTGCTCGCCTCTCGTTCGGCTTCGGCTCGACCACGCCAGGGCTTGCGCTGGCGTGACGTGGAGGAGGCGGCTCAGGCCGTGTGGCCGTATGGCCCGGTCGGCACTGGCCCGCTCCGTTCGCGCACGATAAAATAGGTCACTATTTTAGCCAGGCCCCTGCAGGTGGACCAGAACGGGAACCTCGACCATGACCAGCGAGCCAGACGGTCGCCGACGCGTCTTGTCCGACTGGGTGGAGCAGGCAACCGGTTCCACGGTGCGATCGCTTCGACGGCGGCCCGGCGGAGGACGGCACGAGGCCTGGGACGTCGAGCTCGCCGAGACTGGGGCCGGTACCCACGGCCAGACCGGCACCGGGACCGGGGCCGAGACCGGGACCGGTGCACCCACGCTGTTCCTGCGGACCGATCTCGGGCCGCTGCCGGAGTACGAGACCTACACCCTGCGGCGCGAGGCCGAGATCTACCGGGCCGTGTCCCGCGTCGGGATCCCGGTGCCGGCGATCATCGCCGTGCATCCCGAGATCGACGCAGTCCTGATGGAGCAGGCGTCGGGCGCGGCGCACTTCGCCTCCCTGAGCGTCGACGCCCAGCGGGCGGTCATCGACGACTTCGTGCCGATCTTGGTGCGCTTGCACCGGGCCGATGTGCAGGCCATGCATCTGCCCACACTGGCGCCCGTCCGCACGATCCGCGAGCACGTGATCGACGAGCTCGACACCTGGGAGCACCGCCTCGATGCCAGCGGCGCCGTCGAGCCCTTCCTCCGGGCGTGCTTCCGGTATCTGCGCGATACGGCGCCTCACGTCGCCGGCCCCCCGTCGCTCGTGCAGGGCGACACCGGGCCCGGCAACTTTCTCCACGACGGTCACCGCGTGACGGCCGTCCTCGACTTCGAGCTCGCGCATCTGGGCGATCCGATGGAGGACCTGGCCTGGATCGGGACCCGCAACGCGCAGGAGCCCGTCCCCGACTACGCGGCGCTGGTGCACGGCTACGAAGCCGCCGGGGGGTGTCCGGTCGAAGCCGAACGCATCCGCTATCACTTCCTCTTCGCCGAGCTGCGCATCGCGGTGTTGGCGGCCGAGCGGGGCAGCGATCTGCCCGATCCGCTCGCCGATCTGGGCAACCGGCTCATCTACGGCGCACTCCACACGCGCCTCACCGTCGAGGCGCTGGCCACCGTCGTCGGTGTCGAGCTGCCGGTCGTGGTCGTGGACGAGCCCGGTGTCACCGAGGCGACCGGCTACTACGACGCCGTCCTCAGCCAGCTCCGCGAGGTCGTGACCCCAGCGATCGGTGACCCCTTCGCCGTGCGCCGGGCCAAGGGACTCGCTCGCGTCGTGAAGTATCTCCGCAACGTCGATCGGTTCGGCAGCGGCCCCGAGCACGCGGAGCTCTCCGCTGCGGCTGAGGTCCTGGGAGTTCGACCCCGATCAGTTGCGCGGGCGCGAGCCCTCCTGGAGCTGGAGGTCACCGCAGGCCGTCTCGACGCCGTGGCCCTGCTCCCCTACGCCTGGACTCGGGTCACGCACGACCAGGCCCGCCTGGCCGACTCCATGGGTGTGCTCGCCATCCGGCATCTCCCCCGGCTTCCATGAGCGACACCGAACGCTCCGTCCCTGCCCGTCCTGTCGACCGACGAGGATCGATGCTCGATCACGACCACGACCCGGCGCCGCGTCCGCCCAAGACGGGCGAGATCGTTGCCAACACCCTCCGACGGAGAATCGTCAACGGAGAGTTGGCCATCGGCGATCGCCTGCCCCCTGAGGAGGAACTCACGGCGGTCTTCGGCATCGCTCGAACGACGCTGCGCGAGGCGCTGCGCATCCTCGAGTCGCAAGGCCTCATCGAGATCCGACGAGGGCGCGGTGGCGGCCCGGTGGTGACCATGCCCGACGACGAGAACCTGGCCCAGGGCATGGCTGTGCTGCTCCAGTTGCGACGAACGACCGTCGGGGATCTCGACGAGGCCCGTCAGCTCATCGCACCCAGCCTCGCGGCTGCGCTGGCGGCCAACCACACCGACGACGACGTGCACGCGCTCGTGTCCGCCGTCGACGCAGCCTCCGAAGCAGCCGATCGCAACGACCGTCACGCGTTCGCCTTTGCGGCTGCGCTCGTGCACGAGACGGTCATGGAGCGAGGGGGCAACACGACGTTGGCCACCATCTCCAGGCTCCTGCACGAGTTGGTGCAGCAGTACTACATGTCGTCGGTGAGGCACACCGACCAGTCCATGATGCGCCGGGCCGTCCGCTCGTACCGAAAGCTCGTCCGCCTCGTGGAAGCCGGCGACGTGGCCAGTGCCGAGGAGCACTGGCGCCAGCAGATGCGCTTCACCGTGGAGCGCCACGACGCCGAGCGTCCTCTGCGTCTCTTCGACGACAGACGCGACTGACGTAACCGACGCGCGAGGAAGCGGAGGGCGAGCGCCCCGGCGTTTCGGCCGTCTGGGAGATCAGCCGCCGAAACGGGGCTCGCGCCGGTCGATCCAGGCCCGCACGGCCTCCTTGTGATCGGCCGTCTCGGAACAGGCGACCATCCTCGCCGTCTCAAACTCGAGCGCTTCGCCGAGCGGCACCGTGAGCGCGTCGCGAACGTTGCGCTTCATGCCGGCAATGGCGAACTGCGGTCCATGCGCGAACGCCCGGGCCGAGTCGCCCCATGCCGCAGCGAACACATCATCGGCGACGACCCGGTTCACGACCCCGGCTGCGAGCGCCTCCTCCGCGGCGATCGCCTGCCCCGACGCCAGCCACTCCAGCGCCCGCGACGGACCCACAAGCTGCGTCAGCAACCAGGCTCCGCCGAAGTCGCCGCTCAAGCCCAGGCGGGCCCACCCGGTCACGAAACGAGCCGACGCCGATGCGATGCGGAAGTCGCAGGCCAGCGCCAGCGAGAAGCCGGCACCCACGGCCGGCCCGTTGACGGCGGCCATCGTGACCTTGGGATGATCGTGGAGATCGAGCACGAGCGCAGCGTCGGCCAGCAGTGCGGCTTCCCGCTCGGCCGTCGTCGGGCGGCTCCCGTCGGGCCTGCGGGGACGGCCGTCACGTACGTCGCCGCCGGCGCAGAACGCCGATCCGGCACCGGTGACGACGATGCAGCCGACATCGGGCGCGTCGGCACACTCGCGCAGCGCGCTGCGAATCGGCGGATACATGTCGGCGTGCAATGCGTTGCGGCGCTCGGACCGGGTGAGCGTTATGACGGCCACCCGATCCGTGACCCTGATGTCGACGAGGTCGGAGCCGGTGGGGACGATCCGTACAACCGTCACGGGCAGCGCCGGGATTCGGGCTCGACGGGCGACCCGATCGGATCCTGCGACACGAGATTCAGGACCCGGCCGCGACGACGGTCCCCACGGTGATCATCTCGAGGAGATGCAGCGTGCGCTCGGCGATTCTCCACTCGCCGTTGGCTTTCACCACCGTGTCGAAGTAGGTGCCGTTGGCGATGTCCATGGTGCCGTCGGCCCGCACGTGCGTGGCGTGCAGGTACGACTCCATGCGGGCCCGCTCGGCCCCGGTGTCCCCTCCGCCGCTGTCGAGCTCGACGAAGAAGCTCCCCATGAGATGCTGCGTGGCGGTGTAGGGCGCGCCCGATAACACGCCGAGGACGAAATCGGCCCACGAGTCGGTGCCGACCGTGGTGAAGTCGGGATCGCCGTTGGTGGGCGTGCCCGGGAAGTACACGCTCGTGCGGGCGTCGGCGGTGAAGCACGAACGGTAGATGGCCTTGCCGCCTTCGAGATCGCCTCCTCCGATGGCATCGGTGCCGCGTGCGTACCCCACGGCCAGGTCCTCGATCTCGATCCTCGTTGCCGGATCCGGTCGCTGTGACCCCACGGTTTCCCCCCGGTTGGCGTTTCCGCATGCTCGCGTCGCCGGTCGGCGACGAGTGGGCCGAGCCTAACGGACGTCACTCGGACCGCGCCGGTGTGGGGACGGGTGCCATGATCGTCCGGGCCCCCGCCACAGGGACACGGCGGGCGACCCGCCAGGGGCAGGGACACCGAGAGTGCGGAGGAGACCGATGGCTGACGGGCAGGATGCCGGGACCGTTCGAGGAAGCGACGGGCGGCAGCGGTGCACCTGGGGGGCCTCGACGTCCGACTATGCCCTGTACCACGACGACGAATGGGGCCGACCGGTCGTCGATGACGTCCGCCTCTACCAGAAGCTGTGCCTGGAAGGATTCCAGTCGGGGCTGTCGTGGCTGACGATCCTGCGCAAGCGCGAGGGGTTCCGACGCGCCTTCGCCGGCTTCGACCCGTCGGAGGTCGCCCGCTTCGACGAACACGATGTCGACCGGATGCTGGGCGACGCATCGATCGTCCGTCACCGGGGCAAGATCGAAGCTGCCATCGCCAACGCCAGCGCCACCTTGGCCGTGCAGGATCGAGAGGGATCGCTGGCCGCCCTGGTCTGGTCGTTCGAGCCCACCCGCCGGTCCCGACCCGCGCCGAGGCGAATGGGTGATCTGGTGTCGGCGACGCCTGAGTCGACCGCGCTCTCGAAGGAGCTCCGCCGCTTCGGGTTCCGCTTCGTCGGTCCCACCACCTGCTACGCCGCCATGCAGTCGCTGGGCGTCGTCAACGACCACATGCACGGCTGTCACGTGCGCCAGGCGTGCGAACGCGACCGTCGCACCGCAACCGTTCCGGCACGGATCATCGCGCTCGCGAAGCACCAGGAAGGCTGAGAACATGGGAGCACTCGACGGGGTACGGATCGTCGACATGAGCTCGGGTATCGCCGGGCCCATGGCCACGATGATCCTGAGCGACCACGGGGCCGAGGTGATCAAGGTGGAGCGCCCGGGTGGTGACCCCAACCGGAGCTACGGCGGTTCGGTCGTGTGGAACCGGGGCAAGCGCAGCGTCGTGCTCGATCTGGCCGAGTCCCTCGACCGGGATCGCTTGCGCCGTTTGGCGGCCACGGCCGACGTGCTCGTCGAGAGCTTCCGCCCGGGCGTGCTCGCCCGGTGGGGACTCGACGAGCCGACACTGCGCCCGGAGCTGCCCCGCCTCGTGTACTGCTCGATCACCGGCTACGGGCGTAACACCGCAGCCGAGCAGCGCCCGCCCTACGACCTGCTGGTGCAGGCCCGCTCGGGCCAGCAGTACGAGCAACCAGGCTGGCGGGACGGGCCGATCTTCCTGTACCTCCCGATGCCCAGCGTGGCCACGTCGTTCCTCGCCCTGAACGGGATCCTCGCCGGGCTGGTGGCACGCGAGAGCACCGGACGGGGCCAGTGGGTCGAAACCTCGTTGTACCAAGGCGTTCTGGCGTTCACGACCCAGCTGTGGCAGACGGTCGAACGTCCGGGCGAGAACTTCTGGGGCATCCCGATGGACGCCCAGATGGGCGTGTTCGAGTGCGCCGACGGGCTGTGGGTTCACTCGATGCACAACGCCGGCGGACGGGGCAAGGACAAGAGCGCGCTGTGGCGCATCCTCGGCATCGAGCCCCTGGAGATGACCACCGACCCCGCGCAGATGGGCCGGGTGCAGGACGTGGTTCGAGCCGCGGTGAAGCGCATTCCCCGGGCCCGCCTCCTCGAGGAATTCTGGGCCAACGGGATCGCTGTGGCGCCCGTGCGCCCGGCCCACGAGGCCTTCGGCGACGAGCAGGTCATCAACAACGGCATGGTCGTCGACGTCGATGATCCGATGCTAGGACCGACGAAGCAGTTCGGGATCTCCTTCCGGCTCCACGGTGCCCCGCCGGCCCGGGTGCAGGGTCCGCAGCCGCTGCTCGGCCAGCACACCGACGAGGTGCTCGCCGAGCTCCCCACGGCCGAGCCCCGCGCCCGGCGGACGGGCCCGGCCTCGCCCGGGCCCGCCCTGCGGTATCCACTCGACGGTGTGAAGGTCCTCGATCTCGGGAACTTCCTCGCCGGCCCCTTCGGCCCCATGCTCCTGGGCGATCTGGGAGCGACCGTCTACAAGCTTGAGGCCCCCCTCGGCGATCAGATGCGCCCCATCACCAAGCCGTTCAACGGCTGCCAGCGGGGCAAGCTCGACATCGTGGCCGACCTCAAGACGCCCGAGGGCCTCGAGATCGCGCATCGCCTGATCCGTCAGGTCGACGTGGTGCACCACAACATGCGCCCCGGTGTCGCCGAACGCCTTGGCGTCGACTACCAGACGGCCAAGCGCCTCAACCCCTCGATCATCTACTGCCACACCACGATGTGGGGCATCGACGGGCCCCGACGCGACTGGCCCGGCTTCGACCAGCTCGGCCAGTCGTCGTGCGGCCTCGAGCACGAAGCTGGCGGCGAGGGCAATCCGCCCACGTGGTACCGGTTCGGGATGTGCGACCAGGCCTGTGCGTGTCAGTCGGCGGTTGCGGTTTTGATGGCGCTTTACTGGCGGGCCCGCACCGGGGAAGGGCAGTTTGTCGACACGTCGATCGTCAACGGGGGCCTGTATCTCAACTCCGACGTGTGGATCGGCCCCGAAGGGCCCCTGCAACGCCCGCGCCTCGACGCCGACCAGACCGGCGTGGGCCCCTTGTACCGGCTCTACCGCAGCGCCGACGGCTGGCTCGCCCTGGTCGTGCACGATGACCCCCAATGGGCTGCGCTGGTCGCAGCCGTGCCCGTGCTTGCGGGCGACGACCGCTTCGCAGACGGGCCGGCTCGGTCGCGCAACGCAGCCGCCCTCGCCTCCGTGCTCGAGGCCGAGCTGGCATCCGACACCGCTGCGGCCTGGTTCGACCGCCTCGATGCTGCCGGCGTGCCAGTCGAGATCGCCGACGCCGATGCCGCGACGTCGTGGTTCGACGATCCCGATCTCGTGGCCGCCGGGCTCGTGGCCGACTACGAGCATCCCCAGTACGGCCGCTTCCGCCAGTTCGGGCACCTGGTGCACTTCTCGGAGACCCCGGGGCTGCTGGCCGGGCCACCTCCGCTGCTCGGCCAGCACTCGCGCCAGGTCCTCGCCGAGCTCGGCTACTCACCCGCCGAGGCCGACGCCCTCCGCGCCCAAGGCGTCACGGCCTGGCCCTGACTCCCCCATTCCCCGCCCACGCCGTGCTCAGGCGGTGGGGATGCGGAGCCCGGCGAGGCGCCGGCGGTGCCAGCGGCTGTCGCCGTAGAGCACCTGATCGAGCTTGGCCCGCTTGAGGAACAGATGGCTGTCGTGCTCCCACGTGTAGCCGATGCCGCCGTGGAGCTGCACGCCCTCCCCGGCCACGGTGGCCATGCCGTCACCGGTGTACGACTTCGCCAGCGACACCCGGGCAGCCGCGTCAGGATCGCCGACACCCAGATGCAGCGCGGCGTCCTCGACGGCCACCCGGGCCGACTCCACGGCGATCAGGAGATCGGCGCAGCGGTGCTTGTACGCCTGGAACGAGCCGATGACCCGCCCGAACTGCACCCGTTGACGGGCGTAGTCGACGACGCCGTCGAGCACCCGCTCCCCAACTCCCAGAGCGTCGGCCGCCATCGCGGCCGCACCCCAGTCGACGATCCGCCCGACGGCCGCCACGGCGTCGGCTCCGCGCGCCAGCACCCGATCGGGCTCAACCACCGTGCTGTGGAGCTCGACCGAGGCGAAGCGGCGGGTGAGGTCGGCCATCCGCACCGGTCGGACGGTCACCGTGGTGTCGGCCGTCTCCACCAGGGCCAGCACAGGCTCGCCGGCATCGTCGACGGCTTCCACCATGATCGCCACCGCCGCTGCGGCGTCGGCCACCACCCCGACGGTTCCCCGCACCACCACACCGTCATGGCCGCCGGCACCGGCGACGGCGGTGGCCATGACGGCCACGGGCGACCCCGGGGGTGCCAGGGCTACGACCACCACGTCGCCGGACGCGATCCGGGGCAACCACTCGGCCTTGAGGGCTTCGGGGACGGCCTCCGCGCTGAGGGCTGCGGCCGCCACCACCGCCGAGCTCACGAAGGTTCCCGGGGCCAGGGCCCGTCCGAGCTCCTGGACGATCACGGCCAACTCTCGGAATCCCGCCCCCGCACCGCCATAGGCCTCGGGAACCGCGATCGCCGGCCAACCCAGATCGACGATGCGCCCCCACAACTCGGCATCGACGTCGTCGCCGCCTTCGAGCCGGCTCCGCACCCGCTGCGGGTCGCACCAGCGGGCGAGGAAGGCCCGGGCCGACTCGCGCAGCTCGTCGAGATCGATGGCGTCGTCACTCGTACTCGTACTCGTGCTCATGCCGCCGCCTCCTCCACGTGCGCCTGCGCCGGGTACGCCTGCGCCGCCGCACATCAGTCCATCCCCGGCTCGCGCGGCAGGCCGAGCACGCGCTCACTGATGAGGTTCCGCTGGATCTCGTTCGTGCCGCCGGCGATCGTCCACTCCCATGACGTGATGTGATCGACCAGCCACTCCCCCGAGATCCACCCCGAGGCCCGCGGCTTCGAAGCCAACACGTGGACGTCGAGGCCCGAGAGCTCGACCGCGAGCTCGGTGAGTCGCTGCAACAGCTCCGAGTAGTAGGTCTTGATGATCGACGCCTCGGGGCCCACCCCACCCCGACGCAACAGGTTCTCGATCATCTTCAGGCAGAGCAGGTTCAACACCTCCACCTCGGTGTGACAGCGGACCAGACGGTCGCGGATCTCGGGATCGGCCAGGGCCGGGCTACCCCCTGGCGCTGTGCAATGGCGGGCCGTGTCGAGCACCATCTCGAAGCCGGTCCGCATGCGTTCGGCGAGCTCGAGAATCGCCGGGCCCCGCTCCGCCGACAGGGTCGCCTGGGCGATGCGCCACCCGTCGTTCTCGGCCCCGACGAGATTCTCGGCCGGGATGACCACATCGTTCAGGAACAACTCGCAGAACTCGGCGTCGCCGCTGGCCTGCCTGATCGGGCGCACCTCCACGCCGGGCGTGCGCATGTCGAGCAGGAAGTAGCTGATGCCCTTGCGTTTGGGGACATCGGGATCGGTCCGGGCGAGGAGCAGGCACCAGTCGGCATGGGCGGCGCCACTCGACCAGATCTTCTGCCCGTTCACCACGTAGCGGCCGCCGTCACGAACGGCTCGGGTGCGCAACCCGGCCAGGTCGGAGCCGGCCTCGGGCTCCGAGAACCCTTGGCACCACACGGTTCCGTCGAGGACGGCCGGGAGATGGCGTTGCTTCTGCTCGTTCGTTCCCGCATGAATGAGGGTCGCGTAGGTGTGGAACAGTCCGATGAACGCCAGCGAGGCACGGGGCGCGTCGGCCCGGGAGAGCTCTTGGAAGAGCACGATCTGCTCGGCCAGGCTGGAGTCGGAGCCGCCCCACTCGCGCGACCAGTGGGGCGCTGCGTATCCGGCTTCGTGCAGGGTCATGAACCACGCTCGTTGAAACGCCACGGCGTCGTCCTCGGAGCAGCTGTTCAGGGCCGACCGCCACCCCGGCGCCACGTTGGCCTCGCACCAGCGCCGCACCTCCCCACGGAAGTCCGACAGCACATCAAGCTCGGCGAGCATGCATGCTCCTCTGCGTTGCTGGGGTCAATTGCCGCACGGAACCGGGGGCGGGGCGGGGCGGGGCCGTTATTTCTCGTCGGTGACGGTGATCGCCCGCTCGGGACAGTTCGCAGATGCCGTGAGGGCCGCCTGGCGCAACGACTCCGGGAGATCACCAACGACGAGCAGCACGCTGTGACCTTCAGCGTCGGAGTCGAACAGCTCGGGGGCCAACGTGTAGCAGCGTCCGTGGCCTGTACAGGCGACGGTTTCAAGGATCACCTTCATGCGTCGGCCGGTGCCTTTCGCGAGGGGGCGGATGAGCGAGCACGCAGGCGCGCTGTTCGTCGACGAACCTACCGCGGACCTCGATCGGCCGACGAGACCCGGCGGTGGGTCGAGGATACGCAGGCAACACCCCGTGAGGGCCGGCGGGAATCCCGCCGTTAGTCTCCCGAGCGCATGGAGACCGACGACGCCCAACGAGCCACCCTGCGGCGGGCCTGGATCGTCCTCGGTGTGGTGGGGCTCAGCAACTTCCAGATCGCCATGACGTTGTCGATGATCTTCGTCGTATTCCCCGAGCTGGAAGGGGCCTTTCCCGACTCCTCGCCGGCCACGCTGTCGTGGGTTGTGAACGTGTTCACGATCGTCGGGGCGGCCACCGTGGTGCTCGGCGGTGCCGTCTCGCAACGCCGCGGCGCCAAGCAGACCATGGTCGCGGGGACCGTCGTCTTCACCGTCTCGTCCCTGGGCGCCGCCATCGCGCCGAGCGTCGGCGTCCTCATGGCCTGCCGGGTCGGCCAGGCACTCGGCGCATCGCTCAGCGCCCCGGCCGGGGCCACGATCATCTTCAGCCAATTTCCCTTGGCCCGCCGAGCCACGGCCCTCGCCTGCTGGGCCGCAATCGGAGCGGTGGGAGCCGCCCTGGGTCCCTCGCTCGGGGGCGTGCTCATCGATCTGGGAAGTTGGCGATGGGCCTTCTGGATGAACCTGCCGGTCGGGGCGGTCGCCATCGCTGCCGCGGTTGTGCTCATTCCGAGCACGCAGGCCTCCGCCGCCAATCGCATGCCCGACGGGCTCAGTGCCGGTGCGCTCCTGGTCGGGCTGGGCTCACTGGTGCTGGGTCTGGTGCAGAGCCCCGAGTGGGGCTGGGCCGATCCCCGCACGCTGGTGTCGTTGTTCGGCGGCGCAGCCGTGCTCGGTGGCGTGATCAGACGGTCGTTGCGCCATCCCCGTCCGCTCCTGCGCCTCGATCTGTTCCACGAGCGCACCTTTGCCGTCGGGAACTCGGCGCTGCTCGTGTACTCCACGAGCTTCTTCGGGTTCCTCCTCGCCAGCGTGGTGTTCCTCACCGAGGTGTGGGACCTCTCGATCCGCCGGGCGGGCCTGCTCACCACGCCGATCTTCGCAGTCACCGCGATCACTTCGGTCGTGTCCGGTCGGCTCGGCCAGCGCATCGGTTTCCACCGCACCATCGGCATCGGCGGGCTCGTGTGGGCCCTCGGCCCAGTGGCCATGGCCGTGACGCTCGACGCGTCGCCCTCGACGTCGCGGTGGCTCGCCGCGGTCGTCGTCACCGGCTTGGGCTCGGGGCTGCTCTGGGGCGGCCTCACCGCATGGGCCCTGGCCGGGGTCGCCCCCGACGAGATGTCGGCGGGGGCCGGGCTCAACCAGACCCTCCAGGGTCTGGGCAACACGCTCGGCGTCGCCATCGTGGTCACGGTGCTGGGCGAGGTCGCGTTCGGCGACGTCGGCCGGTTCCCGGTGGTGTGGCTGGCGTCAGCCGTGCTCACACTCGCCGCCACGGCGATCGTGTGGTCAGACCGCTCGCGAATCGTCGCCCCCGTGGGCGTGAGGGGCCCAGGCGAGCGCGCCGCCGGGGCGATAGGCCGAAGGGACGGGCCCCGCCACGTTGGCGGCCTGCCAGGCGACCTCGTGCACCATCGAGCCGGGCAGGGCCAGCCTGCCGGGTTCGACGTCGAGAAGCTCCGGTAACTGCGCGGTCCAGCTCGCCGGGTCGAGGTCG
>JANLSK010000267.1:0-10852 GCA_031362415.1 Actinomycetes bacterium | reverse complement strand
CACGGTGGCCGAGAACGCCCGGCGGCAGCTCGAGGCCGACCTGCCCGACTTCGAGAACCCGATCGGCGGCGCCGGGGCCGAGACCCCCGAGGATGCCGTCCGCGATGTGATCGACGCCGCCGCACAGCTCGACCTTCGGCGGCTCGTGGCGCTCACCCCGCCCGACGAGATGCGGGCCCTGCACGTCTACGGATCCCTGTTCATCGACGACGCCCAGGAGGAGCTCGACAGCACCATCACCGAGTCGGGCTTCAGCTACCAGGTCGACATCACCGACTTCGAGGCCACGGCCGACGTTTCGGGCGACACCGCCCGGGTCGCCGTCGACCGTATCGGGATCGAGGCGTCGCTCACCGACGGCTTCACCACGACCGACATCGTGATCGACCCCGACACGGGGTGCATCGAGGTCACGGTCAGCGACGACTTCAACGAGGACACGCAGGAGTTCTGCTCCGGGGACATCGAGGGCCAACTCGCCGAGGCCGACGTCGAGGTGCCGACGTTCCTGACCGACCTGCAGGGGCAGCTCGAGCTGGCGGTCGTCGTCACCCGGGTCGACGGTGGCTGGTACGTGAGCCCGCTGCGCACCGGTGCTCAGGGCTTCATCGACGTGCTCCGACTCCTCGATCCGCAGGACCTGGAAGAGTTCGTCGACTTCGCCGGAGGCATGCGCGGCAACTGAGAGGCTGAGTCGCCCCGCTGCGTCGCCCGCCCCGGTGCCCGTCCGCGATGATGTCGTCATGACCGCGGGCCGGGCGCCGAACCTCCGAGTCGAGCATGAGCGGCTTGGCTCGGGGGTCGCCGCTGTCGTCGGAAGTGACGAGGTGGGCCGGGGCTGTCTCGGCGGTCCCGTCACCGTCGGCGTCGTCGTGGTCGACCTCACGGTGAAGCGGCCCCCCACCGGGCTGCGCGACTCCAAGCTCCTGACGCCGCCGGCTCGGGAGGCACTCGTCCCCCGCATCGTGCGATGGGCGCTCGACTCGGCTGTCGGCCACGCCAGCGCGGCCGAGATCGACGCCTACGGCATCCTGCGGGCGCTGCGCCTCGCGGGGGAGCGGGCCCTCACTGCGCTCGAGGGCGACGCCGGCTACGTGTTGCTCGACGGCAACTACGACTGGTTCAGCCGCCCGAGCCGGGTAGCTGAGTCACCGTTGGCCCGACCGCCGCACCGGGTCGAGCTGAAGGTGAAGGCCGATCTCACGTGTGCGTCCGTTGCCGCCGCGAGCGTGCTGGCCAAGGTGACCCGTGACCGTCTGATGGGCGAACTCGCCACCGAGCACCCCGCCTACGGGTGGGAGCTCAACAAGGGGTACGCGACCCCCGAGCACATGGCGGCGTTACTCGAGCACGGCCCGTGTGTCGAGCACCGACGGTCGTGGCGGCTGCCCGGAGTCGACGATCAACTGCGCCTCGACCTCGATCTCGCAGGCACCAATGGCAGCGGCTCCGACGACACCGACTTGGGCGCTACGGGCGACGGGCGCTCGCAGGATCAACCCGGCTGTTCTTCGAGCCCGGTCGTGATCGGCACGCCCTCGCGGTAGTAGATGAACATGTTCTCGATGAGATCGAGGACCTGAGGCTCGAGCTCGTCCCAGCCTTCGGGGTCGGCCTCCACGGTCACGATGTTCGAGTAGATCGTGACGCTCGACGCGCCGAGATCGAAGAGCTTCCCGGCCAGCACGTCGGGCGGACGGTGCTTCTTGACGGCCGCGACCGTCGCGTACCGCTCGATCTCCATGCTGGTGATGGAACGGTTGCACTCGAACGCCCGCACCCCGGGACGAGCCGAGGGCTTGGAACTCACCACGATCGCCTGACCCATGCGATCGACTGTAGTCGCGGGTTCTCCCACGGCCCAGGATGTCCAGGGGGGTTGGGTCAGGGGGGTCGCGTCAGGGGGCGACGACGGTCAGGGGGCGACGACGGTGACGGGCTGACGGACCGTGCCGGTGGTGGCGTGGTTGGTGAGGCGCTCGATCGACTGGGCGGTCAGATGGTGGCCGTGGGCCAACAGCAGGGTACCGTCACCGATGCAGGCGTCGACAGCCAGCACCATGCCGGGACGCAGCTCCGGGAGCGACAACTGGAGCAGGGCCCGCTCGAAGGGTACGGCCCGGATGGCCTCGGCCAGCACGGCCAGGAGTTCCTCGTCGACCTGCCAGCGCGACGGCACGTCGATGCCGACCAGGCTGCACGTCTCGAGCAGATGGCCGACCCAGTCGCGGGCTCGCATCGCTCGTCCGAACGCCCAGGGATCGGTGAGAGACAAGGCTCCAGCAGGGCCCGCACGGCTCCGCGCAACGTCTGCTCGAGCAGCACGTGCTCGGCGACCACCAGATTGTGCTGGTCGACCGCGCTGTCGAGCGCGGCCGCCAGGTCGTCGGGCGTCGTCGGCTTGGTGAGGATGCGGAACACGTTGCCCTGGTTCACCGCGTCGAGCGCAGCGGGGAGATCGGCGTGGCCGGTGAGCAACACCCGGCACGTTCCCGGAGCGATCTCGCGGGCCTGGTGTAGCAGCGTCACGCCATCCAGCTCGGGCATCTTCAAGTCGGTGAGCAGCACCGCGAAGGGGCCGTCGGCCGCCAGTGTCTTGAGCGCGGTGGGGGAGGACGTCATCCTCGGGTCTTTCCGGTGGGGGCTGAGACGGTGGTACCGAACGTGGTCTCGGCTTCTTCGACCGACGCCGATACCGGCATCGACAAGAGGATCGACCCCACGGGGGAGCGGGCCGACCAGTTGCGGAGACGTTCGATGGTGCTCGGGGTGAGCTCGTGGCCACGGGACAGGAGCAGCGTCCCGCCCTGGGTCACGAGATCTCGGGCGATCCTGGTGCCGGCGGGGACGTCCCCCAGATCGGTGAGATCGACCTCGGTGAGCACCCGGGGGCGTTCCTCCGCGTGGAAGATGCGGGCCAGCGCGCTCAGCACCGCGGGGTCGTAGGCGCCCATGCGGCGGCGCATGATCTCGACCGTGTCGGCCGGGCCGAGCCCGCCCGAATCGAGCTCCTCGAAATCGCGAGCGACCTTCAACACCCGTGACGCCAAGGGAATCTCGGCGCCGAGCGGGCCCGGCGTGGGACGACCGGTGCCACCGGGCGCGCCCACGTCGCCCGTCGCGCCGCTGACGGACACGCCGTCGTAGCGGCGATCGCGCCAACGCAGGATCTCGCGAACGTGTTCGAGGCGCGGGATGGGTGTGACGAGCCGGTCGACCACGTCGGGGAGCCGGTCGACCATGGCCTGCTCCTCGGGCGACAGCACCGTGCCTCCGTAGAGCTTGTCGACGACATCGGCGGGAAGGGTGACCGCTCCGATGTCGGCGAGCATGGCGGCGATCTCGAACTCCCAGGCACGCTCCGGTTGGAGGGCAGCGGTGAGCTGGGTGACGATCTGCGTGGCGCGAACGCTGTGGGCGAAGGCCCTCGGGTGGGCCAACGCCAAGGCCTCGAGGAAGGCCGCGATACTGCCTCGGAGCGTTTGCTCCAACAGCTCACGCTCGGACGTGACCAGCGCGTAGTGGGTGGCCGCCGCCTCGAGCGCAGCCGACAGCTCGGCCGGCTCGCACGGCTTGAGCAGGAACCGGAACACGCCAGCGCGATTGACGGCCGAGATGGCGGTCTCGACGTCGGCGTGACCGGTCAGGAGGATCCGCACCGTGTCGGGCGTCGCCGCTTTGACGAGCTCGAGGAGGCGGGCGCCGTCCATACCCGGCATCCGCAGGTCGGAAACGCAGACGGCGTAAGGGGTTCCGGCCTCGACCGCGGCGCTCACCAGCCTTAGGGCATCGGCGCCGTTGGTTGCCGTCTCGACCGTGCAGTCGCGTCGCAACCGTCGACGGTGGGCATCGAGGATGGCCGGGTCGTCATCGACGAACAGCACCCGCAGTCGGTGCTCGACGGGCTCGGTTGGACTCACGGGTCGAGCCATCAGCACGGGGCCCCGACGATGCGGGCTCGGCTCGTGCTGCCGCAACCACCGAATCTCTCTGCGGTGCCGGTCTCCGATCCCGGGAGGCCCCAGAGGGCGAGGAGGTACTCGCCGAGCAGCTCGGGAGCTGGGAGGTCGTCGTCGACCAGGTCACCCGATCGCTCGAGCACCGTGAGCGCCAGCAGCCCGAGATCGCGTGGGAGATCGCCGGTGGGTGACGGGAGTGCGTCGTCGGACGCGGCTTCGGTGAACATCGGCGGTCCGTCGATCGAGGCCAAGGTGCGCACGACGTTCACGCCGAGGCGGGCCACGGCGGCGGCGGCCGTTGGCGCCTGTTCGGCCCGGGCGAAGAACCCCGAACCGGCGAGCTGGAGCACCTTGGCCGAGAGGGCGATGTCGCCTTCGACGGCGGCCGTCAGCTCGTCGATGGTGGTCTCGGCCCGGCTCGAGAGCTCGAGCAAGCGGCGCAACGACGAGGGCCGGCTGGGCAGGACGTCGATGCGCCCCACGGCCATCTGAAGGTTGCGGCGGGGAAACCGCTCCAGCAGGCTGAAGGCGTTTTCGAGCGTGCCGATCAGTTCCTCGGGATCGCAGGGCTTGCCGAGGAAGCGGTGAGCGTGCGAGATCGCCCTGACCGCCGTGGCTCGCGAGCTGTGGCCTGACAGCGCGATCCTGATCGTCGCCGGATGCTCGGCCTGGAGCCTGGTGAGCAGCTCGGCGCCGTCGATGCCGGGCATCTGCATGTCGGTCACCACGACGGAGAAGGGCTCGTTCTCGGCTGCGGCGCTGGCGACTGCAGCCAGAGCCTCGGCGCCGCCGACGGCGAACTCGGTGCGCATCGTGTCGCGGTGTCCGTGGAGCAAGCGTCGGAGCCCTTGCAGCACATGGGGTTCGTCGTCGACGAAGAGAATCCGGTTCATCGAGCGACCTCGAGAGGTCCGTTGATCGGCAGGCGGAGGAAGAAGGTCGTGCCGGTCCCGGGAACGGACTCGAACCACAGCCGTCCACCGTGGCGGTGCACGACGAGGCTGTAGGCGATGGCCAGTCCCTGACCGGTTCCCGAGCCCACACCCTTGGTCGTGAAGAACGGCTCGAACACCCGCTCGGCCACGTGGTCGGGGATGCCGCCGCCGTTGTCCTCGATGCTCACCAGGACGCTCTCGCCCTCGGCCCGGGTCGTGACCACGATCCGCCCGAGCCCGCGTGAGCCGTCCTCGGCCGCCGGGCGCCGTTCCCGTTCCTCGCCGATGGCCTGGGCCCCGTTGACGAGGATGTTCAACAGCACCTGGTTGATGTCGCCCGGGCAGCACACCACGGGCGGGATGTCGTCGAAGTGCGTCTCGATCTCGGCCACGTACTTGATCTCGTTGCGAGCGACCGTGAGCGTGTTCTCGATGGCGAAGTTCAGGTCGTAGGCCGTGCGCTCGCTGGCGTCGGGATGGCCGAAGGCCTTCATGGCCTTGACGATCGCCGAGACCCGCCGGATCCCTTCCAACGTCTCGCTGATGGCGTTCGGGAGCTCGTCTCGGAGGAACTCGATGTCGGCGTCGGCGCCAGCCTGTGCGAGCGCCCGGAGGAGCTGGTCTCGTTGCTCTGCGTCGACGGGGGTGACGATGCCGATGGTGGCGGTGTCGGCGGCCGGGACCAGGGCCGTGCGGGCGATCTCCTCGTAGCGACCGACCAGCCCGAGCAGATCGCGGATTGCGCCTTCGACGAAGTGCACGTTGTCGCTCACGAACTGGATCGGGGTGTTGATCTCGTGGGCGATCCCGGCGGCGAGCCGTCCGACCTCCTCGTGCTTGTGGGCGTGGGCGATGTTCACGCCAAGCTGCTGGGCCACGCGTGACGCGAACGTCTCGCCGGGGCTGCCGTCGGTCTCCGCAGTGTGGCCGGCAGCGGTGGCGGCATCGGATCCCGGGGAGCCGGCCGGTCCGAGGTTGTGGAGCGGGATGGTCTGGCGCAGGCTCTGGGCGAGCTGGGCCCCGACCTCGTGGGCGATCCCGGCGGCGAGGCGCCCGGCCTCTTCCATCTTGAGCGAGTGCGCGAGCTGACGGCCGAGGCTGCGGGCATCGTCGACCGTCTGGACGATGCCTGCCGCGCCGCCTTCAGGCCCGAGACGCCACAGGTTGAGCGCCGCCCAGATGGTCGTTCCGTCGCTGCGGAGCCAGCGCAGGTGGGCATGGCACTGGCTGGCTTCGCCGCTGATGACCGCCAGCAGCTCCGAGCGCACCTCGTCGGTGAGATCGTCGTCGATGTGGTCGAGGAACGCGCTCCCGGGTACGCATCCGGGTTCGAGGCCCAAGAGACGGGCGAAGGTGGCGTTGGCCCCGGTGAGCCGAGCCATGGCGTCCACCTCGACCAACCCGATCGGGGCGCGGTCCCAGAGACCGGCGATGGGCTCGGAGAGCGTCGCAGCGGTGGCTCGGAGATCGTCGGAATCGAGTTGGGAGGTGTGCATGTGGTCGCCCTGGGGGTTCACGGGGGTATCGGCCGCCACCCCACCGGGCTGGAGTGCTCGTCGTGATCGTGTGGAGCTCTGGCGTCACTCGGCGTCGATGCGGGCGCTCGCCGACCGGCGCCCGATGGCCCAGGCCGGCCCGGCTGCCGCGAGGGTGCCGATGACCAGGACCCCGATCGCCGTGCTCACCAGGGCTCTGCTCACCACGGCCAGATCGGCGACCACGCCGAGGTCGGTCGCGAAGCTTCGCCACAACGTCCGACCCAGCAGCAATCCCAGAGGCATCCCCAGCACCAGGGCCAGGCCGGCATGGATCAGCGCCTGGACGCCCATGGTGGCCCGCATCTGGCCCCGGGTGAACCCGAGGGCGCGGTAGACGGCCAGGTCCCGGGTCCTTCGGCGCAGCATCGTTCCGAGCACGAGGACCATGGTGAGCAAGGCGGTGATGGTGAGCACGATGAGGACAGGTATCTCATAGCGGGCGGCGTCCGATGCGCTGCGCACCTCCGCGGGACGGATGACCCCGAACAGGTCACCGTCGGTGCCGTCGGTCACGAGTGGCGGCGAGTCGATCGAGGCCCGCAACGCCTCGAGATCGGCCCCGGGTCTCAGGTCGAGGAGCACACCATTCCACATGCTCCCGAACGAGCCGACGAACTCGAACACACCGACATCGGCCGGATCGAGCCACACGCCGGTGCCGAGACCCGTCCGCAGCGCCAGGACCGGACCGTGCACCGGGAACACGGCCGTCCCGGTGACGATGACCGTGCGAGCGGCATCGCCCGAGCCGAGCATGACCGGCGATCCGATCGCCGCCCCCGCGACCTGTTGGGTGTCGGCTCCCAGGACCACCTCGCCCGCGCCCCGCGGCGCCCGTCCGGCGGTGAGGACGGGGGTGAGAGCGGATCCGCCGCCGTGCACCTCGGAGTACAGCACGCCGGGTGTGATGAGCCCGTCCACCGCGGTGCGGTCGGCTCCGACGAGCTGCCAACGCTGCACGTCCTCGTGCTCGGCCGCCCAGGCGGCGACGCCCTCGGGCTCGAAGGTGCCGTAGCCGCCGTCGACGTTCACGATCGCCTCGGCCTGCCAGCCGAAGCGTGCCGGGTCGTCGGTGAGCGCCCGGAGGCTCCCTCCGAAGACCAGGATGCTCACCACCAGGGTCACGATCGTCACCAAGGAGGCAACGACCGAGCGTGTGGGCTGCGCCCGCTTGCCTCGGCCGGGGTCGACGGTGAAGTAGAGCGCGGCCACGAGAGGGGCCGGGCTGCCGGAGCGACAGGCTGCCTGTACGATGGCCGAGGGGCGGCGCGCTGCCCCTTCACGCCCCAAGGGGCTCTGGTGGGCGGACCGCCAGGCGGTGAACGCGACGGCCAGCATGGTGATGGCGAGCATCGCGGCGAACCCGGTACCGAGCACCCAGGGGTCGAGGCCGGTGCCCCGATCGGGCTCGAGCACCCGGTGGGGTCCGATCGGGAACCGGCTCGAGACCACGAGCGCCGTGGCCAGCCCGCAGAGCACGGCCGTGACCACGGAAGCCGCCGGCCCCACCAGGGCCACGCCGACGACCTGGCCGGTCCGCATACCGAGCACCTGCCCGATGCGCACGGTAGCGGCGCCCTCCCTGGTGGCCCTGACCATCGCCTGGACGGCGAGCAGCAGCGCGGCCAGGGCGACCAGCAGCCCGAAGGCGCCCAGGGCCACGACGAGTGGCCGGACCCCCCGAGAGGCCTTGGTCTCCAGGTCGCTGGTGCGGCGTACGACGTTGATCCAGGTCTGGTTGGGATCGGCCGCCTGCTCGGCGGTCAACGCTTCGTTGTGGGCCCGCGCCACACGGTCCCATTCCTGGACGACGGCTTCCACGTCGGCCTGTCCGTCGCTCAGGCGCAGGCCGTACCAGCTGAACCCGACGTATTCGCCCTCGGGTGGAGGAGCGGGGACCTCCGCGGCCGGGCTCACGAACAGACGGGGGATGGCGTCGAGCTCCTCGGCGGTCACGTCGTCGTTCAGGGCCATGATCCCGACCACGGTCACCGGGAACGGGTTCGTCGGCTGCTCGACGACCGGGATCCCGTTCTCGTCGGCAGGGAACCACCCCAGATCGAGGCGGGAGCCCACCGTGTAGCCGTACACCGCGACAGCCACCTCGTTCACCATGATCTCGTCGGGTCGAGCCGGGTCGAGCCGTCGACCCTCGGCCACCGCCACGCGATCCATGCCGAGGTAGCGCCCGTCGGTCGTGAAGACCAGACCTCCTCCGTACGACTCGTCGAGCAGGCCATCGGGCCCCAGCGGGTAGGCCGAGACGCTCGTCCAGTACGAGGCCTCGACGACGCCCGGGAGGGCCCGGATGGCGCGGTCGACCTCGGGCGTCGGCGTTCCCGGATCGATCTCGACGTGGGAGGCCGACGACGCTGCGAGGTGGCGCTCGAACAGGGTCGCCGTGCGCCGAGCACCGGCGAGGCATCCGAGCCCGATCCCGGCGACGAGCCCGAAGAGAACGCCGATGACGACGAACGTCGGCCAACGACGTCGGAGGTCGCTACGGACGAAGGCCCCGACGGGACCGGCCATCCACTCGGGCGTGCGCATGACACGATCAGACCACGTCGAAGAGGCGGGGGCGAGGGTGCAGCCCCGACGGTGGCCGGTGGGGCCAGCACCCGGCTGGAGATTCCCGCCGGACGCCGTGCCGCGACCTCGAGTGTGTGCATCGAACGTGTGTTCGATATGCTGTGAGGGTGAGCACGGTGACGGTCGAGGCATCCCACGACGGACGTGACGGAAGGCGCGAGCGGCCGTCGTGGCGAGCCTTGGCCGCGGTGAGGAACGCCGATCGCCCCCAACCGATCCACGATGCCGTGCCGTTGGGAGAAGCGGTGACGGTCGACCGGCGGTTGTTGGGGGAGCGGGTCCGTCCGGTCACTCTGGCGGGTGAGCTGGTGCTCGCCGTGCCGGGCTCGCTGGGCGAGCTGCTGGGTGGGGGCGTGCCCCGGGGAGCGGTGACCATCGTGGAGGGGCCACTCGGCGCCGGGCGTTCCTCGTTGGTGCTGGACGTGCTCGCCGCGGCGACCGGGGCGGGGGAGTGGGCGGCGGTGGTCACCCTGGGTCCAAGCGGTCCAAGCGGTCCAGGTGAACCCGGGGGCTCGGGTGGCGCCGGAGGTCAGAGCGGTCGGGGAGGTCGGGGCACGTTCGGGGTGTCAGCGGCGATCTCGGCCGGTGTGGCCCTCGACCGTCTGGCCTTCGTGCGCCGGGTTCCCTCCGACCGCTGGGCGGCCATCGTCGCCTCCCTGATCGACGGGTGCTCGGTGGTCGTGGCCGACGCCCCGCCCCACGTGCGAGTGCCCGAGGCCCGCCGCCTCCTGGCTCGGCTGCGTGAACGGCGGGTCATCTTGCTCACCGACGACCGGTGGCCCGACCGGGCCGCTCGCCGGGTACGGGTACTGAGCGGGCACTGGTCGGGGCTCGAAACGGGCGACGGCCGTCTCGTCGAGCGCGAGCTCCGGGTCGAGGTCCTCGCTCGCGACCGCCGCCTGGCCACGGGCGCCCTGGCTCCCGCGGCAGCTGCCGGCTGACGGGCTGCCGGCTGACGGGCTGACGGGGGCTGACGGGCTGACGGCGAAGAAGCGGACGGGATTCATCGTGGGGAGTGCTGGAGGGCAGGAGAGCCGGGAGCCCTCGGGCGAGCGCACCCTGGCCGTCTGGTGCCCCGACTGGCGGGTGGTGGCTCACCGGACGGCCCAGGCCCGGGGATGGGCCGCTCCCGGCTCGACGCTGGTGCCGCCTGACGGCCCGGTCGCCGTGCTGGCTTCGGGGCGGGTGCTGGCTGCGTCCTGGGAGGCCCGCCGGGAGGGGGTGGCCCGGGGGCAACGTCGACGGGAGGCCGAGGCTCGCTGCGGTGGCCTCGTGGCGGTCGCCGCCGATCCCACGCTCGAGGCCCGGGCCTTCGAGGAGGTGGCCCGGGCCATCGAGGAGGTGGCCCCCCGTTTGGCCCTCGAGCGGCCCGGGGTGTGCTCGCTGCCCACCCGGGGTCCGTCGCGATACTTCGGCGGCGATGTCGCGTTGGCCCGGCTGATCCTCGACCGGGCTCGGACGACGGGCGCCACGGGCGCGATCGGGGTCGGCCGCGATGCCCGCGTCGGTGTCGCCGACAGCGCGTTCGCGGCGCGCCTGGCGGCGCGGCGTGCGGCGAGCGGCGAAGCGGTCGTGCTCGAACCGGGAACCACCCCGGCCTTCCTCGCTCCCTGGCCCGTCGGGGTGCTCGATCCCTGGCTGGCCGAACGCGGGTGGTCCGGGTGGTCCGGGTCGCCCGGGGCCCGGTCTCGTCGACGAGGGGCCGAGCAACAGCCGGGCGATCTCGTCGGGCTGCTCGTCCGTCTCGGGATCCAGACCCTGGGCGATCTCGTGGCGCTTCCTGCGGCCGCGGTGGCGGTGCGGTTCGGTCCGGCCGGGGTGCTCGCCC
>JANLSK010000193.1:0-2749 GCA_031362415.1 Actinomycetes bacterium | reverse complement strand
GCCTCAAGAAGGCCCGTAAGGCGCCCCAGTACTCGAAGCGGTAGGTCGGGCTCATTCTGTTCCTCTGGCGCCGAGTGCGTCCGTGAGCGTCACCTTCGGAACTGACGGCGTTCGAGGCATCGCCAACGACGAGCTGTCGGTCGAGTTGACCCTGGCGTTGGGCCGGGCGGGAGCGCGCGTCCTCGGCACAGGTCCGGGTTCGCCGTTCCTCGTGGGACGAGACACGCGACGGTCAGGGCAGGTGCTCGAAGCAGCCCTCTCGGCCGGGCTCGCTGCCGAGGGGTGCGACGTCGAGAGCCTCGGGGTCGTGCCCACGCCGGCCATGGCCTACATGTCCCAGGATGCCGGCGCCCCGGCCGCCATGATCTCGGCCAGCCACAATCCCTTTGGCGACAACGGGATCAAGTTCTTCGCCGCCGGGGGCCGCAAGCTGGCCGACTCGGTGGAGGCCGAGCTCGAGCTGGCGCTGCACGAGTTCCTGCACACGCCGACGATCGCCGGCCCCACGGGTGCCGATGTCGGGACCATCAGGCGTCGGCGGATGGGCGACGCCAACGAGCCGTACGTGTGGCATCTGGTGAGCACGCTCGAAGACCGGACGCTGATCGGGCTCAAGGTCGTCCTCGATTGCGCCAACGGTGCCGCCAGCACGGTCGGGCCCGAGGTGTTGCGAGCGCTCGGCGCCGACGTGACCGTCATCCACGCCCGACCCGACGGCGTGAACATCAACGACCACTGCGGTTCCACGTATCCCGACGACCTGGCCGCGACCGTGCTGCGTTTGGGTGCCGACGCCGGGCTGGCCTTCGATGGCGACGCCGACCGGGTGATGGCCGTCGACGCCAACGGCACGGTCGTCGATGGCGACGAGATCCTCGTGGTGTGCGGCATCGACATGGCCGCACGAGGGCTGCTGCCGGGCAACCGTCTGGCTGCCACGGTCATGTCGAACCTGGGCATGCGCCGGGCCCTGGCCGATGCCGGCATCTCGATCGTGGAGACCAAGGTGGGCGACCGCTACGTGCTCGAGGCCATCGAGGAGCACGGCCTGGCGCTGGGGGGCGAGCAGTCGGGCCACGTGATCTTCTCCCGGCACGCCACCACGGGCGACGGGATCCTCACCGGCATCCAGCTCCTCGACTGCGTGGCCCGTTCGGGGAGGTCGTTGGCTGCGCTGGCGGCCACGATGACGCGCTATCCCCAGGTGTTGCTGAACGTGCGTGTGCGCGATCGTCTGGCGCTCGCCGAGGCGGGCGGGTTCTGGGACGCGGTGCTCTCGATCGAGGCCGAGCTGGGCGAGAGCGGCCGGGTGCTGGTGCGCCCGTCGGGCACCGAGCCTGTCGTGCGGGTCATGGTGGAGGCCGCGTCGGCAGCCACCGCCGAGCAGGCGGCTGGGCAGCTCGCCGACCGTCTCAAGGCCGATCTCGGCGAGTAGCGGGTCGGCGCGTCCCTCCCGGGCGGTGGGCTTGACGACGGGCTGGGTGTCGCCCTCCGGTCGCTTGTACTGGTCGCGTATACTGAATGTATGACGCGAGTGCCGATCCCGACCCGCTTCAGCGACGAAGAACTGGCGGTGATCGACCGCCTGGTCGCCGAGGGCGTCGGCGAGAGCCGTTCCGACCTCATTCGTCGGGCCGTCGATCACCTCGACCGCGCCGTCCGTCGGGCTCGGGTCGGGGAGGCGATCGCCGCGTCGTACCTCCTCTGTCCGCAGTCGGAACACGATGACGCCCAGGCCATGGCCAGCGCCATGGCGATGACCGAGGCCGAGCCGTGGTAGCGCCCCGGTGGCAGCCGCAGTCGTGGTAGCGCAGGGCGAGCTCTGGCTCATGGAGCCCCCGAACGGCAAACGCCGACCCGTGCTCGTCGTATCGCGCGACGAGGCGATCCCGGTGCTCAACAACGTCGTCGTCGCCCCGGTGACCAGCACGATCCGATCGATCCCGACATGCGTTCCGGTGGGTCCCGAGGAAGGAATCGAACACGACAGCGTCGCGACGTTCGACAACATCGCTGCGGTGCCGAAGTCGGTGCTGACGATCCGTCTCGGATCTCTCAGTGTGGTTGGTCGCCAGGGCCTGTGCGAGGCACTCCGCGCGCTCGCCGACTGCTGAGCACATGACTGCTCCCGGCGTGGCGGGATCGTGGGCCGCCTGCGCCGAGGGTGTCGGGCACGTGATCAGTCCGGCGGCACTCCGCCGCTGAATCCCGAGTAGTCGCTTGACGAGAGAGACAACGGGACACAGCGATGAGGGGGAGACCTGTGCGTCGTCAACCGACTCTTTGTGCCGTGGCTGTGGCCGTGCTCCTTGCTGGGTGCGGCTCGAGCCAGGACCCCGTGCCCGCAGCTTCGCCCGCCGATGCCGAAGCCGCTGATTTACCTTCTGAAGTTCGGACCGTATCGACGCCAAGTTCGCTTCATTTGGAACGGGTGATGGAAGACATCGGAAAGGCTTGTGACAGAGATGGGCCGCGAAGTTCCACATTCTCAGGGACGAGTTCTTCTATATTGTGTGGACTCTCGATCTGCGCAAGGTCGAAGACGGTTCAGATACCATCGAGGCTTCGCTCGATATCAATGGCCAGCGATCAATGATGACGTTCTCAGAGAAAGGTTTGGTGGGGCTTAATCCGCCCACCTCCATCGCAGTGGCTGGAGCGGGCGATCGTCGTCCCGACCCGCCTTGGACCTATGCTGAGGCCTTTGCCAATATAGGCGGGAATGTCGTCAGTGATGGGGCATCGTTGC
>JANLSK010000251.1:0-8880 GCA_031362415.1 Actinomycetes bacterium | reverse complement strand
CCTAGCCCCACGAATACTGACAACCAGCAGGTCAGAGGCAGGGTGATGATGAGTAGCAGCGCAACGGACGAGTAGGATCGCCGGTGTCTGCGAGCACAGCGCTCGGACAACTGATTACTCCTCATTTCGGACGTGTGGTGGAAACGCCTCTGGCTCCTGTTACGCCTGTCCGGGTGTCGTCGCCGAGCTCGTTCTCGAGGCGACGAGCAACTCGCCGGTCACCGCGTCTCTCAAGACCGCCATCGGGGTCCTCGACATCGGTGACCTCGACGAGATGCGCACCCCGGCCGCGATGAAGATCGCCGACGGCCAGGTTGTGGGTGAGCACGACGATCGCCACGGTCACGGCCATGACCGTGGTCACGCTCCGAGGGCCGCTTCGGCGTGTTCCGGGGCGGATTTGATTCTGGACCAGCCTACGTGCCGACGGCGAGGACGACCATCACCGCCACCAGCGCCACCATGGGAATCGCCACGTTCACCGGAGCGAGATCTCCGCGTCTCGAATGCCATGGGCACATCGGGAACGCGAAAGCCAGGAAGCGCCGCGGGGAGTGAGCCATGTCCCCGACGGTCGGCACCGGCACGTTGAACAGCGCTGACACACCCTCGCTGGAGTCGCCGCCCTGCCTGGTGTGATCATCGACCGAACGCGTGACGGGGCAGAGCCCCCCGGCTATCCGGCTTTGTGGCAGACGTAGTAGTTGTTGAACGGGTCGTCGGCCAGGGTGTGCACGACGATGTCTGTAAAGCCGGCGTTGGCGAAGACCTCGCGGGCCTTCTGCACGCCCCACATGGCGCCGAGGCCGACGCCGTCGTAGGCGAGGGAGACGGTCATGCAGTGCTGGCACGACACCGAGTAGAGGAACGTGCCCATCGGGTGGTTGAGGTTCTCGCCGACGTGGCTCGACGCCTGGATGTCGACGCACAGCCAGTCGCCGCCGGGCTTGAGCGAGCGAAAGATGCCGTCGACCATCCCCTGGGGGTCGGCCTGGTCGTGTACGGCGTCGAATGTCGTGATGAGGTCGAACTGCTGGCTGCCGTCGAGCTTGGCGGCATCGAGTGCCTGGAAGGTGGCGTTGGTGAGCCCCCACTCGGCCGCCTCGGCCCGCCCGAACGCCAGGGCCTCGTCGGAGAAGTCGATGCCGACGAAGAGCGAGGCCGGGAACGCCTTGGCCATGACGTTGATCGCATGCCCGCGTCCGGTACCGACATCGGCAACGTCGATCCCTCTGGTGAGACGTTCGGTGGCTCCGGGGATCATCGTGAGGGTGCCGTCGACGAGGCCGACGTCGAAGTTCGCTCCGCTCATCTCGGCCATGGCCTCGTGGAAGCGCCGGTACGAGCTGTACGGCACGCCGCCACCGTTGCGGAACTTGTCGACGATCTCCTCCTCGACGCCGCTGCAGATGGCGATGAACTGGGTGAAGCACGCGAAGTTGTTGGGCCCGGCGGCCCGGGTGGTCATGGCCGCGTGCTCGGGAGGCAGCTTGAAGCCCGCCCGTCCAGGCTCGTACTCGACGATCCCGGCCGTGGCCATGGCCCCGAGCCACTCCCGGACGTAGCGCTCGTCGAGCCCGGCGGCCTCGGCGATCTCGGCTGAGGTTGCCGCGTGTGGGATCTGGGCCATGGTGTCGAAGAGACCCACCTGATGGCCGATGCTGATCATCGTGGCGGCCATCCCACCATTGAGGATCCCCAGCATCTTCTCGCCGAACTGCTCCAACTTCACAGGATCGAGCGCGAGTGTCTCCGACATCTCCGGCTCCTCTCGTCGCAGCCCACATCGGTCGAGGATCGACCGTAGTACCAGCTGATCTCCGCCGCATGCGAACTACGTCCGGCCGTCGAGACCCGGCCGAGGAGCCGACAACCATCGATCGCGACGGAGTCCCACGCGTTGCCGCTGGATCGCGGGCGCAATCGCGCCCGTGGCAGGGGACTCGCAAAACAACGACAGCTACCAACTTTCCGCGGCCAGCATGGCCAAGACCTACGCGACCGCGAGATGCCGTCGTCGCTCCAGGTCACCTCCGCGAGCCACGCTCAAGAGCCGGACTCCAGCCCCGAGACCCCAACGAGCACTCGGTCCCGGCACCCGACGGGCGCAAGCAGCCGAGAGGGGACGTGCACTGACCGAGGATCAGGGACATCATGGGCTAATGACAGGTGGAGGTCACGATGGGTGCTGATGCTCTCATGCGCGCTCAGGTCGGCGGCGTGCCGTCCGACGTCGTGTTCGAGCGGTCGGGGTTGGCTGTCGCTCCTCGGCTGGCTGAAGCGACGGTCGCCTTGGTGACCACGGCTGCTCTGATGCACCCTGGGGAGCCGTGGCCGGCCGGTAGCCATGACTACCGCGTCTTTTCACAGGAAGAGCTCGACGACGTCATCGTCGGCCACAACTCGACGAACTTCGACCGGGCCGGCTTCATCGCTGATCGCAACGTCGTCTTTCCGATCGACCGGCTCACCGAGATGCACGCGGAGGGGGCGATCGGCCGGGTCGCGCCGCGCCACCTCGCCTTTTTGGGTTCCACGTTCGACCTGTCGACCTTCAGGCTCGACACCGGTCCCGCAGCCGCCAAGCTGCTGCGCGACGACGGCGTCGACGTCGTGCTCCTCACCCCCGTCTGACCGCTGTGCACGCGTGTCGTGAGCACGCTCTGCCACGTCTTCAACGACGCCGGGATCGCCACCGTCGCCATCGTCTCGGTCCGCCAACAGGCCGAGGCCATCGCGCCCCCACGCGCGTTGTTTTGCGACTTCCCGCTCGGACGGCCCCTCGGTAAGCCTGGCGACCCCAGCTATCAGCGCCGGGTCCTCGACGCCGCGTTCTCGGTCCTCGAGCACACCGACGGGCCGGTCATCGCCGATTTCCCCGACGTCATCACCGACGCCGCCGACAGCCCGCTTGCCTGCCCACTCCCGCCCCGTCACGATCCCGACGCCCATCCGGCGCTGGACGAGGCCCGCGGGCTGCGGCCGACGTGGCAACGCACCCGGACCGCCAACGGCTCGACGCAGGTCGGGCGTGTCGTCGAACCCGATGCCATCCCCGACGCCATCGCCCTGTTCGTCGCCGTGGCCGACGACGGGGCTCACTGGAAGTCGGTCGCCTGGCCCGGCAACGACCTGATGACGACGCTCATGGACATTCGCCTCTACTACGAAGAGGCCGCGCTGGCTCTCACCGACCACGTGCCTGCCGCCCGCCAGGCCGACGCCTGGTTCTACCGGTCCACCGAGATGGGAATGCTGCTGCGCCGGTTCAAAGAGCAAGTCGAGTCACAGGACCCGCCCTTCAAAGGCATTGCCTACCTGCTCCCTCAACACGAGCAATGAGCCACAGCCCTCACCCGGCTGGGCGAGGGCCCCGACCACGACGGTCGAACGAGGCAGGCGGATGGGATCGAGTTCGGAGTTCCTGAGGGCATGCCCCGGATGTCTGAGATGCTTGCCGCTCACCGCCGACTGCCCCGCTTGTGGCCCAGCCGACGCCGGCATCGAGCCCGCTCGCCCGAACACCGGGGCCAGCAGTCGCCGCGCCTCTCGATGTCGTCGACGTCGCGGAGCGATACTGGCGGTCGTCACGATCGGCGCAGCCGCCATCGGGGTGTCCGCGGTCCGGGATCGGCACCCGTCGGCCTCGGACGTTGCGGCCAGCACCGCACCGGGGCCAAAGACACAGGCTTTCCCAGCCCTGGCCACCGAGGTCTCAGCCCCGCCCGGTCCGGCCGTCTCGGATCCGCTCACCACGACGAGCATCGTCCTGGGACCGCAGCTGCCCGAACCAACCGGGACGACCCTGCTCATCGCCGACGATGGCGACACTCAGCTCCTCGCCCTCGAGCTCGACACCGGGACCGTCACCATCGTCGACCTGCGCGTCCCACCAACAGGCCTCTCCCCCAGCACGGTCATCTCCGTCGCCGGTGGGATCGTCGACATCCACGGACCCACGATCCGCTTCGTCCCCATCGACGGATCGCCTCCGGTCGACTTGGCACCGAACCGTTGCGGTGCCCTCGCTGCCCATCAGCTCGATCAGGTCTGGATCGTCGACTGCGAACCACGAATCTCGGTTCGAGCCGTTGATCTCGACGGTCGTCCTCTCACCGACGCGATCGTGCTCCCCGCGAACAGCTACCCCATCGGCGGCTGGTCGGACGGCGTGGTGGTCCAGGGTGTCGGTCAGATCTCCCGGGTCGACGCCGCCGGCGCCGTGACCCCGATTGCTGACGGACTGTCCTCGGGCGTCGCAGGAGGCCGACTCCTGCGCACTTCATGCCGCAACGGCGACGGCTGCCTGGCCGACATCGTCGACATCATCACCGGCGTCACCGTCGCGTCCCTTGCAGGGCCGACGCTCGAACCCCAATCGACCGGATACTTCGGCCGGACGAGTGCCGCCGTGTCACCCGACCGGAGCCAACTCGTCGTCGCTTCGGGGTTCGGCCCCGACAGCTCACCCACGTTCACCGCTATCGACATGCGCAACGGCACCGGGGCCAGGGTTCCCGGCGCCTCGATCGACCTGTACCGAGACGGAGTGGCCTGGTCCGACGACGGCCGCTGGCTCTTCTACGGCGGACCCGATTCGATCCTGAGCGCATGGAGAATCGGTGACCCCGAACCGATCAGACTCACTGACGCCCCCCGAGGCCCCGTGCTCGCAAGCGCCCCGACCCCCGGCGTGAAGGCCACCCGCTGAGCAACCGGAAAATCGAGATGCGAATTGGCGATCGGCCATCCCGATCGTCAAATACTTTCCCCCGCCCTGGCGAAGGGGGCGGTCCTTCACTCGGAACCCCCCCTGAACGGGGCCTGCTGGCTGCTGCGGTCGTGCTGGTTGTCTGCTGTGCCGGGCCGGTGCTCGCCGGGGGTGGTGTCCTTGCTGCTGTCACCGGTTTCGTCTCGGGAGCCTGGTGGCTGCTTACCGTCGCCGCAGTGCTCTGCATGCTGGCGCTCATCGGCCTGCGCCACCGATCCCACTCGGCCCACGAGGAGTTCTGACACGCCCGAGCCGGTTCACCGTTATCGGGTCCAGGAGCTGCTCGCCGCGGGAGCGCAGCTCGTCGAGGTCCTCCCGGAGGAGGCGTTCGCCGAGGAACACTGCCCGGCGCTTCCAACATCAACCTGAAGCGTCTCGATGCAAAGGCGGTCGTCAGCTCGATCCGGCTCGACCGGTTATCGTCGACGATCTGGTCACGGCCAACAGCGCGCTGTGGACCACAGCTGTGGTCGCCCAGATCGCCGCCCTGGCGACACAGGCCGGGCTGCTCATCACACGCTTCGGTGTCGCAGTTGCCTTAGCCCTTGGCCCCGACCAACCCGACAAGCCCGAGCCACCATCCAAACCCCACACTAACTGAACAGTAGTGGGCCTAGGCCGGGTTGGTCTTGAGGATGGTCGGAAACACGGACAGGATGGGGGAGATGCCTGGTGGTGATCGGCGGGAACGGCGACCATGAGCCTGACGCAACGATTTGACGCGTTCCAGCGACGCCACTCGTGGGTGGGCTTCCCGCTCGCCGTCGCGTACAAGTTCGCCGAGGACCAGGGCCCGTACCTCGCCGCGCTGATGACGTACTACGGATTCCTGTCGCTGTTCCCACTCCTGCTCTTGCTAGCGTCAGTTCTCGGGTTTGTGCTGCAGGAAGACCCCGACTTGAAACGCCGGATCCTCGACTCGACGTTGAGCCAGTTCCCCGTAATCGGCGAACAACTCGGAGACCCGCAGAGCTTGCGGGGCAGCAACGTCGCCCTGGTCGTCGGGGCGCTCGTCGCGCTCTACGGTGCAATGGGCGTGGCCCTGGCGCTGCAGAACGCGATGAACGTCGCCTGGGCGGTACCGCGATACCGCCGCCCGAATCCCTTCCGGGTACGGCTACGCAGCCTGGCGCTGATCTCGATCGGCGGGGCCGTCGTGCTGGCGACGACGATCCTCTCTGCGCTCGGAGGCAGCGCCCGTGCGTTCGGCGCCGAGCTCGGGCCGTGGAGCGCGATCCTCTTCATCGTTGTCGCCGGCGTGCTCAACGCTGCCGCGTTCATCCTGGCCTTCCGGATTTGCACCGTGCAGCCGACCACCGCCGGTGACTTGCTGCCCGGCGCGATCACCGCGGCGATCGTGTGGCAGCTGCTGCAGCTGTTCGGGACGGGCGTACGTCGGCAACGTCGTCAAAGGCGCCGGTGACACCTATGGCGTGTTCGCACTGGTGCTCGGGTTGCTGGCGTGGATCTTCCTCGCCGCCGGCGGCGTCGTGTTCAGCGCGGAGATCAACGTCGTGCGGGCCAGGCGGCTCTACCCGCGTTCCCTGCTGACCCCGTTCACCGACAATGTCGACTTGACGTCGGCCGATCTGCACGTCTACGCGGACGCGGCGAGGGCTCAGCAAGCCAAGGCCTTCGAGTCGATCACGGTGAGCTTCGACGACGAGGGCCAGCACGCCTCGGCGCTGCGTCGGGAGCAGGCCGAAGGGGGTAGCGCGCCGGCGGCCGACGCGCCCCTTGGCATTGGAAACGAGGGCGGGTGAGTCCGCGCCCGAGCCCGAGTCAGGCCATCGAGCAACGCCCCCACCCGCCGTGCGCCCTTGGAAGGTGGGCCGCCGACACTGCAACCTCCCCAGGAGCTCATGGCGCGCATGGTTCACTCGTCGAGCCGATCCGCGTTGGTAGTACCAGCACCCTACCGAGGTGGGAGTTCCAGATCGCCGGCAGCCTCAGCGACATGATCGACGCCGACGCGTGGCGAGCAGCGGACCGTCATTCGAGGCGCCCTCACCGACATCGCCTAGCCCGCCCTGACAGCGAGCACCAGCTCGGACGTTCGCGACAGTCGGTGAGTATTGGCCGACGCTACGAAGCTCTCGATAACGTGATATCGGGCAGCCAGCACGCGGGCACGCCCAGCGGCGCTTGCGCCACACGAGTTCCGACCGGGCGGGTCCGCCGGTCGTCGACGCCCGCGTCAGATCCCGTAGAGGGCCTCTGAGTTGGCGCCGGCGATGAGGTGCTGCTGTTCGTCGGTGAGCACCCCGATCGACTCGTAGAGCTCGGCTGTGGTGCCCGGGAACTTGGCGTCGGGGTGGGGATAGTCAGATGCCCACACGATCCGGTCGGCCCCCACGAGCGGCGAGTTGGCGGTGAAGGCCAGCGTCGACTCATCGGCATCGAAGCTGATCCAGCACTGACGCCGGAAGTAGTCGGACGGGTCCTGCTTGAGGTACGGCACGTCGGGACGGAACAGCGGCACGTGGGCGTGGTGGTCGAGCCGCTCCAGCCACGGGACCAACCAGCCGCCGTTGGCCTCGAGGAAGATCAGGCGCAGCTCGGGGAACCGCTCGCAGACCCCTCCGGCAAGCAGGAAGGCCATCGAGGCCATCATGTCGAACGGGTTCGACAGCGCCTGGCTGAAGTAGATGTTGTCGATGCGGTTGTCGAAGTCCTGGGTCCCCTCATCGAACACACCCCGCACGTTGGTCTCGTGCACCTTGTCGAAGTGCATCCCCTTGCAGGCGCCGGGCAGCCGCGCGTCGAGGAATGGGTGCAGCCCGAGGGGAAGGCCAGTGTCGCACGCCGCCCGCCAGATCGGGTCGTACACCGGGTTGTTGAACGGCTTCCAGTCGGCGGTGGGGTTCGGGCGGATGAAGGCGGCCACCATCCCCGGGAGGCGAGCCGCCCGGCGCATCTCGGCCGCGCAGATCTCGATGTCCTGCTGGGGCAGGAGCGCCGCGCCGAAGAGCCGCCCCTCGCCCTCGCTCACGTGGTCGGAGAGCCAGTCGTTGTAGGCCCGGCATTGCGCGGCAGCGAACGCGGTGTCGTCGATCCCTTGCACCCCGAGTAGTTGCGTGGGGTACAGCACCGACTTGCTGATCGAGTCGGCCGACATGTCGTCGAGACGGGGCTTGGCGTTGTAGGCCGCGGGGCGGATCTCGGTGTAGCGCAGCTCCCCCCGCATCGCGCGCTCGCAGTCCTCCTCGGACATCCCCGCAGTTCCCGAGACCGACGAGTAGTTCCCGAACGTCCGGGCGCCGTCGAACACCACCCACTCCTCGCCCTCGTCGTCGACCTCGATGTGCCAGATGCGCTCTCGGTACTCCTCGGGGGCGTACGCCACCATAGCGTCGGGGTGCTCGAGGATGTGCCCATCGGAGTCGACGAAGTTCAGGAACTTCATGTCGGTCATGTCGAACCTCCTGGTTGACGTTGTCGCAGTGTGGCCAGCTTGTCCGCGTGGGGCAAGCGCACGGTCCGTCTGTGCCTACTCGTCCACGACGAGCAGCCTCCCTCGTGTGCCTCAAACTTGTCATCGAAGCGGTCCTGGATCACGCTGGCCGTGCAGGCGATGAAACCCCTTCGATCAGCTCCAGCCGGTCGAGGGAGAGGCCCGTCGGAGAGATGCGCCTGATCCCCGATTCCACCGCGTTCACCGTGCTGCCGTAATGCGCCGCATACCGGGGCCGCGCTCGAGTGGGAGGCGCCCCAACAACGCCATGTCACCGTTCCGTCGGCACGAGCGCAGATGGTTCGTGTCGGTAACACGACCTGAGCTCGAACCCTGGCTGCGGCGAAGATTGGGGAGCTGGCTCTGACGCCCGCCGTGTGGCCGGGGTCGCGGCGCCGGCTGCTCAGCCGGGTGGGTCCTGGTCGACGACGCCGAGTCTCCGGTTGGACGTGGGGGTTGACCCGCGATTTTCTGGATCGTCCCGTCGAACTCGGGCGTTCATGCCGAACGCCAACCGCCACCTGCCCACCGATCGGGGGCGCCTGACACACGGCGCGCCGCTCGCCGTGCGTGGCGATCTACCCGGAGGGCTATTTCGATGAGAGGCACCCCTGGCGGCCGGAGACGCCCCGAAAGGCACTTCGGGTCCGGCCGG